>JAUSQD010000088.1 GCA_030652695.1 Actinomycetota bacterium
GGGGGCGGCCTTCGGGCCGCTCCCAACGACACCACTGCACGACCTGCTCCACCAGCTCCATCCGCAAGAACCGAAGCATTGGCACACGACAAGTAAGGACACCAGCCACCATGGCGGGACAAAAGATCCGCATCCGGCTTAAGGCCTATGACCATGAGGTCATCGATTCATCGGCGCGCAAAATCGTCGAGACGGTGATCCGCACTGGCGCATCGGTCGCAGGCCCGGTGCCTTTGCCTACGGAAAAGAACATCTACTGCGTCATCCGCTCGCCCCACAAGTACAAGGACAGCCGCGAGCACTTCGAGATGCGCACACACAAGCGCCTCATTGACATTCTCGACCCCACGCCGAAGACCGTTGATTCGCTTATGCGTCTTGACCTTCCGGCCGGTGTCGACATCGAGATCAAGCTGTAGGGAAGACGAAACGATGGGCACCAACGTGAAGGGCGTACTGGGCACCAAGCTCGGCATGACTCAGGTCTGGGATGAGAACAACAAGGTTGTTCCCGTGACTGTGATTCAAGCCGGTCCTTGTGTCGTCACCCAGGTCCGCACCCCTGAAAACGATGGCTATTCAGCTGTCCAGATCGCCTTCGGCGCGATCGACCCTCGCAAGGTCAACAAGCCTGCAACAGGTCACTTCGACAAGGCTGGCGTCACACCCCGCCGCCACCTCGTTGAGATCCGCACCGATGACGCTTCGGAGTACACCTTGGGCCAGGAGCTCACGGCTGACACCTTCGAGACCGATCAGCGTGTAGACGTGGTTGGCACCACCAAGGGCAAGGGCTTCGCCGGTGCCATGAAGCGCCACGGCTTCCACGGCCTGCGCGCATCGCACGGTGTCAAGCGCAAGCACCGCTCACCAGGCTCCATCGGTGGCTGCTCAACCCCAGGCCGAGTGTTCAAGGGCATGAAGATGGCGGGCCGCATGGGCACCGACCGTCAGACCACCTTGAACCTGCGCGTGCAAAGTGTTGACGTCGAGAATGGCCTGCTGCTCATCAAGGGTGCCGTTCCCGGACCCAAGGGTGCACTCATCTTCGTCCGTACCGCTGTGAAGGAGGCCTGACGATGACTGATGTTGACGTCCGCACCGCCGCAGGTGTGACTTCAGGCAAGGTCGAGCTTCCAGCTGAGATCTTCGACGTGCAGGTCAATGTTCCGTTGATCCACCAGGTCGTTGTTGCACAGCTCGCGGCTGCACGCCAGGGTACCCACGACACCAAGCGTCGTGGCGAGGTCCGCGGTGGTGGCCGCAAGCCTTACAAGCAAAAGGGCACTGGCCGCGCACGTCAGGGCTCAATCCGCGCCCCGCATTACAAGGGCGGTGGAGTTGCACACGGACCTCATCCCCGTGACTACTCACAGCGCACCCCCAAGAAGATGAAGGCTGCAGCACTTCGTGGCGCCTTGTCTGATCGCGCTCGTGATGGCCGCGTGCATGTGGTCTCTCAGATCGTTGCCGGTGATTCGCCTTCAACCAAGGCTGCCATCGCCGCAATGACTGCGCTTGGCCTTGAAGGTCAGATTCTGGCCGCCATCACTCGTGATGACGACATCGCAGCGCTCAGCCTTCGCAATGTGCCGACAGTGCACGTGCTCTACATCGACCAGCTGAACACGTATGACGTGCTGGTCAGTGACCACGTGATCTTCACCGAGGCGTCACTTGAGATTTTCGTCGCTGGTGCCCCTGCCGGCAAGAGCGTCAAGGCTGTTGCAGCCGAGAGCGAGGTTGAAGCATGAGAATCCCAGATCCACGCGACATTCTGATCTCACCAGTGGTGTCAGAGAAGAGCTACGCACTGCTCGACGAGAACAAGTACACGTTCATCGTCTCGCCAGATGCCAACAAGACACAGATCAAGATCGCTGTCGAGCAGGTGTTCGGCGTCAAGGTCACGGCTGTGAACACCATGAACCGTGAAGGCAAGCGTCTTCGCACCAAGACCGGCTTCGGCAAGCGGGCTGACACCAAGCGCGCCATCGTGTCTGTTGCAGACGGCGACCGCATCGACATCTTCGGAGGCCCGGTCTCCTGACCGGCCAAAGACAACCTGAGGAACTGAAATGGGAATCCGCAAGTACAAGCCGACAACGCCGGGCCGTCGTGGCTCGAGCGTGGCCGACTTCGTCGAGATCACGCGGTCTGAGCCGGAGAAGTCGCTCGTCCGTCCACTGCCGAAGAAGGGTGGCCGCAACAACAGCGGCAAGATCACCACTCGGCATCAAGGTGGCGGTCACAAGCGTGCCTACCGTCTGATCGACTTCCGTCGCAATGACAAGGACGGCGTGCCTGCCAAGGTCGCGCACATCGAGTACGACCCGAACC
>JAUSQD010000093.1 GCA_030652695.1 Actinomycetota bacterium
ATCGAAGGCTGCCTGTTCGGCAACGGTGAGCGCACAGGCAATGTCTGCCTGGTGACTTTGGGATTGAACCTGTTCAGCCAGGGCATCGACCCTCAGATCAACTTCAGCGATATCGATGAGATTCGACGGACAGTTGAATACTGCAATCAGATTCCCGTGCATGAGCGTCACCCCTATGGCGGCGATCTCGTCTACACCGCTTTCAGCGGCTCACATCAAGATGCCATCAACAAAGGCCTGCGCACGATGGAGGCCGAGGCAGCAGAACTGGGCATTCCAGTCGGTGAACACCGCTGGGAGGTCCCGTACCTGCCCATCGATCCCAAGGATGTCGGTCGCACCTACGAAGCCGTCATTCGTGTGAACTCACAGTCCGGCAAAGGTGGCGTGGCGTACATCATGCGCACCGAGCACAAGCTGGAATTGCCTCGTCGGCTGCAGATCGAGTTCTCCAAAGTGGTGCAGAACGTCACTGACTCTGAAGGCGGCGAGGTGCAGCCTGGCGAAATGTGGGGCTTCTTCTCAGCTGAGTATCTGCCAGATCCTGAGGCCCCTTGGGGTCGCTTTGCACTGAAGTCGGTCAAGCAGGAGTCAGCTGTTGACGGCGACACTTCAGTAGAAGTTGTGTTCACCGACAAAGGCGTTGACTTTCCCCTGAAGGGAACCGGCAACGGGCCGATTGCGGCGTTCTGCGAGGCACTGGCTTCTCATGGTGTTGAGGTGCGTGTGCTGGACTACGCCGAGCATGCGATGAGTTCTGGTGGAGATGCCAAGGCCGCGGCATATCTGGAATGCGCGATCGACAATCAGGTGATCTGGGGGGTCGGCATTGATCCGTCAATCACTACCTCGTCACTGAAGGCGATCATCAGCGCCGTCAACCGCGCGGTGCGCGAGTAGCAAAGACGAATGCAAGAGGGCCGGAGCACTGCTCCGGCCCTCTTGCATTGAGTCGATTCGAGCTACACCAGGCTGACGGCGCGCCCAGAGTGCGCGCCGATCTCTTCAACAATCGTTGCCAGAGCTTCAGCGGGAATTGGCTGGTCGACTGTGAGCGCAATGAGCGCATGACCAGTCTCGTTGCGAGAGACCTGCATGTTCGCGATGTTGATGCTTGCTTCACCAAGCACTCGGCCGACCACGCCGACCACACCTGGCTTGTCGTGGTAGCGCAGGAAGGCAAGGTAGTCGCTGATCTGAACATCGATGTCATAGCCGTCGAGTTCAACGATCTTGCCCAGGTTGCGAGGGCCAGATGAAGTTCCAGCCACCACGACATTGGTTCCGTTGGTCAACGTCAGACGCACTCGCACCAAGGAGCGGTGATCGCCGCTGTCCTCATCGGTGGTCAACGCGACTTCGACTCCACGCTGCTCAGCCAGGACTGGTGCGTTGACGAAGGACACTGGATCGTGAACAAGGTTCTGAAACACTCCCTTCAAGGCACTCAGCTCAAGGACTCGGACATCGTGTTCGATTACCTCGCCACGAACCTCAACGTCCACGCGCTCAACAGCATCCTCAGCAAGGCTGCAGGCGATCAGGCCCAACTGCTCCGCCAGCATCACCAGAGGCTTCACGGCATCGGCCATCTGCCCGCCCTGAACATTGACTGCATCGGGCACGAGTTCACCTGCGAGCGCCAAGCGCACCGATCGTGCGACAGAGATGCCTGCCTTCTCCTGAGCCTCGTCGGTCGAAGCGCCAAGGTGCGGCGTGGCAACGACTGATTCCAGGGTGAACAGGGGCGAATCAGTGCAAGGCTCCTTGTTGTAGACATCGACTCCGGCGCCAGCCACGCGTCCGTCGACAATCGCCTCGTACAGAGCCTGCTCATCGACAATCCCACCGCGAGCGGCATTGATGATGCGCACCGTCGGCTTCACCTTGTGCAACTCGGCATCACCGATGAGTCCGACTGTCTCAGGAGTCTTGGGGAGATGGACAGTGATGAAATCGCTCTCAGCAAGGAGGTCATCAAGGGTTGCCATGCGAATGCCGAGCTGTGCCGCACGGGCCGGTTGTACATAGGGGTCATAGGCGATCAGCTTCACACCAAATGCACTGAGCCGCTGAGCCACCAGCATGCCGATGCGACCCAAACCAACAACACCGACCACCTTGTCGGCTAGCTCAACACCGGTGTACTTCGAGCGCTTCCACTCACCACGACTGAGCGCAGCATTGGCCGGCACGATGTTTCGCGCACTCGCAAGCAGCAGTGCAACAGCGAGCTCGGCAGCACTGACGATGTTGGAAGTGGGGGCGTTGACCACCATGACTCCGGCCTGTGTTGCGGCCTTCACATCGACGTTGTCCAGGCCCACCCCGGCACGCGCAACAACCTTGAGCTTTTTTGCCGCAGCAAGAGCCTCGGCATCGATCATGGTTGCCGAACGCACGAGGATTGCATCAACATCGACAATGGCTGTGAGCAGTGCTACCCGGTCAGCACCATCACATTCCACGATCTCAAAATCAGGGCCGAGAGCTTCGACGGTTGCGGGGGAAAGTTCTTCAGCGATGAGTACGCGGGGCTTAGTCACCGGGTGAGTCTAGCGAGGCAGGACTGGGGCAATTGCTGGCCCTCAAGGCCCAAATACTGCCCTTCGCCCCCATCAGGCAGCCGTCGCAAAGCCTCCCCCGAAGGCAATTCCGATAGCCAGCCCAAGAAACATGAACGGACCGAAGGCAATCGCAGAGCCCAAGGACACCCGCCTTGCGACCAACAGGCCCAATGCCCACAATCCTGCGATGAGCCAGCAGCTCATCAGCCCCAGAATCCCGGCATCCCAACTGAGCCAACCCAGGGTCGCTCCGAGCAACGGTGCCAATTTCACATCACCGAATCCCATGGCCTTGCCGCCCGAGACCAGCCAGACCAGACCGATGGCCGCCAGCCACATGGTCGCGCACGTCAAGGACCGCACTAGCGGCCAATTGCCACTCAACATCCCCGTCAGACCGAGCGCAAGGACAAGCACCGGGTACATCGGCAGCACGATGCGGTTGGGCAGCCGGTGCTGCCGGATGTCGATTGCCGACAAACAGGTGCCGACGATGATCCACAACAGGCAAAGAGGAATCAGTGCTGGCATCTACGGAGTATGAGTGGACCCATCCTCCAGCGTTCCTCTAGAAGTGAGGTCTGTGGATAACAGAAGAGGCCGATCCCTTCAGGGATCGACCTCTTCGGCAGTGCAATCAGCGAGCTGCGGTGCCCTCGACGTAGTCATCACCGCGGGTGTCGACCCAGCTCATGAGACCGCGAAGTTCACGACCGACCGCTTCGATTGGGTGAGCCTCGCCCTTGGCGCGCAACTCCTTGAACTCTGGCCCTCCCGCAAGCTGGTCGGCCATGAAGCGATTGGCGAAGTTGCCGTTCTGGATATCAGCAAGCACGGCCTTCATGTTGTCCTTGACACGAGGATCAATGACACGTGGGCCTGAGACGTAGTCGCCATACTCAGCAGTGTCAGAGACACTCCAGCGCTGCTTGGCAATGCCACCTTCATACATCAGGTCAACGATGAGCTTGAGCTCATGCAGGCACTCGAAGTAGGCAACCTCTGGCTGGTAGCCGGCTTCAGTGAGCACCTCAAAGCCGTACATCACCAGCTGCGAAGCTCCGCCGCAGAGCACCGACTGCTCTCCGAAGAGGTCAGTCTCAGTCTCTTCGGTGAAGGTGGTCTTGATGCCACCTGCGCGAAGTGAGCCGATTGCCTTGGCGTAGCTCAGTGCCAGTGCCCACGCGTTGCCACTGGCATCCTGCTCCACAGCAACGATCGCCGGGACGCCGCGACCAGCAACGTATTCACGGCGCACGAGGTGACCTGGGCCCTTGGGTGCAACCATCGCGACATCGACTGTCGATGGCGGAGTGATGAAGCCAAAGCGAATATTGAAGCCATGGGCGAAGAACAGCGCGTCTCCGGGCTGAAGATTTGGCTCAATGGCGGTGGCATACAGCGCTGACTGCACTGGGTCAGGCACCAGCACCATGATCAGATCGGCCTCGGCGCATGCGGTGGCGGGATCAACCACGCGAAGTCCGGCCTCTTCAGCCTTTGCGCGGCTCTTTGAACCCTCGGCCAGGCCAACGCGCACGTCCACGCCCGAATCACGAAGGGACATTGCGTGGGCATGGCCCTGGCTACCGAAGCCAAGGACAGCGACTACGCGATTCTGGATGATCGACAGATCTGCATCGTCGTCATAAAACAGTTCAGCTGCCACCGGAGGTTCTCCTTGATTGTTTGGGATTGCGATAGTGCGCCCGACAGATTACGCCGTGCGCTCGCCTGCTTTGTCTGCAGGCCGAGTGGAACGATCAGAGATGGAGCGCGATCCACGGCCAACAGCGACCATGCCCGACTTCACCAATTCCTTGATACCAAATGGCTCCATGACCTTCAGGAAGTCAGTGAGCTTCTCTGGATTGCCTGTGATCTCGATGGTCAGAGCTTCAGGCGCGACATCGACCACCTTTGCCTTGAACAACTGCACGACTTCAATGACCTTGCTTCGAGAATCGATGTCGGCGCGCACCTTGACGAGCATGATTTCGCGCGCGACCGCGGCCCCTTGATCAAGTTCAACGATCTTCAACACGTTGATGAGCTTGTTCAGCTGCTTGGTCACCTGCTCAAGGGGCAGGCTTTCAACGTTCACCACGATGGTCATGCGCGAGACGTCAGGTACTTCAGTTGGGCCAACGGCCAGCGATTCGATATTGAAGCCGCGCCGAGAGAACAGGCTGGAGACGCGAGCGAGCACGCCAGGCTTGTTCTCAACAAGCACTGAGAGAGTGTGTCGAGTCATTAGTCGTCCGACCCCCATTCTGGAGCCATGGACCGCGCGACCATGATCTCGTCATTGCTCATACCTGCTGCAACCATTGGCCACACCATTGCGTCCTTGTGCACCACGAAGTCAATGACCACAGGGGCATCGTTCAGGCTCATCGCCTTCTCGATCGTGGCATCGACTTCATCTGGTGTCTCACACCGCAAGCCATGGCAGCCGTAGGCGTCTGCCAGCTTCACGAAGTCCGGCAGTCGATGTGAGTGCAAGTCAGTGTTGGAATAGCGCTCGTTGTAGAACAGCGTCTGCCACTGACGCACCATGCCCAGGCTGCTGTTGTTGATCAGGGCGACCTTGATCGGGATCTCGTTGATGGTGCAGGTCACGAGTTCCTGATTGGTCATCTGGAAGCAGCCATCACCATCGACAGCCCACACTGTCTTGTCTGGAGCGGCGACCTTGGCACCCATGGCAGCCGGAACTGCGAAGCCCATCGTGCCAAGCCCACCAGAGTTGATCCAGGTACGAGGCTTGTTGTACTTGATGAACTGCGCAGCCCACATCTGATGCTGACCCACACCAGCGGTGTAGATCGAGTTCTCACCTGAGATGACCCCAAGGCGCTCGATGACGTACTGGGGAGAAAGGCCATCTTCGGAGAGGTCATATCCCAGCGGATAGGTCTGGCGCATGTGACTGAGCTGGCTCCACCAGCCTTCGTAGTCTCCCTGTCGACCCGCGGCATGCTCGGCTTCGATCGCAACAATGAGCTCAGGAATGATCTCGAGCAAGTCGCCAACAATCGGCACTTCAGCAAAGCGATTCTTGCCGATTTCCGCCGGATCAATATCTGCATGAATCACCGTTGCATTGGGCGCGAAGCTCGAGAGCTTGCCAGTGACCCGATCATCAAAGCGGGCACCCAGGGTCACCAGGAGATCGGCTTTCTGCAGTGCACCGACGGCAGCCACAGTGCCGTGCATGCCAGGCATGCCCAACTGCAGAGCGTGATCATCAGGAAAAGCACCACGCGCCATGAGTGTGGTGACGACTGGAATTCCGGTGAGCTCTGCCAAGCGCAACAGCGCAGCCGAGGCATTCGCGCGAATGACGCCACCACCGACGTACAGCACAGGCTGGCGCGCCTCGACCATGAGACGGGCTGCTTCGCGCACCTGCTTGGCATGGGGCCGGGTCACGGGGTGATAGCCCGGAAGGTTGATCGTTGGTGGCCAGTCAAAGGACGTCATGGCCTGCAGTGCGTCCTTTGAGACGTCAACCAGCACAGGGCCAGGTCGACCAGTGGAAGCCAGGTGGAATGCCTCGGCGATTGCCTGTGGAATGTCATGAGGGTTGGTGACCAGGAAATTGTGCTTGGTGATCGGCATCGTGATGCCGCGAATATCAGCCTCTTGGAATGCATCGGTGCCAATGGAGGCACTGGCGACCTGACCGGTGACCGCGACCATCGGAATTGAATCCATGTGGGCATCAGCGATCGGCGTGACCAGATTGGTGGCGCCCGGTCCGCTCGTTGCCATGCAGACGCCGACGCGACCCGACGCTGCGGCATAACCCTCAGCTGCGTGTCCAGCACCTTGCTCATGGCGCACGAGAATGTGCCTGATCTGCCGAGAGTCCATGAGGGGGTCATACAGGGGAAGAATTGCCCCGCCGGGAATCCCGAAAACGTCGGTCACCCCGGCCGCCTCAAGGGACAACACGAGACTCTGCGCGCCCGTGACCTGCTCGCTCATTACATCCTTCTTCTCTTGGGTCGAATCTGTGTGTCCACACTGCCCCGCTCAATAAGAAACCCTCCGACCCTTTCGGGAAGCGGAGGGAGCGCGCCGGCTGAATTTCAGCCTGCGCGCCTCATAACTACGAGAACAGTTGACACAAGGCGGGACTTTACTCCTAAGGCACCCGATATGTCACCCCATTTCCAGAGTGACGAGCACCACGCATGAGGCCTCAGTGCGGATTGGCCTACTGACTGGCGGCCTGATCCCGGGTTTGCACGACTGGCAACTGCTGCACCGACTCCGCAAGGGCGGGGCTGGCTGCCTCAAGGACCGAACTTGCGCAAGGGGAATCCGCCGAAGGGCAGGCCTGAATCTTGGAGGCCAGGGCCGTGATCTGCTCGGCCAATGAGGCGAATCCGGAGGCATAGGACTCATAGAGGATGAGGTCGATGCCTTCGATCTCTGTGGCCTCGCCTTCCTTCCGCGGGAATGCAGCAAGGGCCGCAGTCAAGTTGCCGCTCACCTCCGCAAATGCCGGGCTTGAGTCAACGACTGACCCGGGCGTCTGCGCTTTCAGGCTCGTTCCGGAGAACTGCTGGACCAGACTCGAACCGGCTTCATAAGAGTGCTGAACCTTCACGGCGTTGAAGGTCTTCACAGAGAAACCCAGACCAATCAGCAAGCTCAGCAGGAATCCCACGCCGCACAGGAAGAGCATCCGACCTGGCTCGCGCTTGTAGGGTGCGCGCAGTTCGTCTGTCCATGCTGTGCCATCCCAAAATCGCTGACTTCCCTTGCGAATTGGGTCCTGGTAGAAGCCTGGTTCCAGTTTCAAGGGCTCGACCTTGAGCTTGCCGCGACGCATCGACCTTCGGATGAACACCGGCATCAAGGAGCCCAGCCCGAACTTCAGGATCGTGAGCACCAGCAGGAACGCGTAGCCGCTGATTGCCCGACCAGCGATATCAAAGTCGAACTCGGCCCGGACGGTGATCAGGATGGCGACCAAGATGTCGGGAATCGTGAGCATCAGCCCCACGATGAACCAGACGTCAAACCAGATCGGCCTGTCATACAGCCGTATCGGATCCTGGAAGGTTCCAGTCTGGTCAGCTCGGCTCTTCTCCAGCTTTGCCCGTGTCTTGGCCTTCACCGAACCTCGCTTTGCCCTGATTGTGGAGAATCAGCCGCTGACATGCGGCGGAGGGCATCGTGCCAGTTGTCAGGCCAGGGATGAGGGATTACTCAAGAATTGCTGCAGAGAAGGCACGGCCTGCGGGCGAGTTGACCCACGTTTGGAATCCGCCATCAAGATTTGCGGCGCTGACTCCGCACTCCCGCAGGATATTTGCCGCAGTGTGCCCGCGCTGGCCGACCTTGCAATACACCACGGCATGCTCATCAGCCAATTCGCTGCAGCGCTCTCGAAGCTCATCAACGGGGATATTGACCGCGCTCGGGATGTGTCCTTCTGCAAACTCCTCTGGAGTCCTCACATCAACCAGCACTGAGCCAGCGGCGACGAGGGAATCCAGTTCATGCCACTGCACCGTCAACGTCAGACCGCTCAGGACATTGTCAGCCATGTATCCCAGCATGTTCACTGGATCCTTTGCAGAGCCAAATGGAGGGGCATAGGCGAGTTCGAGATCTGCCAGCTCTGGAGCAGTGATCCCACCACGCATAGCCGTGGCAAGGACATCGATCCGCTTGTCCACACCCTCGCGTCCTACGCCCTGCGCCCCAAGAATCTGACCAGTCTCTGGATCGACCACCATCTTCAGCATCATGGTCTCAGATCCTGGGTAGTACCCAGCGTGTGAACCAGGGTGGGAATGAAGAATCACGAAGGGGCGACCTTGAGCCCGGAGTCTCTTCTCACTCCATCCAGTCGTGGCAACGGCTAGATCGAACACCTTCACAATTGCGGTGCCGATCGTGGCGACCGGACGAACAGTCCGACCCATGATGTGGTCAGCGACCATCCGACCCTGTCGGTTCGCGATGTTGGCAAGGGGCACAAGGACTGACTCGCCGTCCAGAGAGTCCTTCTTCTCTACTGCATCGCCGACTGCATATATCCAAGGATCTGCTGTGCGATTGAAGTCATCCACGACGATGCCTCCGCGGGCGCCAATCTCCAAGTCGGCCGCTTTGGCCAAAGTGGTGTCCGGGCGCACGCCAATGGCAAGAATCACCAGATCCGCGTCCACGCGCGAATGGTCGGCGAGCACCACCCCCTGTGCATCAACAGCAGCCAACCCCGAGCCCAAGCGCACGCTGATGCCGTGCT
>JAUSQD010000099.1 GCA_030652695.1 Actinomycetota bacterium
CCTGCGTTGGTGTAGCCGACGATGGCAACCGCAGGCACGGCAGCGCGTCGACGCATCGAGCGCTGAGTCGTGCGCGCCTTCTCCATCTCCTTGAGCTCACGGCGAAGCTTGGTCATCTGCGCGCGAATGCGGCGACGATCAGTCTCGATCTTGGTTTCACCAGGACCACGGGTACCCACACCACCAGTAGCGCCGCCGGCGCGACCACCAGCCTGACGCGAGAGTGACTCACCCCAACCGCGAAGCCTTGGAAGCAAGTACTGCATTTGCGCCAAGCTGACCTGCGCCTTGCCTTCGCGACTGCGTGCGTGCTGGGCGAAGATGTCCAGGATCAGCCACGTGCGATCAACAACCTTGACCTTCACGACTTCTTCAAGCTTGCGCAACTGGCTGGGGCTGAGCTCGCCATCGCAGATGACGGTGTCAGCGCCGAGGGCCACCACGAGCTGGCGGAGTTCATTGGCCTTGCCCGAGCCCAGGTAGGTCGCAGGGTCTGGTGAATCGCGACGTTGGATTACACCCTCGAGCACTTCAGAGCCGGCAGTCTCGGCAAGCAGCGCAAGTTCCTTCATGCTGCGATCGGCTTGAGCTTGCGTGCCCTCGGTCCAGACACCAGCCAGCACGACCCGCTCAAGGCGAACCTGGCGATATTCGACCTCGGAGATGTCCTGGAGTTCGGTGCTGAGCCCTGCAACACGGCGCAGCGCATTGCGCTCTTGAAGTTCGAGGCCGCCATCGGCACTCAGACTCAGATCGTCTGCTTCGAAGAAATGCTCAGTCATGTGCTCTCATGATGGCAGGAGAATGGTGCCCCGGGCTACCAGCACTGCTGGGCCTGTGAGCGTCAGATCCCAGTTTTCCAGTTGGTGCACGGTCACGGTGCCTCCAGGCACGTCCACCCGGACCCCCTCAGGAGCCCGCAAATCAATGTTGGTGAACCGCTGGGCACCCGCCCAGGCCACAGCGCAGGCACCAGTGCCACAGCTCATGGTCTCGCCGGATCCACGCTCATGCACGCGCATTGCCAGGTGATTCTCACCTCGACTGACGACATATTCGACATTGACCCCGTCTGGAAACAGTCCCGGGGGCAGCACTGCAGGGGCAGTTTCCAGGGATCCGATGTCGTCAAGATCATCGACAAAGGTGACGGCGTGCGGATTGGGGACATGCACGCCGACAGCTGGCCAGAGCTCGTCCTTGATCGCAATCAGCGGAATCGTGGTGGAGGTCATGCCAACCGCTGGGCCCATGTCCACGGTGACCGAGAGGTCAGCGTTCATCCGGCACTCTCGAAGCCCGCCTCGGGTCGCGATGACGACATCAGGGTCGGTGATCAGTCCGACAGCATCCAGGTAGCGCACGAACACACGGATGCCATTGCCGCACATCTCGGCGATGGATCCGTCGGCATTGTGGTAGTCCATGAAGAACTCGGCGGAGTGAGCCAGATGGGCGAAATCTGGAACGAGATGCGTGCGCACAATGCGCAGGACGCCATCGGCGCCAATGCCCTCATGTCGGTTGCATAGGAAGCGGACGTCGTCGGCAGACAGCTCTCTGCGAGCGTCCAGATCCGCGATAATCACGAAATCGTTGGCCGTGCCGTGACCTTTGGTGAAGGCGATCTCATTTAGCGCAGCCATCCTTCTAGCCTAGTGCGGCGGCTATGGCGTACTCCTGATCCACACGAGCCAGCACGCTTGGCCAGGCCTGCTCTGGGGTGTGCGTGCGGTTGAAAGTCGACAGCTGATCAAGCAGCGGCCGATGGGTGGCAAGGGTGGCGATTGCCTTGGCCATATCGCCGTCGTTGTCCACGAGAAGGCCCTCAAGGTAGTCGCGAATGAACTCGGTGGTGCCGGTCTGTGATCGCGCGACAACCGGCAGTCCGGCGCAACGGGCTTCAAGGGCCGCGATGCCAAAGGACTCACGCACCGACGGCTGCACATAGACATCGCTCAAGCCGAAGATCTCTCGGATGCCGGCGTGATCCAGACGTCCAGTGAAGGTCACCTGATCGGCCAGATCATGCTGGCCCACAAATGCCTCTGCTCGCGTCCGCTCTGGACCGTCCCCGACGATGCGCAGATGCAGGTGAGCCGATGCTCCGACCTGCGAGCGCACACTCTTCAGAATCTTCAACAGAGGCAAGGTGCGCTTGCGGGGGGCAAGGCGCATCACGGTGACCAGGTTCAGCGTGCGCGGATCGCGTGAGCGCAATGGCAGCTCCCATTGCTGAGGGTCGATGCCATTGGGAAGCACGGCGACCGTCCCAAGCCCGGGAACAGCAGCCTCGATGCGGCGTGCTGCCACATGGCTGACGGCAGTGATGCGGGCACCCCAACTCGACCAGTGCGCGAGCGAGTCACTCAAGCGGTATCCCGGTGCTGCCAATGGACCCCAGACACCATGCACCGTGATGACCACCGGAAGTCCAAGTTGATGGGCGGCACGCACTGCACCCCAGGCAAATGGCGACACCACTCCGACATGCACATGCACCAGATCAACAGGTGAGTCCTTCAAGGTCTGCAGCACATTGGCTCGTGTGCGCGGATGGACAGGCAAGTTGAACGGCACACGGGCCGTCACGCGATGCACAGGGATTCGGTCGATGAGTTCAACCCCAGATCGCACGAGATGACCCGGAGTCGCAGTGATGATCTGCACCTGCTGCCCGCGCATCTCCTGCTGCATTGCCAATGCACGGACCTGCGTTTCAATCCCGCCCGTTCGAGGCAGGTAGCAGTCGCTGACATGGGCAATTCGCACGTGGTGACCGTACGACAAGATAGGAGCACCATGTCCATCCCCCCGCCATCCAGGACTCTGGTCTTTGTGCACGCTCATCCCGATGACGAGGCGCTGCTCACCGCTGGCACGATGGCCAGAGCAGTGGCTGAGGGGCAGCGCGTGGTGCTCGTCGTGGCCACCAATGGCGCAGCCGGACTCTCAAAGTCCGATGTCGGGGCCGGGCTTGCAGAAGTGCGATCAGCAGAACTCGAGGCCGCCGCGCAGGCAATCGGCGTTCACCGCTTGGCCTGCCTGGACTACGCCGACTCTGGCCTGAACGGCGAGGTCGTAGATGGATTCGCGCATGTCGATCGCTTCACCGTGGCAAAGCAGATCGCCGCAATCCTTGATGAAGAGCAGGCAGACGTATTGGTCGGCTACGACCCCTCAGGTGGTTACGGCCATCCTGATCACCTGCAGGTGCACCGCTCGGTGCGAGCTGCCAGCGTGCTCGCCAAGAAGGCGCCGACCGTGTTCGAGGCCACGCTGCCACGAGAGCCCATCGCCAAGGCAGTGCGGCTGGCAGGTCGGATGCGGTTGACGCCCAAGGGTTTTGATCCCACGTCCTTTGATGCTGCCTGGACGCCGAGCAGCGAGATCACCCATCGCATCGACGCCAGAAAGTACTGGCCAATCAAACGCACAGCCCTGCGTGCTCATGCTTCTCAAGCCCAAGCCGATGCACAGATACGCACGCTTGCGGTGCTGACTCGCCTGCCCAGCACGATTGGCACCCATCTGCTGGGCACGGAGTACTACTGCCTGGTGTCTGCACCCAGGAGTGCAAGCACTCGGTCGGCAAGCTCGGCCTCGTTGTAGTCCAGCCACGTGATCCGTGTGTCGCGAGCGAACCAGCGCTGCTGACGGCGAGCGAATTTTCTCGTGATGGTGATCGTGGTGTCGATGGCTTCCTGCAGCGAGCACTCCCCTGCCAGGTACTCCAGCACCTGCGTGTAGCCAAGGGCTCGCGAAGCGGTCTGGCTTTCAGCCAGACCAGGCAGTGCCAGCACTTCTGCCACAAAGCCATCGTCAAACATCTGATGCACACGTGCTGCAATGCGCTCATCGAGCTCGACGCGATCAATGTTCAAGCCAACGCGCACACAGGGAAAGAGTTCAACAGGATCAGGCAGTTGCGCGATGAAGGGCTCGCCGGTGATCTCAATGACCTCCAGAGCGCGAACAATTCTCCGCCCATTCGTCGGCAGGATGGCTGCGGCGGCTTGGGGATCCACTTCAGCCAATTGCGCGTGCAGTGCTTCGGGGCCTCGCAATTGCAATTGCGCTTCGAAGAGTGCGCGAACATCGGCGTTGGTAGCGGGGAACTGAAAGTCGTCAAGGATCGCGGAGATGTACAGCCCCGAACCACCCACCACGATGGGCAGCGCGCCGCGCGCACTGATGTCGTCAATAGCACTGCGGGCAGCCTGCTGAAAGTCGACAACGGTCAGTGGATGCTCGATCGGCCACACATCGAGCAGGTGATGCGGCACACCGCCGCGTTCTGCTGCAGTCGGAGTGGCAGTGCCGATATCCATGCCGATGTAGGCCTGCATCGAATCAGCACTGACGATCTCCGCACTGGTGTCGGCTTGGATCAGTTGCTGCGCGACAGCAACTGCGAGTGCACTCTTGCCTACTGCTGTGGGCCCAACGATGACCAGAACTGTCATGGTCGCTGCCATGGGCGCCAGGATGCGACGAGGTAGTTCACCCCAAACGGCGCTGTCTCCAGGACGAGCTCGCCCTGCTTCAAGTGCTGGGCAGCAAGGGCCGCCACCTGCCAGGCTGGCAGGCCTTGACACCACAGGCGATCCGCGCGCTCTTGGGCAATCTCAACCAGAGTCTGGAAGTCAGCAGCTGCCAAAGCCGCGCTGATCACAGCATCAAAGTTCAGCGCATCGGGCTGGATATAGCCCGGGGCCTTCTCGGTGCGCGTGG
>JAUSQD010000101.1 GCA_030652695.1 Actinomycetota bacterium
GTCGAAGACACTCGTGATCTGCGCGAGCGCGCGATGTTTGCGCCTGCTTCCTCGCGCTACAAGGTCTACATCATTGACGAAGCCCACATGGTGACCTCGGCTGGATTCAATGCACTCCTGAAGCTCGTGGAAGAGCCACCTCCTCACGTGCGATTCATCTTCGCCACCACGGAGGTCGACAAAGTCCTTCCCACGATTCGCTCGCGCACGCACAACTACACCTTCCGCCTGGTCTCCACCCGTGAGCTGCAATCGCACTTGGCAAAGATCTGTGAGAGCGAATCGGTGCCCGCAGATGCCAATGCCCTGGCGCTGATCGCTCGTGCGGGCGCGGGCAGTGTGCGCGACAGCCTCTCCATCCTCGGGCAGGTCATCGCCGGTGCGGGTGATGATGGCGTCACCTATGCCGACACTGTGATGCAGCTCGGCATGACCGACATGACCTTGCTCGATGAAACCGTTGATGCCCTGATCGCCCGCGATGGCGCTCAGCTCTTCGGCGTGATCGAGCGGGTGATGGATGCCGGGCACGAACCCCGCCGATTCGTCAGTGATCTGCTCGAACGACTGCGCGATCTCATCGTCCTGCAGCATGTGCCAGATGCAGCTGAAACAGCATTGATCGATGGGCCAGACCAGCAGATTGCTCGAGAGATCGAGCAGTCGAAGATCATTGGCCCGACCGAGCTCTCCAGAGCCGCTGATGTCGTTAACGAGGCCTTGAGCGAGCTCAAGGGGGCAACAGCACCCCGACTGCAATTGGAGTTGATGTGTGCACGGCTGCTGCTGCCTGCCATTGATGCAGATGAGCGCGGTCTGGCAACTCGCCTTGATCAACTCGAGCGACGCATGGCAAGCGCGCCTGCAGATGCTGCTGCAGTGCAGATCAAGGAGGCTGCGCCTTCGGCAATCCCCGTTGCACGTCGACTCTCTGACATCGCCCCGTCCACGGCCGATGTGGTCGAAGGAGAAGCTCAGCCAACCGAACCAGCACCATTAGCCGCTGACGAAGTCTCTGTCTCCGAGCCAGCTGTTGCTGCCACAAGGGCGCCTTCGCGTGCACCAAGATCTGTGCCCTCGCCCAAAACAGCCGCTGCAACTGCACCGAAGTCGGCTCCATTGATCGACACCGCCGCTGCGAGTACCGATGTAGACATGCCGACCATCGCAGACTTTGCGACCATGTGGCCCGCTGTGCTCGATGCAACCAAGTCGTACTCGCGCGTTGCCTGGATGCTGTTCAGCGCTTCACAGCCGCTGTCGATCAGTAACGGCACCCTTGCGATTGGGGTGACCAATGCAGGTCAGGTCAACAATGCTCGTGCGAGTGGTCACGACGAGCGGATGCGTCAGGCGATTCTTGATGTGATGCGTGTTGATGTGCGCATCGACGTCGTACTTGATCCCAATGCGGTTGCACCGCCAGTCAAGGGCTCGCCCGCAAGTGCTGCCAAAACTGCAGAGCACGACAATCCGAGCATGGACGATGAGAATCAGACAGAGGAAACTGGTGTCGATCTCGCCATCCGATCATTGGGTGCAACACAAATCGGGGAGATTGAGCACTGATGTACGAAGGCATCATTCAAGATCTCATCGATGAACTCGGCCGACTGCCTGGTGTCGGACCCAAGAGTGCCCAGCGCATTGCCTTCCACATCCTGGCTGCCGAACCAACGGACGTGTATCGGCTCGCCGATGCACTGCGCGAAGTCAAGGACAAGGTGCGCTTTTGTTCTATCTGCGGCAATGTGGCTGAAGAGACCGAGTGCCGCATCTGTCGCGATCCGCGTCGTGATCAAACGGCATTGTGCGTTGTCGAAGAACCCAAGGATGTTGTTGCGATCGAGAAGACGCGTGAGTTCAAGGGTCGCTACCACGTGCTCGGCGGCGCGATCAGCCCGATTGATGGCATCGGTCCTGATGACCTGCGCATTCGCGAGCTGATGATCCGTCTTGCTGACGGTGCAATCGTTGAAGTCATCTTGGCTACCGATCCCAATCTTGAGGGTGAGGCAACCGCGACCTACCTGGCCAGATTGATCTCGCCGATCGGCATAGCTGTGTCCAGGCTTGCCAGCGGCTTGCCTGTCGGTGGCGACCTTGAATACGCAGATGAAGTCACTCTCGGTCGAGCATTTGAAGGCCGCCGCCGCGTCTGAGTGAATCAAGGTTGACCTTGACCCTGCGTCAACGCCTAGCGTTGGATTCATGGAAAGCAATCAGGGGCAATGGTCCATCGCGGAAGTTGCCAAGAGTGCGGGAATCTCCAGTCGCAGTCTTCGGCACTACGACGCGATTGGTCTGCTCATTCCATCGAGTGTGTCCCCAAGTGGATATCGCTTCTATGGACAGCCCGAAGTCCTTCGCCTGCAGCAGATCCTGGGCTTCAAAGAGCTTGGTCTAGGGCTGTCGGATATTGCCGCGATTCTGGACTCTGAGGTTGATCCTGTTGCACGCTTAGAAGAACTCAGTCTCCAGTTCTCAGACAATATCGAACGCTTGCAGCGTCAACGCGAATCCATTCACCGGGCAATCAGCATCTATCGAAGTGGAGGAACAATCGTGCCAACTGAACTCTTTGACGGTTTCGATCACACCGAGTACCAGCAAGAGGTGGAAGAACGCTGGGGCAAACAGGCGTATGCCGATGCCGATGCATGGTGGAACTCAATGACTGAGGCTGAGCGAGGGAACTGGCGGGCGGTGAGTGAGGAACTCACTTCTGCTTGGACTGTGGCCGCTGCACGAGGCATCGAGCCAGACTCTGCTCTGGCCCAAGAACTGGCAGCCCGTCAAGATCGCTGGCTCTCATCAATGCCTGGAACACCGGGTGCAGGCTCGGGTCATGCAGATTCCGGCTACCTCCTGGGCTTGGGCGAGCTGTATGTGGCCGATGAGCGCTTCGCGTCGAACTACGGCGGAGTGCGAGGGGCCGAGTTCGTTGCGGCAGCACTGCGAGTCTTCGTGGAGCGTCGGGATGGGTCGGTTCGCGCCTGAATCACCAGGGCTGAGCGGCTGCTCCAGCGACGGTAGACTTTCCCATCGTGTCCTTGATCGTTCAAAAATTCGGTGGTTCCAGCGTTGCTGATGCGGCAAGCATCAAGCGCGTGGCTCGCCGCATCGTTCACGCCAAGCGGGCCGGCAACGACGTGGTGGTGGTGGTCTCTGCGATGGGTGACACCACCGATGAGCTGCTGGAGCTTGCGAACCAGGTTTCGGACGGACCTCCAGCCCGCGAACTCGACATGCTGCTGACCGCAGGTGAGCGCATCTCCATGTCGCTGCTGGCAATGGCAATTGCCGATCTTGGTGCCGATGCGCGCTCGTACACCGGCTCGCAGGCGGGGCTCATCACCGATGGCGCACATGGTGCGGCCCGGATTGTTGGGGTGTCACCCGGACGAATTCAGGAAGCCATCGCCGACGGTGCCATTCCCATCGTTGCTGGCTTCCAGGGCGTCTCGCATGACACCAAGGACGTGACCACTCTTGGTCGTGGAGGTTCGGACACCACCGCTGTTGCCCTCGCAGTGGCGTTGAACGCCTCGGTATGCGAGATCTACACCGATGTCGATGGTGTGTTCAGTGCAGATCCTCGGATCGTTCCCGCTGCTCGCAAGGTCCCCTTCATCACGTATGAGGAGATGCTCGAACTCGCGGCCGTTGGAGCCAAAGTGCTGCACGTGCGCTGTGTGGAATATGCCCGTCGAGGCGATCTGCCCATTCATGTGCGTTCGTCATTCTCCACCCATGAAGGCACCTTTGTGCTTTCGCCAGAGGCCATCGCTACCGCAATTGCAGAAGGAAGAGCCATGGAACAGCCGATCATCTCCGGAGCCGCTGCCGATGTGAACGATGCCAAGATCACGGTGATCGGCGTGCCGGACAAGCCAGGTGAGGCGGCGGCAATCTTCCGTGCACTGGCAGACGCGAGCATCAATGTCGACATGATTGTGCAGAACGTTTCTGCTGCTGCCACCGGTCGCACCGATGTCACCTTCACCTGTGCGCAGGGCGCTTCTGCGACTGCGAAGAAGGCTCTTGAAGCCCAGCGTGCGGTGATTGGCTTTGAGGCATTGCTCGTTGACGATCAGATCGCCAAGGTCTCACTCGTCGGTGCCGGGATGCGTTCGAATCCAGGCGTTTCTGCCACCTTTTTCACCGCGCTGGCCGATGCCAACATCAACGTCCAGATGATCTCAACCTCGGAGATTCGCATTTCGGTCGTGACCACTGTGGCCGATGCCAGCCGCGCGGTTCAGGCCCTGCACACGGCATTTGGACTGGACGCTGACGGCGAAGCCGTGGTCTACGGGGGGACGGGTCGATGAGTCGCGGTTTGCATGTGGCCGTTGTCGGCGCGACGGGCCAAGTGGGTGCGGTCATGCGCGGGATCCTTGAAGAACGCGACTTTCCGATCGCTCGCATTCGCTTCCTTGCCTCTTCGCGCTCTGCTGGCACGACCCTGCCCTGGCGCGGTGCAGAGATTGTGGTTGAAGACTCCGAGACTGCGGATCTTTCAGGCATCGACATTGCGCTCTTCTCCGCGGGTGGATCGACCTCCAAAGCACTCGCGCCAAAGTTTGCTGCCGCAGGAGCCGTGGTGATCGACAACTCATCGGCTTGGCGGATGGATCCCGATGTTCCACTGGTTGTGAGTGAGGTCAATCCTCAGGCGATCAAGGAAATGCGCAAGGGCATCATTGCCAATCCGAATTGCACCACCATGGCAGCAATGCCAGTGCTGCAGCCGCTTCACGCTGCTGCTGGGCTTCGACGCCTGGTTGTGAGCACCTATCAAGCGGTGTCAGGCAGCGGGCTTGCTGGCGTTGAGGAGTTGGCCTCGCAAGTGCGAGCAGTAGTCGCGCAAGATGTCGAGGGCCTGACTCACGATGGCGCAGCGGTGAAATTTCCTGCACCGCAAAAGTACGTGGCTCCGATCGCCTTTGATGTCATTCCTTTTGCCGGCAGCCTTGCGGCCGACGGCTCCCTTGAAACAGATGAAGAGCAGAAGCTTCGCAATGAGAGCCGCAAGATTCTCGACATCCCGGATCTTCTCGTTGCGGGCACCTGCGTGCGGGTGCCTGTCTTCACTGGTCATTCCTTGTCCATCAACGCAGAGTTTGATCGCGCGATCAGCGTCGATGAGGCGACCACTCTGCTACACGATGCCCCTGGGGTTGTTGTCGTCGACGTGCCGACTCCGCTTGCATCAGCTGGTGCCGACCCGTCTCTGGTGGGACGCATTCGTCAAGACCAGTCGATTGCCGATGGTCGCGGTTTGGTGCTGTTTGTCAGCAACGACAATCTGCGCAAGGGTGCGGCGCTCAATGCTGTGCAGATCGCTGAGCTCGTGGCGGCTGACCTGTAGATCGGCTTGAGGTCCGCTCAGTGAACCTTCTTGCCTGCTTCGAGTGACTCGATGCTCTTGAGCACGCGGGCTGTCCTGGTCTCTTCCTTCTTGGCGTCTTCAATCCAACTGACGTAGCCACGCTGGTTGCTGAATGACAAGGACGCGAAGAAGTTGCTTGCGGTCTTGCTCTTCTTCAGCGCTTTGGCCAGATCGTCTGGCACTTCGATTTCGCGTGGAGCGTTGTCGACTGTCAGACCAACGTTGATTCGCTCGCCAGCCTTGATTCCAGCAGCCTGGCGATTCTCTGCGCTCACCGGAATCAAGTAGCGGCCGTTGTATGGCGCGACTGTCGTGCGGTAGCTGTGCTTGTTGATCGTCACGACTACAGGTACTCGTTTGCCGGCGTTGAGGGATGCCACGACTTCTGGCGGAACGCTGATGCCGGTTGCAGTCTTGCCGGCGAGTTCAAGCTCGGCTTCGAAGTTCATGTGGCCATCCAATCACTCATGGCCTGATCTCTGATGGATTCTGCACTCGCTGGTTGAGTGGGGCGCTCTCTAAAATTGAGGCTTGCCTCCGCTAGCATCTTCAAATGCTCCGGGAACGGGATCCGCGCTAGACCATGACGAGATCAGATATGTACCAGGCAAAACTGACGCATGATCAAAAGCGGCTCAAGCGTCTGTTCTTCAGCGCCAGCTTGGCCATCTACCGCCGGGGCGAAGGTCTGGACGAACTCGCCCAGACGGTGCGGGTCCTGCGGACCGGCATGACCGAGGATGAGTACGTGACGGCATTCCTAGCCTATTGGGACAGTCATCGACGCAACTACACCGATTGGTACTCCGCCGGATTGGATTCGATCACCCTGTATGACGTGATGTGGTCTTGGGCGATGACGCTCATCAAGCCGCAAAGTGATGTCTTGCACTAGAGGTCTGCGCTCACAGAAGTGAAGCGGGGGCGGGAGATCGACGGGGGAGACAATCTCCCGCCCTCAACGTGAACACTATGTTGTATTCGCGCGAAAGCCCAGAACTTTGTCTGACTATTTCTCTGGCTTCAGCAGCACATCGACCGCCTCACCTGAATCAGGATCGTCGTAGGTGAAGGTGATGCTTTGACCCTTGCGCCCAAAGTTGCGGGCACCGGGATATTCCGCAGCAATGGCTGCCGCATAGGCCGCTGGGAGTTCCATTTGTTCAGGATATTCGACTGCAGATTTCGGAGGCATGCCTCAGTCGATCTGCCTGACGCTCATCTGTCTCAACGACGCCTGAGAGTTACCATGAACTGGTGAAGCCCTGTCCCAAGAAGCGCTCTTCAGAGGGCGATGGCAGGGGATTGCGTAGTGATGCTGTGGCAAATCGTCAGAAGGTTCTCGACGCCGCTTCGGAGCTCTTTTGCAAGAACGGGGTGAACACTTCGCTTGAAGATGTGGCCAAGTTGGCCGGAGTGGGCATCGGAACCCTGTACCGCCGCTTCCCCTCGCGTGCCGAACTCATCGTGGCGGTCTATGAACCAGCGATCATTGCGTGGACAGATTCGATTGAGGACGCCTTGACTCTGTCAGATCCGTGCGAGGGCCTGACGAACGTATTGTCTGGACTCTTTGATCTGCAGTTCAGCTATCGGGGCTACGCAGAAGTGATGACCATGGGCTTCCCACTCTCGCCAGAGTTTGAGGAAACGCGGATGCGCGGGGTTGAGGGATTGAGAGTGCTCACTGCGCGAGCCAAAAGACGCGGCTGTCTTCGCAAGGACTATTCGCCACGTGACCTCTTGATTTTCATGATGGCCAATGCAGGCATTGTCGAAGCGGGCGGCGATGTGGCCCGGGTGTCATCGCGAAGACTTCTGGCCTATTTCTTCCGGTCCATTCTGGTCAACCCGGATAAGAAGTTGCCAGCGGCTCCTGAACTGGATGAAGTAATCCAGGCAATGAGACGCTTGCGTCCACTGCCTAGTTGATCGCACGGTCGATCCCGCGTTGGGCTTCACGCCGCGCCACCGGAGCAATATTGGGATGGCTGTTGATGAATGCCTGCACTTCCTCTGGCCAGTAGGCGCTCACATCGCGCAATGCCCAGCCGATTGCCTTGGCAAGCCAGAACTCCCGATCGGTGATGTGCACCTCGCACATTGAGAAGAGCAGATCGAGATCAGTCGCATCCCGGTTGCCGCGCTGGTGCTGAATTGCGGCTCGAGCAAGCCAGATGTCCCCCGACTTCAACCATGACCACATCGTCGAGGTCAGTTCGGGATAGGTGTTGACCAAGGGCGTGACGATTGCTGATCCGAGGCCGTCAACGCTGTCCCACCAGGGTTTGGTTGCCACGAGTTCCTGCACCGGGTCCAGCAAGAATGCCGGGCTCAACGCACCTTGGTGCCAGTCGATTGCGTCGATGCCGGCGTACTGAAATTCCCGTTCCGGGAGTTTCCACATCTCCTGGGTGAATCGTGCAAGGTTGGCTTCGTCAAGAGCGGGAAGCGACTTCCAAGCCGCCTTCTCTGCTTTGCGGCGAGGCACTGTTCTGATGCCGATGTAGGGCGCGATGTCC
>JAUSQD010000102.1 GCA_030652695.1 Actinomycetota bacterium
CAAACCGTCTTGGGACGAGCGCAGGCAGACGTTCGTCTGACCAAGGCCTCACTAGTCTTGGCTTATGCGGCTCGCGGACCACACCACCTTGCGAGTTGGTGGATTTGCGGCGGCTGCGCTTGTTGCCACGACTGAGGCTGAGCTCATCGCAGCAGTCCGCAAGGCCGACGACATGGGTACACCAGTACTGCTCCTGGGTGGCGGCAGCAATCTTCTGGTGGCCGATGAGGGCTTTGCTGGTCTTGTCCTGCAGACAAAAGTGCGTGGCATTCACCATCAAGACATTGGCGATCTCGTCTTTGTCACCGCGGCCTGCGGAGAACCCTGGGATGGCTTCGTCTCTGTGTGTCTGAGCTCGGGGGCACACGGACTTGAAGCGCTTTCGGGGATCCCAGGCGATGTCGGTGCAACACCAATTCAGAACGTCGGTGCCTACGGGGTGGAAGTCGGCAATCTGATCGCCAGCGTTCGAGTGTGGGATCGCCAGGATCAGCAGCAACGCGACCTGTCCCCGCAGGAGTGCGAGTTCACCTATCGCAGCAGCATCTTCAAAGCACAACCCGATCGTTGGATTGTGCTGGCTGTGACCTTTGCATTGGCGCGCACCGGCTTGAGTCGCATCGCATACGACCAGTTGGCAGAGTTGCTCGACTTGGAAGTTGGCGATACCGCACTGCCATCGCGCATTCGCGAGTCAGTGTTGCGACTGCGTCGATCCAAGGGCATGGTGCTCGACGAAACGGACTGCGACACCTGGAGCGCGGGCTCCTTCTTCACCAATCCGATCGTGAGTGCCGAAGTTGCCAGACAGCTGCCGCTCGATTGTCCGCGCTACCCGGCGTCAGCCGGGGCAAAGCTCAGTGCAGCATGGCTCATCCAGCACTCGGGTATTGAACCTGGTTTTGGGCTCAATGACCGCGCTCGGATATCGACGAAGCACACATTGGCCCTGACCAATCGTGGCCAGGCCAGTGCAGCGGACATCATTGAACTCGCGAAGATTGTTCGCGCTCAGGTGCTGTCCACTTTCGCAATTGAACTCAAACCTGAAGTGCGACTTGTGGGCTGCTCCCTTGACTAGTTGATCTCGCCCAACAACGCGGCAATGCGACCGGCGCCTTCAATGATGTCTGCGTCGCTGGTGGCATAGGAAAGTCGCATGTAGCCAGGAGTGCCAAAGGCTTCCCCGGGAACGACAGCAACTTCGGCTTCGTCAAGAATCAGGCCAGCGAGCTGCGCCGATGATGTCAACTGCTGTCCACGCAGGCTCTTGCCGATGAGCGACTTCACTGACGGATAGACGTAGAAAGCACCTTCAGGTAGCGGGCAGGCCACGCCAGGAATCGCGTCGAGGATGCCGGTGATCAAGGTGCGGCGTCGATCGAAGGCTGCCTTCATCTCTGCGACAGCAGACAGGTCACCAGTGACTGCAGCAAGTGCTGCCACCTGCGAAACGTTGGCCACGTTGGAGGTTGCGTGCGACTGCAGATTCGTTGCAGCTTTGACAATGTCTGCTGGCCCGATCAGCCAGCCCACGCGCCAGCCAGTCATGGCGTAGGTCTTGGCAACGCCATTGACCACAATGCACGTATCGGCCAGTGCAGGCACCAGCGCTGGCATTGATGCGAACTCTGCATCGCCGTAGACCAAGTGCTCATAGATCTCGTCCGTGACCACCCAGATGCCATGCTCGACGGCCCATTCGCCCATGGCCTTGACCTCGGCAGGGGAGTACACCGCACCAGTCGGGTTCGACGGAGACACGAACACCAGCACCTTGGTGCGTGCGGTGCGCGCTGCATCAAGCTGGGCGATCGTTGCGCGGTAGCCGGAGGTCTCGTCGGTCATGATCTCGACCGGGATGCCGCCCGCCAGTCGGATCGACTCCGGGTAGGTGGTCCAGTACGGAGCGGGCAGCAGCACTTCGTCACCTGGATCCAGCAACGAGGCAAAGGCGTTGTACAGCGCCTGCTTTCCGCCATTGGTGATGAGCACCTGACCGGCAGTGACCTCATAGCCTGAGTCGCGCTTGGTCTTGGCCGCAACTGCTTCCTTCAGTTCCGCAAGGCCGCCTGCAGGCGTGTAGCGATGCCACTTCGGATCAGAGCAGGCCTGGATTGCTGCGGCAACGATGTAGTCAGGAGTGGGGAAATCGGGCTCGCCTGCTCCAAATCCAATGACGGGCCGCCCTGCTGCCTTCAGGGCTTTGGCCTTGGCATCAACGGCCAAGGTGGCGGATTCGGTGATTGCAGCGATGCGGTCAGAAACGCGAACGGTCATGTATCCATTCTTTCAGCGCGCGATCGCATCTCAAGCGGCAGCCTCAGCACGGCTGATTGAATGGCGATATGTCAGTTGAGGCAGGTGCGGGTGATCACTACAACCCTGTCCTCAAAGCTGAGCAGAGGTCATTGGGGCTGTCCCTGGCGGCCGCCTGCATCCTCGCAGTTGTAGGCGTCGCCTGGGGACTGTCGGTTTCCTCGCAGATCATCTTGTTCGACGGCGCCTATGGCGTCATCGGTGTTGCACTGTCCGCACTGACTCTGCACGCGTCGAACCTGGTTCGGCGCGGGCCCTCCAGCCGCTACCCCTTTGGTCGTGAGGCTCTTGGCCCGCTTGTGCTGGGAGTCCAAGGTCTGGTGCTCCTTGGTGCCTTTGGCTACGCCGTCATTGATGCCATTCAGATCATCCTTGCCGGTGGCGGGCAGACCGAGCTGGGCGCTGCGCTGGTCTATGCCGTCATTGCCTTTGCCGGATCTGCGGCGGTCTACCTCGTGCTGCGGCGCACAGGCAGGCACTCAGAGCTCGTGGCTGCTGAGGCGGCTCAGTGGGCCGCAGCCGTGCTCCTGGGTCTGGCGATGCTCATCGGCTTCTCCACTGCCCTGCTCTTGGAGGACTCGCAGTGGGCATGGTTCGCCGGCTATGTCGATCCGATTCTCGTGCTCGTTGCGGCCGCAATCATTGCTCCAACCCCCATCGGCATGCTGCGCACGACCATCCGCGAACTCCTCGAAGGCGCACCAGGGGACGAGGTGGAAGCGCCGATTCACCAGGCCATTGCGGCAGTCAATCACCAGCTTGGCCTGCCGGCACCGGAGTCGGTGCTGATCGGCAAGCTGGGCCGAAAGGTCTATGTCGAGGTGGATTATCTGGTTGAGTCTGATCGCTGGACTCTGGCTGACGGGGATCACATTCGTAGGGAGCTCAGTGGCAGACTGCATTCACCTGGACTCAGCTTCTGGCTCAATGTCGAGTTGCACACGGACCCTGATTGGGACTCGCAATAGCGCCAAGGCAGGGCTCGGAGCCCGAATTGCCCCGCACCCGGCAACAGCCATAGACTGCCTGCCGCGGTTAAACCGTTGGCGGTAGCCTGCCCACAGGCATGCCAATGGGGCAACTTAGGGTCGTAGCTCAATTGGCAGAGCACCGGTCTCCAACACCGGGGGTTGGGGGTTCAACTCCCTCCGGCCCTGCGCACGTAGCAGGAAGCACGATTTCGACGAAGTGAAGGCAAGGGCATGACGGACACGGATGGCACTCTCGAGCGCAGCTCGAGCAGTCCAGCACGCCCGAAAAAGAAGAATGCCTTTGCTCGGCTGGCGCTGTTCATCCGCCAGGTGGTCGCTGAGCTGCGCAAGGTCATCTGGCCGACCCGCAAAGAACTCATCGCCTACACCGCGGTTGTCCTCGTGTTCGTTCTGATCATGGCGGGTTACATCGCTGGCCTTGATTTCATCTTCACCAAGGGTGTGCTGTTCGTCTTCGGATGAGCAGTCACCTGTAGCCCTTCCCCGACCAAGGAGATACCCCGCTGTGTCCGAGCAGGACCTGAACGAAGTTGCAGTCGAGTCAGATGCTGACATCGAACTCGCCGTTGACGAGCGCGACCAGAAGACCGAGGTAGCCGAGCAAGTGCTGGCTGAGGTCGAGGAAGAGATCGATCCCGTTGAAGAGTTCCGCGAGCAGATGCGCCGCGCTCCTGGAGACTGGTACGTCATCCACTCCTACGCAGGGTATGAGAACAAGGTCAAGCAGAACCTGGAATCCCGTGTGAACTCCCTCAACATGGAGGACTACATCTTCCAGGTCGAGGTCCCGATGGAGGAAGTCACCGAGATCAAGAGCGGTGTGCGCAAGCAGGTCAAGCGCAACAAGTTCCCCGGATATGTGCTGGTCCGCCTGGATCTCACCGATGAGTCATGGGGTGCGGTTCGCCACACCCCCGGTGTCACCGGCTTCGTCGGTCACGGACATCAGCCTTCGCCGCTGTCTGTTGACGAGGTCACCGCAATCCTGGCGCCCGTTCCTGAGAAGAAGGCCGGAGCTACAGGTGGCTCCGGTGGCGCGAGCCCGTCAACCCCACAGATCACCGAGATCGACTTCGCCGTCGGCGATTCGGTCACGGTCGTGGATGGACCGTTTGCCACCCTGCATGCGACCATCTCCGAAATCAACATCGAGGCACAGAAGGTCACCGGACTGGTGGAGATCTTCGGCCGCGAGACCCCGGTTGAACTCGCGTTCAGCCAGGTCGTGAAGAACTAGACACCACCCAGATTCCTGACAGCGCCGCTCTCAGGTAACACCAACGCGTAAAGCACGAACACGTAAGGACCCGAAGACATGGCACCGAAGAAGAAGGTCGCCGGCCTGATCAAGCTTCAAATTCAGGCAGGTGCAGCGAACCCCGCGCCACCAGTGGGCCCAGCCCTTGGTCAGCACGGCGTCAACATCATGGAGTTCTGCAAGGCATACAACGCCGCAACAGAATCCCAGAAGGGCAATGTGATCCCTGTTGAGATCACCGTCTACGAAGATCGTTCATTCGACTTCGTGCTGAAGACCCCACCTGCGTCCCGTTTGATTCTCAAGGCTGCTGGCCTGGAGAAGGGCTCGGGAACACCGAAGACATCAAAGGCTGGCTCGATCACTCAGGATCAGGTCCGTCAGATTGCCGAGACCAAGATGCCTGACCTCAATGCCAATGACATTGATGCAGCGATGAAGATCATCGAAGGCACCGCACGTCAAATGGGAATCACCGTTTCCGCGTAATCACGCAAACCCCACCTGTGGGAGAGCCCGCGCGGCTCGCCAACCACAACCTGCGAAGGAGCAGAAATGAAGCGCAGCAAGGTCTACCGCGAAGCGGCAGAGAAGATTGATGCAAATGAGCTCTACTCACCATTGGCTGCAGTTCGCCTGGTGAAGGAGACCACCAAGTCAAAGTTTGATCCCACTGTTGAGATCTCCATGCGTTTGGGTGTTGACCCTCGCAAGGCCGATCAGATGGTGCGTGGCACCGTGAATTTGCCTCATGGCACTGGCAAGACCGTTCGGGTCCTGGTGTTTGCCAATGCTGAGAAGGCAGAGGAAGCCCGTGCCGCAGGTGCCGACTTCGTTGGCTCTGACGATCTCATCGAGAAGGTGCGTGCAGGCTGGACCGACTTCGATGCGGCCGTGTGCACCCCTGATCTCATGGGCAAGGTCGGAACCCTGGGCAAGGTGCTCGGGCCTCGCGGATTGATGCCAAACCCCAAGACCGGCACCGTCACCATGGACGTTGCCAAGGCTGTTGATGACATCAAGGGTGGCAAGATCGAGTTCCGCGTCGACAAGCACTCCAACCTGCAGTTCCCCATCGGCAAGGCTTCGTTCACCGAGGCCCAGCTGGTTGAGAACTACGCAGCAGCCCTCGACGAGGTCCTTCGCTTGAAGCCCTCCGCATCCAAGGGTCGCTATGTGAAGAAGGCAGTGCTGTCCTCGACCATGGGTCCTGGCATTCAGGTTGATCCCAACCGAGTCAAGAACCTGCTCAGCGAAGACGAAAGCTAAGTCACCGCAACGCTTGTAGAAGGCCCGCTTCAATCGAGCGGGCCTTTTGCATTTGCTCTCCGCGGGCAGGCTCCCGTACTGTTCTCCCTGACCGAAGACCGCTGGTCGCGAATCGCAAGATTCGTCGAAGGCTCCACAGCATGTGGGCGACCCGCGTAGGACACTTGAGATGGCCCTTGGTGGCCATGCCCCGTGCGCCTGCGCCGGGGCGTTTTGCATGATGCGGGGTCCACTGAAGAAGGAGCCCCATGGCTAAAGCGACAAAGGTGGAAACTGTCACCGAACTCGCCGAGCACTTCCGCACATCAAGTGCTGCTGTGCTGACTGAATACCGTGGCCTCAGCGTTGCGCAGTTGAAAGAACTGCGTCGCACCCTGGGCCCAACGGTGACCTACGCGGTCGTCAAGAACACCTTGACCAAGATCGCTGCCAAAGATGCTGGTGTCACTGGCCTGGATGACCTGCTTGCCGGTCCGAGCGCAATTGCGTTCGTCACTGGCGATGCCGTTGATGCAGCCAAGGCCATTCGCAACTTTGCCAAGGACAACGTCGCCCTTGTCATCAAGGGCGGATTCATGGACGGCAAGGTGCTTGACGCCGCTGACGTCCAGAAGATCGCTGATCTTGAATCTCGCGAAGTTCTGCTCTCCAAGCTTGCCGGTGCAATGAAGGCCAAGCAGTCTCATGCCGTGGCGCTGTTCGCAGCTCCGTTGGCCAAGACCGCTCGCGCCCTTGGTGCCTTGCAGGCCAAGCTTGAAGCGGATCCTTCCGCACAGGCTGCACCCCAGACTCCAGCAGCCGAGGCACCCGTTGCCGAAGCGGCAGCGCCCGAAGAGGTCGTTGAAGCTGTTGCCGAAGAAGTTGTCACCCCCGAGACGCCAGCCGACACGGCAGCCGTTGAGGAAACCACCGAGGGCTAAAGCCCACCAATCCCGGCCCTCGGCCGGTTCTACCTGAAAGGACGCCACCATGGCGAAGTTGAGCACCGATGATCTGCTTGAAGCATTCAAGGAGATGACCCTTCTCGAGCTCTCAGAGTTCGTGAAGTTGTTCGAAGAGACCTTTGACGTGACCGCAGCAGCACCTGTTGCCGTTGCAGCCGCAGCAGCACCGGCCGGCGGCGACGCTGGCGGCGCAGCAGCTGAGCAGGACGAGTTCGATGTCGTCCTGGAAGTTGCCGGCGACAACAAGATTCCAGTCATCAAGGAGGTGCGCGCACTCACGAGCCTGGGTCTGAAGGAGGCCAAGGATCTCGTCGAGGCAGCTCCCAAGGCGATTCTTGAGAAGGTCAACAAGGAGACCGCTGAGAAGGCAAAGGCACAGCTCGAAGCAGCTGGCGCCACCGTCACAGTCAAGTAACTCCAGCACTGCGTGGGGGGTGGGCCTTTGGGCCTGCCCCCCACAGTCATGTCCGGACCCAGACGCGCGGCATCCGATATCCACACACCGATGGGCTATTTGTGGCGATGCGCTTGACCTTTGGCCAGTCAGGGTCCATTCTCAGCAACGCAGTCTCGTGCACCAGACCGGTTACCGAGGACCTGCCCGCGTGAGTCGATGAGCTATGGCTGTCGAACGTCGTGCTTGCGGGTAAGGCATCGAGGGTGATTGGCCAAGGGGTCGGGGTCGACAGCGGTTTGCCCTTAGGGTAGGCTGCCGCTTTGCGCTGCCATTTCATTGTTAACTCAAACCGGGTTGTTCAGGGGTCTGCCCCTTGACTGTCCGGACTGTTCCCATTGATTCAGGCCTGTGCAAGCTGGAAATTAGCGCCCTGTGGAAGGAACTACCTTGGCCCCCACGCGTACGTCTAGCGTCACGCCGCTCTCTCCCGGTTTGCACCGGGCCTCCTTTGCCAAGATTCGCGAGCCCCTGGCCGCGCCTGATCTGCTGAAACTGCAGACCGCCAGCTTTGACTGGCTGCTTGGCGGAACCGAATGGCAGCAAGTGGTCCGTGAGGCACTGGCCTCCGGCAACAACGAGATCCCACAGGCTTCTGGCCTGACGGAGATCTTCGAGGAGATCAGCCCGATCGAGGACTTTGCCGGCGCTATGTCGCTGTCGTTCCGCGATCACCGCTTCGAGCCTCCCAAGTACACCGTTGAGCAGTGCAAGGACAAGGACTTCACCTACTCCGCGCCGCTGTTCGTCACCGCTGAGTTCATGAACAACGAGACCGGTGAGATCAAGTCCCAGACCGTCTTCATGGGTGATTTCCCCCTGATGACCAACAAGGGAACCTTCATCATCAACGGCACCGAGCGTGT
>JAUSQD010000107.1 GCA_030652695.1 Actinomycetota bacterium
CCACGCGGTCCTGTGTGGCGGCATCTCGCAGTACAACGCGACAGCACGACCTCCCGGTCCTAGCAACTACATGAATCTCCTGGTGCGCCGCGCACGCATGTCCGGTGTGGTCGTGTCTGACTACGCAGAGCAATACCAGCAGGCACGTGAACAGCTTGCAAAGTGGTGCAAGGAGGGAACATTGCTTGCGCCCGAGACGCGAGTCACCGGCGATCTCGCAGACTTTCCAAGGGTGTTCGCGATGCTCTTCTCAGGAGAGAATTTCGGCAAGCTGCTCTTGAAAGTCGCGTAGGGCTAGGACCCTACCGCCGACTTTTCAGTCGATCGTTCGCGAGTGACCCAGTCAGGCATCTCGAAGAGGTAGCGCGCGCGATTGTTCAACGTGATCTTGTGCAGCCAAAGAGCAAACAGCACTACGAATGTCGTGAACGCGATTGGGAAGAGCGCAGCGAAGATCCAACTATTGAAGAAGGCAATGTTGTCATTCTTGAATACCTGTTGCAGCATCAACATGAACGGAAACTGCAACACGAAGATAGGCAGGGTCTGAGTTCCGATGCGCGCACCGAAATTGCGTGGGCCTTTGAAGTTGATGAGTTTGGAGGACAGCATGACTCCAAGCACAATGAACAGCAGCGAAGCCGGCAGGTAGGACTGCTCCCAGAACCAGGAGACTTCGTAGCGCACTACTCCGGCGGCAATCAACACGATGCTGAGACATGTGATGCGCGGCCAGGTGGCAAAGCGCGTGATCTGTGTGAGCAGTTCCTTGAAGTGCAGACCGATCAGGAAGAAGAGCAGATTCATCAGAACCTTCACCATCATCGAGCCGGTTTCCAGACTGCCGAAGTACTCGCGATTGAACTCCAGAAGCGGCGACTTGAACAGGTTCAGCGCAACGGCGACACTCAACAGAATCCATATTGGCCATCGACGAGTCAGACGCGCGAGAAAGAAGTACACCACCATCGCGTAGAGATACCAATAGCCATTTCCGGCAACGAGCATGTTTCGCACAGCCCACCGCAGTTCATCAAGTATTGGCAGGGGCGCATAGAAGTACAAGACGGCAAAGAAGATTGAGCACCACAGCACATAGAGGTACGCCATCCCCCAGGTGCGGCGTCGGACTTTGTCCCACGGTTTGCCGATCGCTGCAGTGGCGAGCATGCCGGAGATCATGAAGAACAGAGCCATGCGCATGGGTTCCAGCACAGTGATCAGGAGCGACCAAGCAGTCTGAGTTGGCTGCCCGTGGGTCACCGGCTCCATCAGGATCACCGCGTGCGAGCCGACCACAACCAGGATTGCAGAGCCCTTGACCAGATCCATCCATTCAATTCGGGGACGAGTCTGGGTCATACAACTGATCATGCCGCATGTCCCCGATAGGGTCCCAAGAGTGAGTGCGCCCTTGGATATTTCTGCCTACATCTCGGGGCTACCGAAGGCTGAGTTGCATGTGCATCTCCAAGGGGCAGCCTCAGTCGCGACTGTGCTGGAACTGGCCAAGCGTCATCCAGGCGCCGGAATCCCCACGCTCGAGGAGGACCTGCGGCGCTTCTACACCTTCTCTGACTTCGCACACTTCATCGAGGTCTACATCGCTGTCAATGAGTTGGTTCGGACAGCCGACGATGTGCAGTCACTGGTGTTCGGCCTCGGAAGGGATCTGCAACAGGTGCAGGTTCGATATGCCGAAGTCACCGTCACCCCCGACAGCCACTTGCTCGTGGGCATTGCCCCCGAGGCATTGAGCCGAGCCCTGGACGACGGACGACAGCAAGTCCTGGAACAGTTCGGCGTTGAACTCGCATGGGTGTTCGATATTCCGGGCGAACTTGGTCTGGAGTCTGGAGTTCGCACCATCGAGTGGGCCGAGCAGCATCTGCCATCTGCCAGCGTCGGCTTTGGTCTCGGCGGACCAGAGATCGGTGTCCCGCGATCCGCATTCGCTGAGGTTTTCGCACGCGCGCGCGCACTTGGCCTTGCCAGCGTCCCGCATGCCGGGGAGACCACCGGGCCCGAGACCATTCGCGAGAGCCTGACTTCTCTCGGTGCTGTGCGCATCGGACACGGCATCGCCGCTGCCCAGGATGCCGAGCTCATGACCGAACTCGTCGAGAAGGGCATTGTGCTTGAGGTATGCCCAACATCCAATGTGTGCACGAGAGCAGTCGTCAGTTTGCAGGAGCATCCATTTCCGGTGCTTCGCGAGGCTGGAGTCCGACTGACCCTCAATACAGATGACCCGGGCATGTTCGACACACACCTCAACAAGGAATACATGATCGCCCACGAGGTCTTCGGCCTGGATGCTGCAGAACTCACGGAGTTGGCTCGCGAATCCGTGCGAGCATCATTCGCAGGCGAGGACTTGCGAAGCCAGTTGCTCGCCGAGATAGATGACTACGCACAGCAGTCGGCCTCATGAGCATCGCAGAGCCACAGCAATCCAGCGCAAGGTCACGCGGAGCTTGGGGCATTGTTGCCGCAGCCTTTGTGATGCTCACGCTGAACACTGGATTCGGCTTCTACTCACTGGGCGCCTTCAGCCGGGCCTACATTGACAACACAGATATTTCACTGACGGCCGCGTCCGCCGGAGCCACCATCTTCTTGCTGGCCAATGGCGTCGGAGGCATACCTGTTGCCAGAATCCTGCCGAGATTCGGGCTGCGCAAAGTCATCACCTTCAGCGCCATAATTTCTGGCGCCTGCCTGGCACTGCTGGGTGCTGTGCAGCACGCCTGGCAATTGTGGGCGCTGTACCTCGTCTACGGCTTGGTATCTGCAGGCTTCTCGATGATTCCGGCATCCACGATGGTGCTCGAACGTTTCGGCGACAACAAGCTTGCTCGCCCGCTGGCGGTTGCCGCGGCCGGGCTCAGCGTCGGTGGCGCCGTGTTCGCTCCGATTGTGACCTCGGCAGTGCAAGGTCAAGGGCTCACCGCTACCGGTATTGCGATGGGTGCGATTCTCATTGCCGTATTGGTTCCGGTTGCAACCGTGGCCAAATCGTCACGGGCCAAAGAACTCGCAGCCGCATCCACTGGCACCACAGCTGAAGCAGCTGTGGTCGTGGCTCCGCCACTCATCACTGGAGCGCGCGTCACCCGGGTCTTTGCCACAGTGTGCCTCGCGTTCGGACTCCTCATCATGTCGCAGGTGGCGGCAATTACCCACATGCTCACCCTCGGCGTGGAGCGTGGTATCTCCAACACGGCGCTGGCCGTTTCGCTGATCGCTGCTACCTCAGTCGTGGGACGAGTCCTTGGCATTCTGGTGCTGCCGCATGTGCCACTCAAGGTACTGAGCCTGTTGATGGCGGTGCTCCAAGTCGCGTCGTTGACCGTGATCGCCTTCTCACATAGCCTGCCCGTCCTGATCATTGGCGCTGTGCTCATGGGCCTCACCGTTGGCAACAACCAGGTGTTCATTCCGCTTTGGATTCTGGGCCTGTTTGGTGCCGAGCGCTACGCGCATCTCTTCGCTCGAGCCAATCTGTTCACTTCACTGGGAGTTGCAGCCGCACCGCTGTACATCGGTCTCACACATCAATTCTCTGGCGCCTATTTCATTCCTTTCATGCTCGTGGCTGCCGGCTCAGCTGTAGCCGGCCTGCTGATCCTCACGTTGCCGAACACCAGGCGAGATCACTGATTTCCCGCGAACGCAGCTGAGTTCAGATACGTTTCCAAAGTTGCACTTGTTGACCATCCGACGAGGAACTCATGGACGATCAGGGCTCGCCCGGTTGGCAACGCAACAATGTTGCCGCCATGTTGGTGAGTTTTCTCCTGACATCGACTTTCTCCTTCACCTACCCATTCCTGCCGCTCTACATTCAACAGATCGACGGCTCAACTGGCGAGCAAGCCGCGATGTGGGCGGGAATCTCAGTGGGCGCGCAGGGTCTGGGCGCCTTCATCTCTGGTCCAATCTGGGGAATTGCCGGTGACCGATACGGGCGCAAACCCATGCTTGTTCGGGCCTGTCTGGGAGGCGCGACCGGACTCCTCCTCCTTGGTCTGGCCACCTCCACCTGGCAGATCGTGGTGATCCGACTATTCATCGGACTCATGGCAGGATCCGCAGCTGCGGCGATGGCGCTCATTGCTGCAGGAACGCCAGGCACCCTGATACCGAAGGCGATTGGAAGGCTTCAAGGAGTGAGCCTTGCGGGACTGGCACTTGGGCCAGTCATCGCCATTGGATTCGTTTCTGCCCTCGGCTATCGCACAACATTCATTGTTGCCGGAGTTCTGATGTTCTCAGGCTCCATCGTGGCAATGATCATGATTCGTGAGCCAAGGCAATCCCTAGCGCCAGCCCACTCCGCGCAGAAGCAGGGCTTCGGCTCAGTACTGCGTGCACCTCTCACCTGGGCGGCTCTTGGACTTGTCCTGTGCTTGAGTTTTGCAGGACCAATGATTCAACCGATCCTGGCCCCTTATGTCGTCACCATGCTGCCTGAGGGCGCCGATGCGACGGTGGTCGTCGGCATGCTGTTCTTCGGGATCGCTGCCGCCAGCGCATTCGCTGCTGTTTCGGCCGGACGAATCATCCAGCGAATCGGGATCCAGCTGTCCCTGCTCGTCTCAACAGTCGGCGTCGCGCTGTTCCTATTTCCGATGGGCTTGGTTCATTCAGTTGCCGCCCTGGCCTTCTTGGTGGTGGTCATGTCGCTGTTCCAGGGAGTGTTGATGACCAGTTCAGCCACACTCCTGCCGACTTTGGTCTCGGCAACGGCCTTGAGTTCAATTTTCGGGCTGTACCAGAGCGTGCAGGCATTGTCAGGACAGATGGGTCCTGCCCTCGGCGGGGTCATTGCAGCTCAGATCGGCTTCCGTGCAGTGTTTCCCCTTGCTGCCATTGCACTCCTGCTGTTGGGTTTGCCGATGTTCTGGATATTCAAGCGAATAGCCGCAAGGACTGCACCCGTTCACGACGCAGTCGAAGTCGACTTACATCCGCTCAGCTGAATCCGCTGTCAGAAGAAGGCTCCTGGGGCCCAGCGGCTGCGATGACTTCTCGCCATGTCTGAAGCCATCACTGCCTCGTTTGTCATGTTCTCCGGCGCCAACGACGACCAGGTCCAGGGATACCTCGTGATGCCTGACGGAAGTGCTCCTAGGGGCTCGGTTCTGGTGCTGCACCACATGCCCGGATTCGACCGCGGTTCCAAGGAGATTGCCCGTCGTTTTGCCACGATGGGCTACAACGTCTTGTGCCCCAACCTCTACTGGCGTGAAGCACCTGATGCAGCGCCAGATGACGCAGCTGCGGTGGCACGCGCAAATGGCGGAGTACCCGATGAGCGACTCATCGGTGATGCCGAAGGTGCGGTCGCCTATCTCCGCGCACTCCAGACATCCAACGGCAAAGTCGGCGTCATCGGCTATTGCTCCGGGGGCAGGCAATCGGTTCTCGTCGCTTGCACAGTTGAAGTCGACGCTGTTGTTGATTGCTACGGCGCCTTCGTCACCGGGATTCCAAGTGATCGCTTCCCCTTGAAAGTCACCAACCTCGTAGACCAATTGCCCGCGCTCAAGGCGCCATTGCTCGGGCTCTTTGGCGCCGATGACCAGTATCCAAGTCCTGAGCATGTGGCGGAGCTGGAAGAGATCTTGGTACGAGAGGGCAAGGTGCACACGATTGTGAATTACGAGGGCACTGGCCATGGCTTCTTCACCACGGATCGCAGTGCCTACCGCTTTGATTCCGCCAATGATGGCTGGGCTCGTATCACCGAGTTCTACGGCACCTATTTGAAAGGCTGAAATGTGCACCTACCTCACTGTTCATGCTCCCGTCATCGCCAGCGCCAAGGGGCCAGGAGGCGCATGGTTTGAGACTTCCGATGCAGTGGTCTACTTCGATCACCCGGTGCATGCACCAGCGGAGCACACCCTCAACATTGATCTGCCGAATCCGAGATCGACCACTGGAGAACGCGTGGCAATAGAGATGACTGCGGCCAGTGCACGTGAACTCATGAAGGCGATCGCCGATGTGCTGGATACTGTGCCCATCGAACTCACGGTCAATTGAAGGAGTCGAAATGAATCTCGGAGCATTCTCAGTCAGTTTGACCGTGAAGGACATCGCAGCATCTCAGGCCTTCTACGAGAAGTTCGGCTTCACTCAATTCATGGGTGAACCAGCACAAAATTGGGTGATACTCAAGAACGGCGACCACGTCATCGGCTTGTTTCAGGGAATGTTCGAGCAGAACGTCCTCACATTCAATCCCGGCTGGGATGCCAACGCTCAACCTCTTGAGGAGTTCACTGACATCAGGGAGCTGCAGCGTGAACTCAAAGCCGCTGGCGTGGTGCTCATGCTCGAGGCCGATGAGACGACTTCAGGCCCAGCAAGCGTGATTGCCCTGGATCCAGATGGCAATCCGGTGATGCTCGATCAGCACGTCTGAGCATTACCAATTCTTTGTTCCTGGAACTGTCCTTTTCCGCATGTCCCGCGCGTCCATCTGATGCAAGTGGCCTGGAGGTCATCCACCAGGCACCACCCGACGGACGAAGGAGAAAGTCATGGCCTACCAACTCACCTGTGCTGACACCGGGGCTGCATGCCCCGGAAGCTTCACTACGGAGAACAAGGACGAGCTCGTCGAGCACGTGATGCTGCACGCAGAGCGCGCTCATCCAGAACTTGCTGGCAACCCTGACATGGGTGCCATGGTCCAAACCCTCATCACAACTGTCTGACCCAGCGGCCCCACCTCCTGATTCAGGGATTCCACTCTGGGAGGTGGGGCTGCTGCTTCCCTTCACCACAACCGTGACGCACTATTGAGGCATGAATCGTCGCGCCCTGCTGGGTCTTGCCGCCATCTCCACCACTGCTGCCCTACTGATCAGCGGATGCTCCTCGAGCCCAGCTGAGCCCAGCAGCGCTCCGCGCACGGTGAATGTCTCGGCCACGGGCTCGACCGAAGTTGCACCTGATGCGGCGAAGGCATCGCTGACTGTGTCAACGACCAGCGCGAACTCCGCGTCTTTGGCTCAAAGCGCCACGGCTGAAGCCACGGTGAAGGTGATTGATGCGCTCAAGGATGCCGGTGTGGAGAGCGCTGACATCGCCACACAGAGCATCAACGTCAGTCCTGTGTATCAATACTCATCAACAGGTGTGCAGACTCTGGACGGCTACCGGGCATCACAGAGCCTGACTGTGACGCTGCGAGATCTCACCACTGCCGGAGCAACCCTCGACGCGATCGTGACCGCAGGTGGGAACGCTGTGAGCATCGATTCGGTAAGCACCTACGTCAGCGATCCTGCTGCTGCTTCGAAGAAGGCACGTGCGCAGGCAGTTGAAGTTGCCAGGGCTCAGGCTGAGCAATACGCCGAGCTGCTTGGCTTCAGCCTGGGCTCTGTTGCCTCCGTCTCTGAGACCTCCTCAAATGCTCCAGCACCGATTGCCATGGCAGACAGTGTCGCGGGCGAGAAGGTGAGCACTCCTGTCGAGCCAGGCACAACCAGAGTGAGTGTGACTCTCGATGTCGCCTGGCTTATTGAGGACTAGCGAGCCTCTCGCCTTGCTTTGTCGGCATACATCGCCTGATCTGCGCGTGACGACGCGGTACTGAAGTCCTCCTCCAGCAACCACTCAGTAATGCCATAGGACCACTCAATATCGATGGCTGCTCGCAGTCGCTGTGCCACAGCATCGGCATCGGCGAGGGTGGTTCGGGGAAGAATCACCACAAACTCATCGCCTCCGACGCGGAAGGCAATGTCCTGAGGTCGCAGCGCGGCGTTGAGCGCAGCACCAAATTCGGCCAGGGTTCTATCGCCAGCAAGGTGACCATCGCGGTCGTTGATGCTCTTGAAATGATCGAGATCGAGAGCGATCAGCGCGCGTGGTGCCTGTTCCCCCGTGACCGACGATCGGCGATCGATGAGGGCACCGAGCCCCTGTCGATTGAGCAAGCCCGTGAGCGGATCAGTGACGAGTTGCACTTTCATGTTCCACACCAGGGCTCCGAACGCGAGTACCAGTCCAATGGACAGGCCAGCGATGGAAATCCATGAGATGACCAGCTCAGAGAGCCGATCGGTATGCCAGAAGGAGAACAGCAGACCCAGATTTGCCAGCAGGATGAAGATGATGGCTGGGCCTCGCGGTATCCACCAACCCAGATACACGGCGAGCACGATGAGGTTCATGGCAGAGGTCAGCGCGCCTTGCGCAGTCCCAGCCATCGTGGTCATTCGAATCAGGAACAGGATGTAGATGACGAGCTGGATGTAGATGAACAGCATCGGCGTTCGGCCGCGCATCCAAAGCAAGGCGATGACCACCGCGAAGCCATAGATCAGCGCCAAAAGGCGCAGCGCCGGTGCATCGTTGGGCGGGGAGGGAAAGACCAGCGAGACACCCACCACTGCAGATGAGGCAGCAAACCAGATGGCCATCGTCCACACCGGGCCGGGCATGTCCAGAACTCGGCGATCAGCGGCCTCATAGATCTCTGGGGCCACTCCTCGACGAGCGGCTAGAAGGCCCATGGGTGCACGCTATCTGCCGTTGAGCTGCATGTGCGCTCTACCCAAGCAGGATCGCATCCATCTGTCCCATGGCCTCGAGCATTCCTTCATCCATGCCCATTGCCACGAGTTGATCCATTGCCTCAATTGAAGGGAAAGTCGATCGAATGGCCACTGCCGTGCCGCCAGACTCACGTGCAGAAAGCTCCACGCGCATGATGGTCGCCGGCATGCCCTCCATCGGCGCACCTGACTCGTCAGCAAAGAGATCCTCCACCACGAGCAGCGTTGGTGCCTCGACTTCGAGCACTCGCCACAGACCTTTTGGCTGATCGCCTTCAGGACCGGTCATGAAATAGCTGACGAGGGCACCCACAGTCAGCTCATGCTGGGTGAACGTTGCGGGATATGTGGGTGGTCCCCACCAGCGTTCCAACTGGCGAGGGTCAGCCCACAACTGCCACACTCGCTCGAGCGGTGCATCGAATTCGGCGCTGATCGTCATCGAGCAGTTGGCCGGATCCTTGAGCACATTGGTGACGGTCATGTCTTTCCTCCTGGTGTCGGTTCGCCGAGCAGATCGCCCATGCGGTCGAGTCGGTCTCGCCAGATCTGTTCGTACGAGTCAAGAAACTGCTGCGCACGCTGGACGGCGTCGACTCTCCCGACCACACGCTGCTCGCGTCCTTGCTTGAACTTGTGAATCAGCCCTGCCTCACACAGCACGATCACGTGCTTTTGCACTGCCGTCATGCTGATCGGGTAGCTGCGTGCGAGCTCAGAGATCGAGCTCTCGGTGCGCATCACCCTTCGAACGATGTCCCGTCGGGTGGCATCGGCCAAGGCATGAAAGAGTCGATCCACCTCGTGATCGCTCAACTGATCTACAACCATTTGGTTGTATTTAACAGCGCATCAGCACTCCTGTCAACCATGGCCCGAGTAGCCTCCAAAGATGACTCGCTCGCAAATTGACCTGCTCGAAGACTCCCTGACAAAAACGGGCGCGCTCATTGCCGCTGTTGAACCTGACCAACTGCATCTGCCAACTCCGTGCGCAGAGTTCACCGTTGCTCAGCTGATCAACCACCTCGTGGGTTGGGCGGACAGTTTTGCCAATCGGCTCAACTCAGTGAAATCAGATGTCGATCCCAATGCCTGTATCGCCGGTCCTGCCCCAGCGAGCGAATTCAACAGATCGGCGGCACTTGTCGTCAGCGCCTACCGTGCCGATCTTGAAGGCGCCAGGCGATTCCCCATTGGGATCCTGTTGATGGAGTACGTCACCCATGGCTGGGATTTGGCCACCGCAATCGGGCAGATCTGCCCGTTCACAGACGAAGAGGCCAAGGCGGGTCTTGCCGTAGGCAAAGCAATGCTCAAACCCGAGTCCCGCGGCCCTGGCCAATCCTTTGGGCCCGAGTTGCCAGCATCGTCAGAGAGCAACTCGGTGCAACAACTCGTGGCCTTTCTCGGTCGCAACCCCTACTGGGCTTCGTAGGCCAATCCAGGAGTCAGGCCGCTGCATCGTCGAAGAGAAACACTCGGCCTTTGCCAGAGCGCTTGACCGCATACAGTGCCTTGTCGAGTCGATCCAGTGGAATGCGATTGGGGCCGGCCACAGCAACACCCACTGAGGCGCTCACCGTCAGTGCCTGCCAGGGGGTCGGCAGTTCGGTTTCTGCAAGGTGCTTCACGATTCGCTCGCCAACGCCTACTCCAGCTTGGGCATCCAGCCCAGGCAAGACCACCAGAAACTCGTCGCCCCCAAGTCGAACGACGACATCCTGTGGTCTGGTGACTTCGCGCAACGCCGAAGCCACAGCAGAAAGCGCAGCGTCGCCGGCAAGATGTCCACTGCTGTCATTGATGACTTTGAGCCCATCAAGATCGACCAGCAAGGCCGTGACTTTGAGCGGGGAATCCTGTACCGGGGAGTCCAGGAAGCGCTCAAGATAAAGGCGATTGTGCAATCCGGTGAGTGGGTCCAGCTCGGACAACAGTCGCTCGACTCGCAAGAGCTCGCTTAGGGAATCTGAGCGCTGGTGTGCGGCTTCAATGCTGGTGATCATCTGTTGAGTCAACGCCGCCAAGCGCCGCTCGGTGAGCGTGGGTGTAGCAGTCTCGGCAAAGGCAATCGAGGTCATCGCCTTTTCTCGCACTTCAGCGCTCAGCCGGTCTCCACACAATTGCATGATCCTGCGCGCTTCCTGTGCTGCGTCGGCGTGGCTGAAGGACCAATGCGAGTGAAAGAGTCGGGAACCTTCCAAAGTGCTGCCGCCAAGTGCGATGTCGTTGGCATCGTGCGCCACGAGATTCATCCCGAAAGCACTGTCGATGACCACGAGAGCCCACTCAGCCGCCAGGGCTTCGTCCATATCGAGCTGGACGTGCACAACACCCTCAGATGCAACCGGGATCTGCCCCGCAAATCCAACGATGCAAAGAATGCCCCGCTGAGCCATGAGCTCATACCGCGCGCGTTCCACCTCGAAGTACTCAGCGCGCTGAAAAAGTCCGATCACCAGTGGGGAGTCGAACAAGTCAAGAGATTCAGGTACCAGCGCGAGCGACCGCTCCATCGCATGACTCACCGCGAGGAGACTTCTCTTGGTCGACAACATTGATTGAACCGAATGCTCTGGCGACATACCGAACCTTCCAGCCGTTCAACATCACTCGCTCCGGACAGCAGTCAAGAGTCGCTGCCCTGCCTCTATTGTCCAGCGCATCCGGATGTAAGTCGAGCCAATGGACCTGGCGTCGTGCTCATCCTTGATATCCTTGCGGAAGGAAGTCACGAGATGACCTCTGGACGAGACGCGCCGTACCCAGCCTGACGACGACGCACCACGAGGTTGTCATGGAAATGTTCATTCAAATTCTTGGTTCATTGCTCATCTTGGCCGGATTCGCCTTATCGCAGCGAGGGATCCTCTCGATGTCGTCCAAGACCTATCTTCTGTTGAACTTCATTGGTTCGAGTGTGTTGGCAGTCAACGCACTGTTCGAAGGCCAATGGGGCTTCCTGCTGCTTGAAGGAACCTGGTCGCTGGTGTCAGTCAGCGGGCTGGTGCTGGCCATCGCTCATTCGCCGAGCGCGACCAGGTAGGACTCCACTCTGCAGATCTTCTCGCCGGAAAATGTGAAGACATCGCAGAAGGCAAAGCGGTGCAGTTCGCCCGTGACCTGTTGCGCCTCGCCGTGACCGATGGCCACCACCGTCAGGTCTTCCTGGATCAGTCGATCAACAGTGAGCTTGGGGCGCCCCGTGAAAGCTTCATTCTCAATTTCACTGTCGAACTCTTCCTTGCCGACCAAGTGTCGAAAACCTGGCAGGTCCCACGCGACATCGTCTGTGAGGCAATCGAGAATGGCGGAGCGATTGCCCTGCCGGAACCCCTCGAAGTATTCCTCGACCAGAGTCTTTCTTTGATTCATACGTCATCCTTGCACCCAGTAGCTGGGAGGAGGGGCGGTGGTTGGCGAACGCATTGAGCGGACGACCTTGAACAGAACGACCCTGCAACGACAGCATCTTCTCTCGCGGTCCGAGCATTCGGTTCTCGAGGTGATCTCCCACCTCATCGGACTTCAGGCGCAGATTCCACAAGATCCCTATGTTGGTCTGTGGAGCCGAAGCGCGGACTTCGAGCCTGATTCGCTTTCGCAGCTGCTCAATGCTCGCTCAGCTCTTCGCATGGTGTCGTTGCGCGGCACCATTCATCTTTTGAGTGCTGCCGATGCTGTCGGGCTGCGTGCCTACGCACAGGAAGCACTCGACCAGGAGTTGCGTTCGCACGGAGAGCACAAGCATCATCTCGCGGATGTCGATTTGGAACCCGTCATCGCTTTCGCCAAACCCCTGTTGACTGCGAACGCTCTTACACCAACTGAACTCAGGGCGCTGCTTCAACTGGAGTTTCCACACTTGAATGCAGGCGCCCTCGCCTTGGCGTGCCGCAATCGTCTGCCCCTGGTTCAGACACCACCCAGGGGCTTGTGGCAGCAGTCCGGAGGGCTGCGATTGATGACACTCGAAGGCTGGGTTGGCACTGACTCCGCTGCGATCAGCGAGGTTCAGTCCCAGGCGATTGTGCGTCGCTATCTGAGGGCATTTGGTCCAGCATCTGCTCAGGACATCGTGACTTGGTCACGGTCTCCGCTTCTTGGCCGAACAATGGAAAACATGGCAACCGAATTGCGCCAATACACGACAGCCAACTCCAGACCACTCTTTGATTTGGCCGATGCAGAGTTGATGCCAGGCGACTCCATTGCACCACCGCGCTTTCTCCCTGAATACGACAACCTTCTGCTCTCACACAGGGACAGATCGCGATTCGGGGACGACTCCAGACGTCAACAGCTTGGTCAGGCTTCGGCGATCAAGGGCACAGTGCTCATCGACGGACTCGTAGGTGCCGCGTGGCACATTTCGCGAGACGGGCGGCACAAGCCTGCCTCCCAGTCGCCCGCAACGTTGACCATTGAGCACTTGGACACACTTGCCAGCTCCACTCGTCATGCGGTGGAAGCTGAGGCAGATTTCCTCAATCGCCTCCTCACCCCAGGAGCCGCCGAGCATCGGGTTCGTCTTGTGAAGTTGTCCGACTAGCGACACTGTCGGTTGACATTTATATTGTGCACAACTAAGTTGTGTCCTATCTAAAGGAGGCCTCATGCAATCGATGTACACAGCAACCGCCACCGCTTCTGGCGATGGCCGCAATGGGCATACCCGTACAAGCGATGGGCTCTTGGATGTCGATGTGCGCATCCCCAAGGAGATGGGCGGAGCAGGTGGAGCCACCAATCCTGAGCAACTCTTCGCCGCCGGATATGCAGCTTGCTTTCATTCTGCTCTCAAGATGGTCGCGACAGGCACTGGCGCTGACCTCGAGGGCACGGAAATCACCACCCGCGTTTCACTTGGCAAACTCGACAGCGGTGGCTTCGGATTGTCTGTCGAGATTGATCTCTACGCTCCTGAGCTTGAAGCAGGTCAAGCGCAGGAGCTTCTCGAGAATGTGCACGCAGTATGCCCGTACTCCAACGCGATTCGCGGAAACGTCGACGTGAAGCTCACGCTGATCTAGGCCACACTCGTCACTGCGATTGGCGACCCGATCCGATGAAGAGTGCCTTCTGGGTCTATATATGCGAACTCACGCAAGCCATACGTAGTGTCTTGAGGCGCGATGAGTCGACCCGCAACAGAAAGCTCCGCCCACTGCGCATAGAGCGCATCTGCGTCCGAGACGTAGAGGTAGACCGAGGCTGCCGTGCGCTTCGGATCATGTGCGGACCACTCAGACAAGTGGAGAAACACTTCATCGCGATTCACAAATCCGTAGCGTTCACCGCCAGCTGATCTCTCCACTGCAAAGCCCAGGAGTGCGTATCGCTCAAGGGAAGAGTCCAGATCAAGGACCGGAATGATCGGTGCCACTGTATTGAAGCTGACTTCATTCGCCATGCCAGAATCATTGCGCAGTGGTCTGTACACGCATCGCCTCTCCAGCAATACTCGCAGGATCCGTCGGTCGAGCAAGGAGTGGGCATGCGCGTGGGGTTCATCGGCATTGGCGAAATGGGCATTGAGATCGTCAAGCGACTTTCGGAAGCGGGTTTCGATCCCTTCGTGCTTGATCGCAAGGGAATCCACAGCCAAGAGCTAGCCGCACTAGGAATTCGCAGCAGCAGTTCTGCAATTGAGATCAGCCGCGAGTGCGATGTCGTCTACATCTGCGTGCTCACCGATCAACAGGTCAACGATGTCGCGCTCGGTGAGATGGGAGTCATCGCTGAAATGCACGGTGGTGGTCGCATCATCGTGCACACCACGTGCAGTCCCTTGACTCTGGAGGCGATGGCGCGCGAGGGTGCGATGAAGGGCATCCAGGTCATTGATGCTGCGCTCAGTGGAGGTCCAAGAGACATTGCGGTCGGACGACTGACCCTGTTCATCGGTGCCACTGCCGAGGAACTGGAATTCGTTCGTCCATTGATTAGCTCTTACGCTGAAGTGATCGTGCACGCCGGCCAAGTCGGATGCGGTCAACGAGTGAAACTCGTCAACAATGCCCTGTTCACTGCACACATCGGCTTGGCGGCCGATGCCCTACGACTTGGCCACGATCTTGGTGTCACGGAGGAAGTGCTCCTCGCCGCGCTTCCGCACGCAAGCGGCCGCAGTTTCGCTGTTGAGATCATGGCGGCAAGCGGGTCTCTTGAGATTTCCACTGCTGCGGTGGGCAGGTTCGTCGCCAAGGATGTTCGCGTCGTTCAGGATGTTGCTGGACTCATGGGCTCCGACCTTGGAGTGCTCGGTCAGGTGATCGACTCACCATTCATCCAAGAGCAGATCATGAGCAAGAACCCAAGCTGAATGCGTGTGGCGGGTGTCCGAGGACACCCACCACAAGCATGAACATCAGCAACTAGCTGCCGTAGACGACCTTGCCTGTTGTGGTATCGACGATCTTGGCTCCACATGTTGCCTTGGTATCAGGAACCAGGTCGGTTCCCTTGGCGATCATGTACCAGGTGCACAAGGCCGGGTTGCCATTGGGCACCAGCCCTGGGCCCTTGAAACTGACCTTCTCAGGCAGCAGACCACCGCCGTCGTAGCTGGTGAGGTTCCGCAGGTTGGTGATGAAGGACTCTCGCGTTGGGCACTTGCCCGCCAACTTCAGGCCCTTGATGAACAGGTCAGCTCCGAGGAAGCCCTGAGGTGCCGCAGCTGAGTAGGGGTTCAGGCCAGCTGCCTTCATGCCAGCTGCGTAGGTCTTCACAGCGCGAACGTTCACACCCACCGGCACGGTGCCATAGTTCGTGCCGAGTACACCTTCAAGTGCACCGTTGGCGGTCCTCAGCACCGCTGGGTCGGACAGACCCACAAGGCTGACGCCCTTCAGGGTCACGCCCTGCTGCTTCAGTGCCTGCATGATCGAGATGCCACCGTCAATGAAGCCGACGATGACCGCCCCATCAGCACCCGAGTTCTTGATGCGCAACGCAGTGGAGGTCGCATCATGCGTACCCTGCGGCTCATCAGCGATACGCAGCACCTGAGTGAGCCCACCTACCAGAGGGATCAGATTGGCAGTGCCATTGCCTGCAGCTGAAGCGCCAGTGCTGACATGGTTGATGTTGGCAATCTTGGTGACGCCCATCTGCTTCAACTTCTCCAGCGTTCCCGTACTGACAAGCGCGGGGTTGGATGACAATGTCGCACCATTGGAGCCGAAGGCGTTGCGGTCAGTGCCGAAAGCCGGGTTGGAGAAGCCGGTGACCGGGATGCCCTGATCCTTCAATGTTGCGTACATCGATGTGGTGTTGGTCTGCGCAGTCAGGCCGAAGATGTTGTCGGACTGAATTGCCTTCTGGGCTGCAGTGATCTGGCCGCTGCCATTGGACTGATCGTC
>JAUSQD010000118.1 GCA_030652695.1 Actinomycetota bacterium
ATGGGTCAATGTCGACTGATCCCATTCCTTTCGCTCAATGAGCTGCGTTCCAACAGCTTCGAACCGGATCGGCTTGTGCTTGAGATCGCGCGCTGCATCAACTGCCGAGATGATGATGGCGACCGATGCATCGCACGGCACATCGCAATCGAGCAGGCCAAATGGCTTAGTGATCGGCCGAGCATTCATGTAGTCATCCATCGTGATCACGTCGCGGTAGATCGCGGTGGGATTTAGTGAGGCATTGCGACGCTGATTGATGGCGATGGTGCCAAGAGTCTCTTTCGTGGTGCCGTATTTGTGCATATGGCGTTGCGCCATCATGCCCAAAGTGTGCGCAGCTGAAGTGGCGCCGAAAGGCAGGATGTAGTCCATTGGTGAGCCGATGCGCCCACCACCACCACCGAATCGACCATTGGCCACTTCAACTTCATACGTTGACTGCCAGACGGTGCGGAAGCAGAGCACGTGGCGAGCAAGTCCAGTTGAGACAGCCATCATCGCTGCGATGATGGAGCCACTTGGGCCAAAGGTCTCTGCACCACCGTTGTACCAACTCGGTCGAATGCGCAGAGCTGCTTCAAGTGCCGTGACGCCTCCTTCACCCATGCCGGCCATGCCACCGCCTGGATAGGTCGACAATCCGTCGATGTCATCGACCGTGAGTCCTGCATCATGGATAGCTGCAAGCGCGGCATCGACGGTGAGCGAAAGCGGATTGACCATCTGGCGTCGCCCGATGCGAGACATACCGATCCCGGTGACTGCGGAATCCTGCTCAAAGCGGCTGGCAGTGAGCGGCGGACGCACAAGGGTGTGCATCTTCTCCGGCTCGACTTCATCAAGTGGAAGGTCGGTCAGCTCGGTGTTGTCCGTTGGAGTGAACAAGGGAAACCAGATGTCCTCGACATGCTCAAATACCACGCGCATCTCCTGGCCGATGGCCAGATCCTCGACTTCAGCATCGACGATGCGAGTAGTGACGCGGACGCGGTCATCCTCGGCGATTGCGACGTGGGCGATTGTGTAAGGAGGCACGATGCCTGGCAGTCCGAAGCGCACGTTGTGGGTGAAGCCAATGAGCCGTCCCACGCCAGACACGTCGACGATGCTCAATTCTCGACTGCGGCAGTGGTTGCAGATCGGCTGAGGAGGGTGGATCAAGCCCTTGCAGTCGTTGCACTGCTGGAAGCGCAGCACCCCTTCGGCCCCGGCCTGCCAGTAGAACTCGTTTTCCACGGTGACCTGCGGGAGCACGCGCTGCGGATCGGACATCAGACTCCTGTGGTGGAGGGCGAAGAGGTGCGCGCTGGCCCAAGCGGCCCCGACATTTCGGATTGGGCCAGCGCAGTTCGGACACTAATCACGAGGAAATGGCCGGTCTATAGTGTGACCTGCATCACAGATAGGCTGTGAGCGCTTGCGCAATTTGATGTGAGGCAGATCACAAATTCCGCACGACACATGCATGGTCCGTGCCTGGAAATGGAGGTGCGCAGACTCCTTGTGCCGACTTTCGCGGGCAGTTACCGTGCCAATCGGCCCCAACCTTCGTCACGACAAGGAGTTGGCATGCATCGTCCAATGGAAGGCGTTCGCGTCGTTGAGGTGGCCCAGTTCACCTTTGTCCCATCGTCAGGAGCCGTGCTGGCCGACTGGGGCGCCGACGTCATCAAGATCGAACACGCTGAAACCGGAGACGCTCAACGGGGTTTGGTCCGCATTCTGGGTCTTGATGCCTCGACCCCCGGAGTGAATTTCTTCCCGATCATGGAAGGCCCCAATCGTGGCAAGCGCAGCTTGGGACTCACGCTCGGATCGACCGAAGCCAACGAGATTTTGGCCGAGCTCGTACGACGTGCCGATGTGTTCGTCACCAACTTCCTGCCTTCAGCTCGACGCAAGGCTGGAATTGATGTTGACCAGATCCGCGCCATCAACCCAGATGTGATCTACGTGCGCGGTACTGGCTTTGGCAACAAGGGTCCCGAACGCGATGCCGGTGGATATGACGCGACAGGCTTCTGGGCTCGCGGCGGCAGTGGCGATCTTCAGACTGGCCCTGATGCTGAGCAGTTCGTCGGGATGCCCACAGGCGCCTACGGCGACAACATCGGTGGCATGACCATCGCTGGTGGCATTGCTGCTGCGCTCTACAAGCGATCGGCAACAGGTGAGACTTCAATTGTTGACGTCTCGCTCCTAAGCGTTGGCGCTTGGGCAACTCAGTATTCGTCAAATGTTGCAATGATCCTTGGCGGTCCGGCTCCGCGCCTGGCTCCGAGTACCAATGGTCCCCGCAATCCGATCACCGGCACCTATCGCACTCAGGACGGACGTTGGATCACGCTGAACATGTTGCAACCAGCCAAGTATTGGGCTGAGTTCTGTCGGGTAGTAGAGCGTCCTGAACTCGTCAGTGATCCGCGTTTTGCCGATGGCAATCTGCTTCTGCAGAACGGTCAAGAAGGAGCAGCGATTGTTGCGGACATTCTTGCGTCGAAGACTTTTGCCGAGTGGTTGCCGATTTTCGCGGAGATGGATGGACAGTGGAGTCCGGTGCAGAACACCTGGGAGTTGAGCCAGGACGCATCGCTTCGCGCCAACGGTCTGGTCGCTCAGGTGACTGATGCTGACGGCATTCCGCGCGAGCTCATCCAGAGTCCAGTGTTGTTCGATGAAAGCCCGCCGCAGATTGATCGTGCTCCCCAGTTTGCCGAGCACACCGACGAAATCCTGCGCGAAATCGGGCTGAGCGATGACCGAATCATCGAGCTGAAGATCGCCGGGCTCGTGACCTAGCGCAGTCGCGCTGGTCTTCCGCGAATTTGCAGTTGGTGGCCCCGGGCAGAATCGAACTGCCGACAAATGGTTTAGGAAACCACTGCTCTATCCCCTGAGCTACGGAGCCGTACGCGTGAGGTTACTGATGAGCCTCGCGTTCTCATCGAACAGGTGCATCCATGTTCTGACATGAGGCTGCCCGGAGCGTGATTCGTCTACTGTCGTGGGGCCGAGGTCAGCCAAATGGGGAGTCCAGTGTCTGCGATGTGGGACCAGTGGAACGAGCACCAGGGTCCGAGCGCTCCCAATGAGCACGTACTTACCTTTGTGCGCCGAAATTTCACTTTGCCGGTTGCTCCGGGTACTTGGGCTTTTGATCTGGGCTGCGGCAGTGGTGCGGATGCACGCTTTCTCATGGAGTGCGGCTTCAATGTGACCGGAGTGGATACCTCAGCAGTAGCCCTTGCCAACACTCAGGCACTTGTGGCCGACATGGAGCCCACGCTCCATGTTCAGCAATCGTCCTTGTCTCATTGTGAGCTGCCCGCCAAGACTTACGCGTGCGCGATATCGGTGGGCGCATTGGATGCCGCTGGCGTTGACGAGGCCCGCATTGCTGTGCCAAGACTGGTGGACGCACTCAAACCCGGAGGCAAGGCGATTCTGGTGTTCGCGGCTGATGGGGACTCCCGCATTGCTGAATCTCCGGAATTGGAGCTTCACGGCTTCACCCGTCGAGAAGTCGAGAGCCTGATCGTCCTTGAATACGGGCTCAGTGCCTGGATCGACAGCTGCACCACGACCTTCCAAAGTGGCGTCACGCGGCAGATCGACTGGATCGTGACGATCGCCAAGAGATGACAGAGCGCTCCGCCGCATTTGGCGTTAGGTATTCTGTCCATCCGCTCGACATGTGAAGTTCAGGAGAATCGCGATGACGCAAGGCCAGTCCAAGCTCGCGGATCTGCATGTGGGCCGCCGAGTCGAATTGGTGATGGAACACCTGATGTTCAGCAGCCGTTGGCTGCTCGCGCCGCTCTACCTGGGCTTGTTGCTTGGCCTGATCATTTTGGTGCTCAAGTTCTTCCAGGAGTTCTGGCATCTGGCCACAACCATCAGCGACGCTACTTTGCAGGAGACCACGATCGGGATCCTGGAGATCCTGGACATCACCCTGCTTGGCAATCTCATCCTCATCGTGATTTTCAGTGGTTACGAGAACTTCGTCTCCAAGATCACCATCGCCTCAGAGTCTGAGGATCGTCCGAGCTGGATGGGCAAGGTCGACTTCTCTGGACTGAAGATCAAGCTCATCGGCTCCCTCGTCGCCATTTCGGTGATTCAGCTGCTTGCCATCTTCCTTGACCCTGACATGATCGATCCTGATCAGGTGGTGTGGATGATTGCCATCCATCTGACCTTCGTCATTTCAGGCGTGCTGTTTGCCGTCATGGACTTCATCGCGGACAAGCGAGCAGTCATTGATCTCCAGGTCGCAAAGCAGGAGCTTGAACTGCGCATTATGGAAGAAGCGCACCGGAACAAGACTCAGGCCGAGTAGCGACAAGCACCAGCTCATCAAGCGCTGCACACAGTCGCTGCCGTAGCCCTTGAGCCTGCGTGCTCAACGCGCGTTGTCTCGCTACATACTCGGCACGACCCGCGGCTGTCTCCATGGCGATCGCTTCCAGACCCAGGCTCTGCAAGTCATATGGCGAGGCTTGCATATCCAGCACCCGAGAAGTGCGAGCAAGTTCAAAGCAATCTGCGGCGAGTTCACTTGGGATGTACGGCCCGGCCCACATGGCGTACTTATAGAGATCCATCGCTGCGTGCACGCACCCGGGCTGTTCAAAATCCTCTTGGGTTGCGCGCGTCAGCTGATGCTCGTTCAGCGGCAAAGCCTGGACAGTGAAGAAGCGGAATGCGTCGATGTGCGTGCAGCGAAGGCCGACTTCCTGGACTGTCCTTTCAATCTCACTTGGCTCCAGGCGCAGAGGGTATTCGGGATGACGGATGTCAGATGCCTGCCCGCGAAAGACCATCGCCCACTCATGCATGCCGAAGCAGCCGAACTGCGCAGCGCGGTCATGGGTCTTTTGCAGCAGGTTCGCAGCGAGGTTCAATCGGTCAGCGCGTTTGCGCAGGCCCTGGATGCCAAGCGTGACACCTGTGTCCACTCGGGTGTAGTCGCGATGCAGCGCCAGGTAATCGTCATCGCGATCCACGATCACGCCCCAGCCGGGATGCCAAGTGGTGAGTTTTGCGATCGAATATGGGTAGTAGTCGAAGAGAAAGTCGTCTACCGGGTGCTTGTCGCCGACTGCTCGTCGAGCCAGACGCCCGTGCACCCACGGGGAGGTGCGCTGGGCGTGGGCCTGTTCTCGCGCACGAACCTGCTGGGCATCCACCGCGCAGACGCTACGCCGTACTCTGTGGAGATGAGCAAGGACCCAGAGCAGGCCAAGAAGGCCAAAGCCCTGGAGGTCGATCTGCTCCCAGATGTGACTTCAGATGAGATTCGTGAGGCGGAATCGCGCGATGAGTGGTTGCGCGCCGAAGTCCCACCGCACCACGGCGACTAACTGTTGCGCTGATCTTTCAACAGACCGATCTGCTCCTGCAGGAGGTCCCGGATGTCATGCAGGGCCTTGATGTCAGCAGGGGTGGGCGATTCTTCCTCCTCCTTGGCAGTGCGCTTGCGGAAGGCATTCATAGGAACGACAAAGACGAAATACACCACCAGCATGGTGATCACGAACGTGATGATGCTGTTGAGCAGCAAGGAGAAGTCGATCACCTGATCGCGAATGGTCAAGGTCCCAGCACTGAGTCCGCCACCGAGAAAGATCTTGACGATCGGATCGATCAGGGCTTTGGTGAATGCACCAACGAGTGTGGAGAAGGCTGCGCCCACCACGAAGGCCACAGCAAGGTCAATGACATTTCCACGCAAGATGAAGGTCTTGAAACCTTGAAGCATGAAGTCCCCTTTTAGTTGCCGGCGGATTGCATCACCAGTGTAAGCGACTCGGCGGCTCCGGCCGCGGCAACAAGCAGCGCGTCGGACTCTTGCACGGCGACGACGAGCAGCTGCGCCTCGCTGGCGCTGAAGCTTGAACCGTGTGATCCCTTTGACAGGATGCGCGCCTTTTCAGCGATGACAGAAGCGGGTGAGAGCTCGGATAGCTCAACGAGATCAACAAGATCTCCAGGATCCACGCCGGCCGCAAGCTTGGCGTCGGCCAGAAGAATGGGCACCGCGACTTCTCCAGTTTTCAACTGACGGGATGGACGGGCATCCGTTGGTGCAAGTGCGGTGGTGTCGGCGGATTCAACGACGAGGCTGAGAATCAGCAGTGTTGCGATGCCAGCGCACACGGCGGCAAGAATTCTGCGATGTCGAGCGATGAGGACTCGGATCTGCCCCTTGAGATGGGCTGGCGGCGGCATTTCATGAGCGTAGGCAGCAGCAGTTGATCAGCGGAAACAGTCGTCCACAGGTCAGTCAGAAGAAGAGGAGCTGGAGCTACTTGCACTCGTTGACGTGCTTGCTGGCGCCGGAGCGCTCGCTGCCGGGGCAGGTGTCGGGCTTGAGGAGTCTGAACCGGCGGCCTTCGGCGTGGAGCCGCCTTCAGAGGATCCGCGTGAATCGTTGCGGTAGAAGCCTGAGCCCTTGAACATCACACCGACGTTGTTGAACAGCTTGCGGAGAGTCTCCTGACCGCAGTCAGGGCACACCGTCAAGGTGGCGTCGGACATCTTCTGCACGATCTCGTGGGTCGCTCCGCAACTGCTGCACGAATATTCGTACGTTGGCACTGGTCCTCCGGCATTGCTGGCACTCGTTGAATTTGAGTGCTAATTGTGCCTCGCACCGATTGGTGCAGCAACTTCAGGTGGCTGTCCCCTCTAGGGTCGCGGTGTGTTTGAAGGTGTGCAAGTGCGCGTGCTCCTGGTGATTGCCGTCGGTGGCGTCATCGGTTCTCTTGGCCGCTTCAGCATCGCTGCATTGATGGATCACAGTCAGATCACTGCCTTGGCAGCCACATTCACGGTCAATGTGCTGGGCGCCTTTGCGATTGGCTTTGCCTATCCATGGATCCACAGCCGACATGGATCGGCACTTTGGCAGCCGTTCGTCATCACCGGAGTTCTCGGTGGATTCACGACTTTCTCCACTCTGGCAGCTGATGTGGTGATCCATGACGGCCAGGCCATGCTTGTGGCCGGCTACCTCGCACTTACCCTGCTCATCGGACTGTTGGCTGTGCCGCTTGGGCGCCGGGCGTTCATGCTCCTGAGGCCAGGCACATGAGCCTGGCGATGCTCGGCTGGGTGGCCTTGGGCGCCTCGATCGGAGCGCCTGCTCGATTTCTTGTTGACCGGGCAGTGACACGTGCGAGCCTGGACAGCCCAATTCCCATCGGTCTGTTGGTCGTCAATGTGCTTGGTTCGGCACTCCTGGGCGTTGTCGTCGGCTTGGAGAATTCCACACTGCTCGTGCTCCTTGGCACTGGTTTCTGCGGGGCCTTCACGACGTTCTCGGGATTCGCCTGGGAGAGCACCACCATGTGGAGTGAACGCCGTGGTCGCTTTTGGTCATTCATTGCATTGATGGTGCTGGCGTGCGTGCTGGCCTTTTGGATCACTTGGACCGTGACGACGCACCTGTCGTGATCCAACGCAGCCCTTGATCAGTGGCCACCGCATCAACTGCCACATCGTGGGCCTGTCCGGGCACGTCAATGTTGTCTTCATCTGCGAACAGCACAGCAACGAGCAGCGGAATCAGCTCGAGTGCTGACAGCGCGCGGTCGTAGAAGCCTCCGCCCTGGCCCAGCCGAGTTCCTGACGCCGACACTGCTAGCGCTGGCATGAAGATGAGATCAACTTTTGCCAGTGGCTGCGGCTCGCCGCCGGAAACTTCGCGGATGCCAAAGGACCCGTCCGAATATTGACTCTTGGGCTCGCTGCGGATCCATTCAAGGGCATTGCCCCGAACTCGTGGGGTGAGCACCTCCACGCCTGAATCCCAGAGCTGTGCGATGAGCGGCTCCGTCGTGGGTTCGGTGGGGAGTGAGAAGTAGCAGGCGACGCTTGCTGATTGGCGTTCGCGTACGACGGGCATGAGGCCAGCTGCAATGGCAATGCCCGCATCGCGTCGCTCTGACGGAGTTCGGGTATTTCGCCTGGCGCGGATCTGCCCGCGCAGC
>JAUSQD010000126.1 GCA_030652695.1 Actinomycetota bacterium
CGCCGCGTGCCAGGTCATGCGGATGAAGAAGGGTCCGTAGTGGCCATAGTCGGCCGGCCACCACTCCTGGGAGTCAGTCATCAATGCGAAGAGATCGTTCTTCAGCGCCTGGACATCAAGTCCGGCGAAGGCCTCCGAGTAGTCAAAGTCGGGGCCGAGCGGATTGGGACCACTTGCATGCTGCTGCAGGACAGACAGGTCGAGTTGATTGGGCCACCAGTCGCGATTGGTTCTTGGGCGGTTTGCTTTGACTTCGGGAGCCGGGATTGCCGGATTCTCGCTATCGCTTCCGCTGGTCGTCGCACCTTCGTTCTCGGCCATCTGGATCCCTCCATTGCACTGAGTCGCGTTCGTATGTGCATCCTGTCTGGCTTCACCCGTTCCTTCAACCGTTATTGGTCACAGTCATATCCCGAAGCTCGCGAGTGTTGGCCAAGGTCTGCTGGTTATCAACCATCTGGTTGACAAAGAAGCTTCGACCGTCTACCTTTATCAACTACTTGGTTGAGGAGGGCATATGGCTGACCAGTTGTCACTGGCGTTCAGTGCGTTGGCCGATCCCACTCGGCGCGACATGCTGACCCGGCTCGCCTCCGGCGAGGCCACCGTGACTGCGCTTGCGCAGCGCTACGACGTCAGCATCCAAGCCATCTCCAAGCATCTGAAAGTGCTCGAGACAGCCGGATTGGTAAGCAGAACGCGGGACGCGCAAAGGCGTCCAGTCCACATCGAGCCTGAAGTGTTGGACCTGATGGCCGGCTGGATTCGCCGATACCAACGTGAAGCCGAAGCTCGCTACAGCCGACTCGATGACGTCCTTGCCGAAATGAATCAGACAGCGAAAGGAGAAAGCGCATGAACACGAAATTGAATCAAGCCAACATCGAGGCAGATCCGGAGGTGCCGCAGATTCACATTCGGCGCGACTTCCGAGCCACACCAGAGCAGTTGATGCAGTGCCACCTTGATCCCGAGCTGTTTGTTCGGTGGATCGGCCCATCGAATCTGAGCACGAGCATCGACTATTGGGACGCCCGATCTGGTGGCTCTTGGCGCTACATCGGCAGCCGGCAGGACGAGGAATTCGCCTTCCATGGCTGCTTTCACTACGTGGGAGCCCACACCATCGTTCAAACCTTCACCTGGGAGGGCATGCCCGAAAGCGTTGCCTTGGAGACCGTGGAGTTCACCGACCTTGGCAACGGCATGACCCGACTGCATGCCCGCTCCCTGTGCGACAGCTTCGCTGGGCGCGATGCCTGGTTATCCAGTGGCATGGAATCCGGGGTCAACGAGGGCTACGACGAACTTGAGAGACTGCTGAGCAATGACTTTTCCTGAAGATCCAGTAGAGCGATACCTGGCCATTGCCCATGGCTTCGGCTTACTCGTTGACCACACGAAGGACTGGGATGCCCAGTCGCCGGTGGACAGCTGGAAGGCGCACGACGTTGTATGGCACCTCGTTGACTGGGTACCTGGGCTCCTGAGCGTTGGAGCCAAGATCGAACTGCCGTTACGCGACCCGAACAAGAAGGATCCCGTTGGCGATTGGGCGCACTTTGATGAGGCACTTCGTGCAGTTCTGAATCGGCCAGAGACGGCGAGTGCTGAGTTCTCTCATCCTCAGGCCGGCACCATGCCGTTGGGCTTGGCCATCGACACCTTCATCACCCCGGACATCTTCATGCACAGTTGGGATCTCGCGCAGGCAACAGGTCAGGCGTGGGAACTGGATAGTGAGTTCAGCGCCACACTGCTCGCAGGGATGGAAGGCATTGAGGAAATGCTTCGTGCTTCAGGTCAATACGGCCCTCGCGTTCACGTGAGTGGAGATGCCGATCCGCAGACACAGCTCATGGCATTCGTTGGTCGCGACCCCAACTGGCGAACTCACACCTGAGCAAAGACCGAGTCAGCGACCGCGTCGCTATCGTCATCGGGTGGACCATAAGCCAAGTGAAGCGCGCGACTACAGAGCCGAAGTCAGCAATGCCAGGCATGCTGCGCGACTCCTGCGCAGAGGCGCCTATGCCACCGCTGCGATCGGTGTGCTGGCTGCAATCGCCGCGGTGATCTCCTGGATCACAGGCGAATCCGGACTCGATGTATCAGTGGAGTACTTCTGGGCCTTTGGCATTGCAACGATCATCAGTGGCGTTGCCTTCTACGTTTCGAGTTGGAGCCTGGCTCTGTCGGCTTCTCGACTCGAAGTCCAACTGGACTCAAGGCGTGGAACGGTCACTGAGCCTGACTGAATACCCAAGCCGTCGTCAGGACGACGAATGCGGCCAGCATGGCGAACACCAAGAGAGCCTTGGCATTCTCGTTGTTGGCATGGATGAATTGCCTCATGAATTGAGACTACGCCGATGGCACACAAGAGTCGATGGTCGAATTGGCAAACTGCGAGTACGATCCGCGCATGGTTCACACCATCGGCATTCGCGTCATAGCCGTTGCGGCAGCAGGCGGAATGCTGCTCGCCGGTCTGCTCGCTACTTCGCCCGCCAACTCAGTGGAGCCTGCAAGCGTGCCCGCTGTTGACATGACCCAGTATCACGCGACACTGGACGTCACCCTTCCCCCGAACGGCACGGCCACAGCTACCTCCCCGACGATCCCGTCGAATGCCAAGAGCATGGCCATTGACATTGAAACCGGTCTTACCAAGGACGAGCGGTTGGCCGTCGATCTGCACGCAACTCTGGCAACTCTTTCGAACAGGGATCGACTGCTCACATGTGCTGCTATCGGCAGCGTTGGCATGGGGGCCTCTGAGTATGCCGCTGAGGCGGGCAACACTCCTGCGGCCATGGGTCTGCTGAAGTCGAGCCAGAACGCAATGAATGTGTGCTTCCAGGTGGTCCAGTACTTGGTGGCGCCCAGGTCTGCACACGGGTCCAAGGCAACGGCGCCCGTCGCAACTTGCCCGCAATCAGCATTCTCAGTTCCAATCACCAAAACAGGTTCAGGCGCAACGGCCAGCTACACCGTGGCAGGTGCAGCGAAAATGGTGAAGAAGACTCCGCTTCGCATCACCTGCACTGAAACTCCGACCGGGATGTCCATCACCTTCAAGCCTCGTTCAAAGAAGGCAACACTGCGAAAAGTCGTTGGCCCGAACCTGGCACTTGGATTCTCCAGCCCCGCAGGCAGCACTACGCCAATTGCCTTGCAACTCAAGTACGCCAACCCTCGGTAGCGCTCATTAGTCGACGACCATCTCGTCATCCACCCATTCCAAGAGATCGCCAGGCTGGCATTCAAATACTCGACAGATGGCCTCCAGCGTGGTGAACCTAATCGCCTTGGCCCTGCCGTTCTTCAGCACGGCAACATTTGCTGGCGTCAGCCCTACTTGCTCGGCGAACTCACCCACGCTCATCTTTCGCTTGGCGAGCTCGACATCAATGCGCACGACAATCGCCATCAGATCACTGCTTCCAAATCCGTCCGAAGAAAGGTCGCCTGCTGCAGCAGCGCCCTCATGACATACATCAGCATCAGCAGCACTCCCCCTGCGAGCAGCATGCCCATGATCAGGACCAGAGCCCCGGGATCAGTTGCAATGGAGCCGATGTAGATGAACAAGCCAGCAAGCAGGACCCAGGCCAGGGCCATCGCCCCAAGGATGGCGTCGACCCACCTGAAGGCTCGATCGCTGAAGATCTGATCTCTGGTGACCATGGTCAGCAATTGCCAGGTGCACACGATCACGACCTGCACACACAGCAATTCGATGACTGAGAAGGCGAGCAGTGGCCATTGCAGGTAGGCGAACTCCGGATCCTCTGTTGCCATGTGGGCCAAGGTTCCGGGCATGATCAGCGTCTGCGCGACGACCAAGCCAAGGAACAGCAGTGCAAGGAGAGCCCTCAGGATGAGTACAGCGGCGCTGAATCGGATCATAGATCGATAATTAGCGGAAATCTATCGTTTGTCAATAGATTTGAGCACATCAACCTGTGGACGGCATCCGCCCATGAGGAGTAGCCTTCGCGCATTCTGGTGATCGGGGGCGGTCTGTGCCGAAACTCAAGAGAAGCGCTGTTCAATTCTTCGCGGTGATGTTCTCCGCATTCATTTGCGTCATGATCGCGCCGAGCGGAGCTCAGGCCGCTGATGCTCAGGGCTGCAGCGGAAATGCGGCGTCATTCACCGCGGCAGGTGAAGCACTTGACCTTGCGTACGCGCCTGGCATCGGCGGCACTGAAGACCACCCCTTTGTCATCGACATGGAGGGCAAGGTTCAGTGGGAAGGCTCCACCAAGGCTGTGCTCAGGAGCGGCAACTACAGCGTGACCGTGAGCGGCATACCAGTCAAGAGTGACAGCTTCACCAATAAGGACAAACTGAAGAGGAGTTCAGGTGAGTACAACCTTTCTGAGCTTCCAAGTGAGGTGTCATTCCTCCTAAGCGCTCTTGGTGAGGCGAAAATCCCTGTCGAAGTTGAGGTCACGAGCCCTAACGGCACCTGCACCGCCAGTGGCTGGATCACCGGACACGGATCACCATTTGCATCCCCATTGTTCTACTCGGGCTTGCTCTTGATCTTGCTCTTCCTCCTCATGCTCTTCGGCATCATCTGGCTTTGATGCACAACTTCACAACGCGCACGACAGATAGAGGGGATCTACGTTGAAGCGTCGCCGACACCCGATCATGGGCTTCTTCGCAGGCCTATTCCTAGGCCTTGGCAGCGCACTGCTGTTGTTCGTTTTCGGCATCATCCCAGTGACCATCTTCTGGCTGGTGGGATTGATCATCGTCGGGATCGCGATCGGCATCGTGCTGGGCTTTGTGGCCCCGCGCAAGCCCGCCAAGCAGCAGCCGCCGACAACTGAGGGCACCACGCTTTCACCAGCCTGACACGCTAATCAATGCTTGAAGTTCGCCGGGTTTAGGCCGACTTCAGTTCGCGACGCAGCAGGCGCATCCAGCCAAGCACGAGCGGTACCAGCACCCAGATGAACACCGAGACGCCGAGCTTCGCCCAACTCTCTCCGGTCATCTCGTGAGTGCTGAGCGGGATCGTGGTCGTGTTCAGATCGACCCAAGCACCGATGGTGGCGAACCACGACACAGTGGCAGTGAGAAAGCCCCACGCAAATGGGATCGCGAAGTAGGTGACGATTGCTCCCGCGGTGTTCATGATGAGCATGCCCAAGGCGAGCCCCTGCACCACGCTGATCAACTGGAAAGCGAAGGTGTCGATGACGCCGGAAACGCCGAATTCCCAGCTGCCGTTGCCGTCTTGCAACGCTGCGCCGAGCGCATTGCCGACAGCTGCCAGTACGAATGCAACACAGACCACCGCGATGCCCATCACCAGCACAGCCAGAAGCTTGGCCATGACAATCCGACCGCGGTGGGGTTCAAGGGTGAAGGTGACAAGACCAGTGCGCTGGCCCCATTCGCTGGTCACTGTGAGAATTCCCAGGATCGGCAGCAGTACCGCCTGCGGAATGATCGTGGCGTTCAGGAACTGTGCGTAGGTGAGCTCTTCGGCGGGGGCGGCGAACAGGAATATGACCACGACGGCGGCTGTGATGACACCGATCGCGATCAGCAGCCAGCGTCCTGCCCGAGTGTCTACGAGTTTGCGCAGTTCGACCCTCGTCAACCGCACGAGCGGTACAACTTGAGTTTCAGCAACCGACAGCTTGCGCATCGGGCTGGCCACTGCCCCACCTGTCACGTTGTCGCTCATGTGGTGACCGCCTCTCGTGCATCGTCGGCAGTCAGGGTCAAGAACATGTCTTCAAGCCCCGCTCCATCAGCAGTTCTCAGCTCAAGCAACACCACACCAGCACCTGCTGCCGCACGACCGACATCCTCGGCGCCGGCATGGGTGTTGAAGCCACCTTTTGCTACGCGGGTGAATTCAATCCCGGCATTGCTCAGCGCACCCGCAAGCTGCTCGTCGTCAAGAGCACGGACGAACATCCCGCTCGACTCCAACAGGGATTCCTTGCTGCCTTGCGCAACGATCTTGCCTCGCCCGATCACGACGAGCTCATCGGCGATGACTTCGATCTCATGCAGAAGGTGCGAGGAAAGCAACACGGTGCCACCTCGGTTGGCAAAGTCGCGCAGGAGCCCGCGCATCCAGTGGATGCCGGCGGGGTCAAGGCCATTGGCCGGTTCGTCGAGGATCAGCACTTCAGGGTCGCCCAACAGCGCGTGTGCAATGCCAAGTCGCTGACGCATGCCCAGCGAGTAGTTGCCCACGCGCCGCTTGGACTCGGCCGCGTTCAGCCCAACCATCTCAAGCATTGCGTCAACACGCTTGGTGGGCAGCCCCATCAGCATTGCACTGAGGGCGAGCACCTCACGACCAGTGCGACCGTTGTGCTGTGCTGAAGCGTCCAACAGCACGCCAACGTGAAGACCAGGATTTGGAATCTCCTTGTACGGACGACCCAGGACTGTGGCATGCCCCGCAGTTGGCGGCGTCAGGCCGACAATCATTCGCATTGACGTGGACTTGCCCGCGCCGTTGGGCCCGAGGTAACCCGTCACATTTCCGGGCTCGACGGTGAAACTGACATCGTCGACCGCTGTATACGCGCCGTAACGCTTGGTGAGGCCATCCAAGGTGATCACGCGCACACACTAACCACGCGGCTCCTCTTGGCGCGACACGTCTGTGTCACGGCTTGTGAATGGTGATGCCGACCCTCACACCAACAGCAACCCAGCGTCCTGGCGGATTGTCGAACTGATCCTTGCGGAAGTCACCTCGAGCATGGTCCTCCTGCGTGGCACATGTCGAGATGGACAGATAGCCACGAGTTGCCCGTGTTCCCGGCTCCAGCGGCTTCTCGGCGATCTGGGCCTGGCGGCCCTCAGTCGAAAAGAAGTCGACATAACTGGGGCGAGCGGATATGCGATAGGTGAAGGTCAAGTCAGGTGTGACGGCACATTCGACCCGAGCCTGGACGAGATCGCCTTTTCGAAGTTTCCTCAGTTCCAGAAGCAATCCACCCGCTGAGTTGCGGTGGCCGTCGACATGGAAGTTGCCCAGCTGACCAGCCGCTACTCCGCCCGTTGTGCCCAAGGGGGATGCAAGCAGGCTTCGATTCTGAATGCGAGTGCCCTTGGCATCGTCAGGGCTGCCGACGTACGACCGCACTTTGCTCTCGACGTCGATGCGCGGGATGCTCAGGGTCGTCAGGCATCGATCATTGGGGATCAATGTCTCCTCCGCTGCGGTTGCAGGTGAGGAGGCAAGCACCGAGGCAGCGAGAAGCAGGGTCGTGCCCAGGAGAGTCTTGAATACGCTGATGCAATCGACTGTAAGCAGATGTCTTCGCCTCAGTCAAGAAATGCAGCCATGCAGGCAAGGAATACGCGCGGACCCCGCAATGTTGGCGATTTCATGACAACAATTGGTTTGATCGGCAGCGGCAAGATCGGCGGCACGGTCGCCCGCCTCGCGGCGGCGGCGGGCTACGACGTGGTCCTGAGCAATTCGCGTGGTCCAGAAACCCTTGTCGAGCTCGCAGAGGAAATCGGGCCACGGGCCCGAGCCGGCACCGTCACGCAGGCAGCCGAAGCAGGCGACATCGTGGTGGTGACCATACCTTTGAAGGCCTATCTCAGCGTTCCGTCAGATCCGCTGCGCGGAAAGATCGTCATCGACACCAACAACTACTACGCCCAGCGCGATGGCACGATCGCCGAACTCGATGATGAATCAACGACGACAAGCGAATTGCTGCAGGCACATCTTCCTGAATCTCATGTCGTCAAACTCTTCAACAACATTTGGTACGGGGCTCTTGCTGTTCTGGGTCGACCTGCAGGAGAACCGGATCGCAGCGCACTCACGCTTGCTGGCAATGACGAAACAGCCAAGGCTTCTGTTGTCCAGTTCCTGGACAGGATCGGCTATGACGCAGTGGATGCCGGCCCGCTTTCCGAAGGCTGGCGATTCCAGCGCGACACACCTGCCTATGCAGGTCTCTACAGCGGCCCTGACGGCATCACGGATCCCCGCGGCGCTTCGGCCGATGAGATCAGAGCCAAGCTCGCACTCGCTGTTCGCTACCGCGACATGTAGTCCCGACCACGCCCTACGAAAGTTGCTTGGCCGCAGCAGAATTTGGCGACACTTGCAGACGAGCTGTGTCGACAGCCTCGAATGCAGATGCTGGGATGCCCTTGAGCTCAGCAATCAGGTCGGCGGGCCAAGCCGGATCTGCATCGCCTTGAAAGAACCAAGGTGAGCCGTTGTCGGCCAGCACCAGTCCGTACTGCTTCATCGCATTCAGCACCACCATGGCCTGTGTGGAATAGCCCGCGGTTGAGAAACCGGACTTCAGACGAAACCGTGCACCCATCGGTGGAAATGCCCGATCAGTTGTCGATCCAGCTTGGTGGCGCGCAGGCCAGACAAAGGCTCGCTGTGTGACATCGGTTGTGAATCGGATGGCATGGTCGACTCGACCTGCCTTGACCTCATCCCAGCGCAGCAGTCCCGGAAGTATCGGCAAGCCGGCCGCATCAGCAGAAGTCCAGGTCCTTGGCCGCAAGGCGTTGGATCGCAGAGACCAGACCGCCCCTGACCCGGCCGTCCAGCCGCTCGCTGTCTGTCGGGTATTCCAGGTCTCGAACAAGGTGCAGGTGTCCGCATCAATCACGATGGCGTGTCGATCGCCCCCAGCATTGGATCCGCCTTCGATCAAGGTCTCCTTGCTCAGCGGGTACCGCACCTTGTCACTCTCATCGGCGTACTCGAAGCTGACAGGCACGCGGGCAGCGCCTCGAATCACCGTGATGGGGATGCCGTATGGCACCTCCTGTTCACCAAAGGACGGCCCGAAATCAGGATGCAGATTCTTGGACGCGTGCATATTCGACATCCATTGCGCAGACGAGGAACTCACGGGAAGCCTGTCGATGCGAGCGTGCCAATAGTTGTTGCCCGGAAACACTGGGCAGTTCGTGCCGGGCACTGGACGCACCGAACTGGCAGCAGAGACCCCCGCCGATCCAAGGACACCTGCAGCCAAACTGCCCATAACGGCGGCGATCACCAACCTGCTGCTGGGTCTCATACTGAACATTGTGCGGGTGAATGAATTTCGCTGCGTGCGTGCAGGGCACCAAATCGATCGGTAACCTTTTTTCGTGACTGAATTCGCAACCCAAGTAGTCCAGACAACGCAGACCCATACAGCTGGCATCAGGCGCGTGGTTCCCGCGCACGACATCGCTTCGTTCTTCGACTACGCCTACACCGCTGTCGTGGAGGAGATCCAGGCGCAGGGCGCATCGATCATCGGCCCAGGGTTTGCTCGCTACTTCAGCGTGCCAGCCGAAACCTTCGATCTCGAGGCTGGTTTTCCAACAGACACTTCAGTCACATCTACAGACGAAGTGATCGCGGATGTCCTTCCAGCCGGAAGAGCGGCGCGTGCGGTGCACCTGGGTTCGTACGACGGTCTGGCGCTAGCGTGGATGCAACTGGATTCCTGGATTGAAGAGCAAGGTCTCACACGCACGGGCCCGATGTGGGAGGTCTATGTGACGATGCCGACCCCAGACGCAAATCCTGACGACATGCGCACCGACCTGTTCATCGCGGTCGAATAGGGAGCCTCACGCGCCCGTGTTCTTCTCGCGATACATCAGTTCACAAGGGATTGCGCAACTGTGAGCAGCACAACTGAATCGTCCAGCGCCTCCAGTCGATGCCGAGCTGCAGGAACCTCTAGGACGTCTCCAGCCACTCCCTCCTGAAGTTCAGATCCTTCAACCAGGCGAACATGACCGATCACCACTTGAAGAGTTGCCTCGCCAGCGCTGTCGTGATCGGCCAGATTGTGGCCCGAGGCCAAGGCGATCAATGTCTGACGAAGGACATGGTCACGACCCCCAACAATGGTGTGCGCGCTTCGACCGCTGGAAGCGACCCGCGCGATTTGAAGGTGTTCCTGTGCCAGTGATGCCAGCGATGACTTGTTCACTGTCTTCCTTTCGCTCAGTCGAACTCGATTTGTACGGTGACTGGCTCATAGGTCTGGGGAGCGATGCACATCCATTGAAGCATGTCGACGGGCATCCCCCGTCTGAAGTCGGGTGGGCAATATCGACGCGCCAACACTGACGAACTGGCGCCATCGGTAGCGTTAGGCGAATGATTTCTGTTACGGATGCCGTCGAACCTGCCGCAGATGAGCGATGGGTCAAGGGCGACAACTTCGCACTGTCGATCCCCGCGGACCCTGAGGCGCTCCTGGCAGGTGGTGCAGCTTTCATCACCACAGCATTCCGCGCCGCAGGAGTGATCAGCGCGAGCAACAGCGTCACCGAAATCATCGAGTCATCGGAGTTCTTTGATGGCGGCAGCGGCAAGAAGCTCAAGATGACCGTGGCGTACGAGCATCCAAATGCCGAACTGCCGAATCGTCTCTTCGTGAAGTTTTCCCGCCACTTCGACAACCCACTCTGGGACAGCGCCAAGTGGATGATGCTCTCGGAAGTGAATTTTGCCCTGCTCTCGCGATCACCGGACTTCCCCGTCAAGGTTCCGAAATTCATGTTTGCCGATCTCGAAGGCACCTCCGAGACTGGGCTGCTCATCACAGAGTTGATCCCATATGGCGAAGGAAATGTCGAACCAGCCCATGCCAAGTGCATGGACTACCTCATCCCAGATGCAGTCGAGCACTATCGGGCAATCTTCCGCAGCCTGGGCAAACTGTCAGGAGCTCATCGCGCTGGGAAGCTCTCCCCCGCGTTCGACACACTCTTTCCCGACGCTGAGGCCGGATCGGCAATGTTCCGGATTCCAGTGTCTGACGAGCAGTCAATCGTTCGCGCGCACAAGATGTTCGACTTCATCCAGCGCTACCCAAAGCTGTTTCCCGATGATCTCCACGATCCTGCGCTGCGAGAACATTTCATCGCCTATATGGGTGATGCGTTTGCCGCCCGCGAAAGGATCCAGGAGATTCTCCAAAGCGGGCGTGCTCAGTTCGTGGCCTTCGCTCACTGGAACGGCAATATCGACAACTGCTGGTTTGAGCGAGACGAGCACGGCGAACTGGAGTGCGGCTTCATCGACTGGGCCAACTGCGGTCAGCTGCCGCTCACCCAGGTGGTGGGCGGGGCACTGGGCTGCGCAGAGTCCGACGTATTTGCCGAGCACCTGGATGAACTGCTGGGCATCATGATTGACACATTTGAAGCGCAAGGTGGTCCGCACCTGGACCTTGCCGAGATGAGCCTGCACGTGCGACTTTCGATGGCCAGCAACTTCGGCTTGTCGATGGCAGCGCCTGTGGCCATCGCACGCGATACCGATGACATCGATGCACTGACTGGCCCGCGCGATCCCTTCTTCCGTGATCACTACGCCTCGCGAGTCATGCTGCACACGATGACGAGCATGTTGGAGAACTGGAAGAACTTGAAGCTAGGGGAACTGGTTCGCCAACTTCGGTGACCACTTCGGGCACAGCACAGAAATCGATGTCTGTGATTGGGGAGCCATATGTCTTCTCAGGACTGGGCAATGGTGTGGGCTGCGGTGCACGAAGAACGACGCGCATTGAGCGCAGACCTTTCTCACGTCACCGCTGAACGGTGGGCCGAGAATTCCCTGTGTCCGGGTTGGGACATTCACGATGTCGTTGCGCACCTCGTCGACTCGGCCAAGACAACTCGATTGAGCTTCATTCGCCGCTTGGTGATGGCGCGGTTCGATTTCGATCGCGACAACGCGGCCGGAATCGCGCGCGAGCGCAGAGCAAGTCCTGCGCAGACATTGGCGGCGTTCGATCGGATCGTGATGGAGACCAAGACTCCTCCCGCCCCGCCGGCGACTCGTCTCGTTGAAGCGGTAGTCCACGGCGAGGACGTGCGTCGACCGCTGGGCTTGCATCGCGAGTACCCGATTGAGCACGTTATGCCGGCACTGCGTCACCAGCTCAAGACGGGCGCCTCAATGGGCGGGGGACGAGAACGCGCAGCAGGGTTCCGACTGGTAGCAGTCGACTCGAACTGGTCGTCGGGGACCGGACCTGAGGTTCATGGAACTGCCGTGGCTCTTCTGCTTGCGATCTCAGGGCGCCCAGTGCATGAGACTGAACTATCCGGTCCGGCCGCTTCGGCATTCCGGCAACAGCTCTCCGCACACAACTGACGACCTGAACGCCTTGTCGGCGGTTTCTCTACTTGCCCAGGATGTCGGACAGGCGAAATCCCTCTGGGTATTCCAGCTGCTCATAGGTGCAGGTCTGAGGGTCACGATCGCTTCGCCACCTTCGGAATTGAGCGGTGTGACGAAAGCGGCTGCCCTGCATGTGTTCGTACGCCACCTCTGCGACGAGCTCAGGGCGCAGCGGCACGAACGACAGATCCTTGCCCTGACTCCAGCGACTCTGCGTGCCCGGCACGCGGTCGGGGTTGGCCACCATCGACTCCTCGAACTCGTTCCACGGGTGGTCCTGGATTCCGGACTCCAGCGGACGCAGTTCTGCAATCAGTTCGGCGCGACGGACCGCTGTGAACGATGCTGCAACGCCCACGTGCTGGAGGTGCTTGTGGTCGTCATACAAGCCCAACAGCAGAGAACCCAGCAGCGGCTTGTCGGCAGTCGAAGTCTTGTGCAGCCGATATCCGGCTACCACGCAGTCGGCAGTGCGCTGATGCTTGATCTTGAACATGGCGCGCTTGTCAGGTTGGTAGGTGCCATCGAGGGGTTTGGCCACCACTCCGTCCAGTCCCGCTCCTTCGAGGCGGGTGAACCACTCCTGAGCAGTCTGCAGGTCGGCCGTGCTCGGCGTCAGGAAAATTGACCCTCCACTGCCTGCGAGTGCATCCTCAAGCATCCTTCGCCGTACTCTGAATGGTTCTCCCATCAGGCTGTCAGAACCTTCGGCAAGCATGTCGAAGCCAACGAACGCTGCGGGAGTCTGCTCCGCCAGGAGCTTGACACGGCTGTCCGCAGGGTGAATCCGCTGCTGGAGTGCTTCGAAATCCAAACGGTCCTCGGCAACCACGATGATCTCGCCGTCCAGGACGCATCGGTCCGGAAGAACGTCCTTGAGCGCTTCGATCAACTCCGGGAAGTACCGCGTCAGCGGCTTCTCGCTGCGGCTTCCGAGCACAACTTCATTGCCGTCACGAAAGACGATGGCTCTAAAGCCGTCCCACTTGGGCTCGACATGGCCGAGGTCTGGAATCTCCGCCACCGATTTCGCCAGCATTGGCTTCACAGGTGGCATCACAGGCAGATCCATAAGGGACATCCTCGCGCTTCATCGATCGCGACGGCTGGCAGTCAGGCCTTCTCGTCAGGCGCCTTGCGCTTGCGACTTGGCTGGACTCTGGGCGGCTCGCCGGGCATCTTGGGATAGTCGGGAGGGAATGGCAGTTCGCCCATTCCTTCGTCGCAGTCTCTCTGCCACCACTGCAGCAAAGTGTCGATGCGTCCTGGATTGCGGTCGAAGTCGGCCCACACATCACCAACAGTGCGCAGCCGTTCGGGGATCGTCAACACCGTGTGCTGCATGGGGTCAGTGGTCGCCAGCTCATCCCACGTCACCGGGCAGGAGACGGACGCGGTCGGCAGCGGTCGCGGGCTGTATGCGCCAGCCATCGTCCTGTCGCGATTGGCCTGGTTGAAGTCGGCGAAAATCTTCTCTCCGCGCTCCTCCTTCCACCAGTTCGTGGTCACTTGATCTGGCATGCGTCGCTCGAGTTCACGAGAAGCAGCAATGACCGCGTGCCGAACGTCAAGGAACTCATGAGTCGGCTCAATGGGAGCGAACACATGCAGGCCTCTGTTGCCTGAGGTCTTCACGAACGCCTCCAAATTCGCCTCTGCCAAAACAGAACGCAGCTCAAAGGCCGCTGCGACAGCCTCCGCGAAGCCGGTGCCTGGTTGCGGATCCAGGTCGATGCGCAACTGGTCAGGGTTGTCGGTGTTGGCACTTCGTGAGGGCCACGGGTGGAACACCACCGTGTTCATCTGCACTGCCCATACAACAGCTGCGGCGGAGTCGAGGACGATCTGTGGGTGCGATCGAGCACTGGGATAGCGAACCGTCTGGGATTTCACGAAGGAGGGAGCACCTTTAGGTGGGTTCTTTGAGAAGAACCACTCTCCATCGACGGAGCCCGCAAAACGCTGCAACGACACCGGTCGATCTCCGTTTGCGGCAAGAAAGGCTTCAGCTACCTCGATCACGTAGTGGACCAAGTCCAGCTTCGTGATACCGACCTCTGGCCAGATGACCCTGCCTCCGCTGGAGATCGATATCTCGATCGGCCCATCAAGGCCGGGCGCTTCAACAATTGTCCGAGGTGAAGCCACGCTCTGAAGGCTAACCCCGACCACGAGTCAATGGTGCGCATCTTCGACTCAGCCACAAGTACTAGGCACTGGGTCAGCTGCCTTGTTAACTTGAACCATGGCAGAAACAGCGAAGACGACCAAGAGCGGATTCAGCGCCGAGGAACGTGCGGCGATGAAGGCGGCTGCGGCTGAACGCAAGGCATCGCAGAAGCAAGAGGACCTCGACAAGGCGCTCGCATTGGTCATCTCCAAGCTTCCGGCAGATGAGCGCAAGATGGCCGAGACGATCGATGCCATCGTTCGCGGGCACGCCCCGATGCTCGCGTCCAAGACCTACTACGGCATGCCCGGTTGGGCGCGCGACGGAAAGGTCTGTCTGTTCATGTCTCCTGCAAGCAAGTTCAAGGTCCGCTACAGCACTATTGGATTCGAGCAGGTATCCAACTTGGATGAAGGTGACATGTGGCCGACCTCATTTGCCATCCTGAAGATCGGACCTGCTGAGAAGAAGAAGATCATTGCCCTCGTGAAGCAGGCCGTCTCCTAGCGACTAGAAATCTCCGCTCACGTTGGTCGACGCGGAACACAACCATCCCTCGTTGATCGTCGCAGTTGCGTCGCAGGTCCGGTGTTGGACATCGCATGCCTGGAATCGAGAGCACATCGAACATAGATTGGCATGCAGGGAATCGCCGGGTCGAGCAGCAATCATGTGAAGGAGCGCGCCATGCAGCACATCGCACCAAATCTCTGGTTCGACGGCAATGCCGATGAAGCAGTGGCCTATTACATTTCGGTCTTCCCCAACAGTTCAGTGGTGTCGACTCAGACCTACCCAGAGACGGCCGAGGATGGGCTTGCAGACTTCCAACAGGACATGGCCGGCAAGACTCTTTCCATTGACTTCGAGCTGAATGGAATGAGCTTCACTGCCATCAATGCCGGGCCCGAATTCTCGTTCACCGAGGCGATTTCTTTCGCGATCAACTGTGCGGACCAGGAAGAGATTGACTTCTACTGGCAGGCGCTTTCAAAGTTTCCGGAGTCGGAGCAGTGCGGTTGGTGCAAGGATCAGTTCGGTCTGAGCTGGCAGGTCGTGCCTGCCAACATGACCGAACTCATGAAGCGTCCACGTGCATATGCCCACATGATGGAAATGAAGAAGTTACAGATCAGCGACCTCTAGATCACAGGACCTTGCGAACCTCGTCATAGATCCAGGGCTTCAAGCCTTCGACCTGCGCCAGCCGAGGCAACAGTGCGCGTTCAGTTGTCAGCGCTCGGAACAACTCCGCAACCGAGACATCGTGCGAGGGTCTCTCTTCCACGGTGATCAGATCGCCGGCACGAGCTTCCCCCTCCTCCAGTACCCGGAAGTAGGGGCCGGGGCGTCCTGCCGCAGTGAAACGCTTGACCCAAGCCGTCTCGTCGTAGCCGGATGCGCCCATCCAGCCCTTGAAAGTCTGGCAGGGAATACGGACGTGCGAGATCTGCAGAAGTGCGCCGCCGACTCGCCACACTTCTCCGATGAGTGCGGCATTCAGATCGACCCCTGAAGTCGTGAGGTTCTCTGAGAACTGGCCGGGGCCAACAGGAGCACCCAGCTCGGAGCTCCAGTAGTCGTAGTCCTCAATTGAGTACGCGTAGACCTTCATCCATTCATCGTGGTGATTGCGTCGGTCGCCTGAGTCGTCGCCCACAACCCCGTCGGCACCAATCCATGCGCCTCCCTCAATCGGAAGTTTCTCTGAAGCCGTGATCGGCTCGCCGGCCGTGCGGTAGGCGACCTGTTTCGCCTTACCCGCGTTGATCGAAACTACCTGCATGGAGAGACTGTAATCACCACGGAGTGCAGCCGGCTGCTCATGAGATTTGGAACTGATGTCAATTCACAAGGGGCCGCCTCGGGATTGAACCCCCGACCTGCGTATTCGACCAGGAGCTGGTCTCTCCTAGGAACTCAGTACCCGTCAAACCTGCCGGTGAGGTGCATTCCGTAGGAGCCGGGCGCGTAGGAAACGTCGGAGAAACCGCTGTAGGAGCGCAGGTTCATCGTGTCGGAGTTGGTGCTGTCCGCGACGAACCAGATGTCGCCGACGTCTGCCCCGTCCCGGTAGACGATGTAGTGCGCGGACGCCCGCTCATTGCCGCATGATGTGAAGACAGTTCCGGTTCGGACGTAGAACAGCTGCGGAACATTTGCGTTCGCAACGTCCAGCGGACGCCCGGTGATCGGATCGTTGCGTCGATCGTCCCAGGACGCGCTCACCTCATCAGACGTACAAGCCCCTTCGCCTGTGTACCTGATTTCATAGCTGGCATAGGAATTCGCATTCTTCATCTGCGAGAAGAAGCTCAGCTTCTTTGTATACGTGCTCCCCGGCGGAACGTCTTGCCGCAGGCGGTCGTCACCAGCGCCGCCGTGAAGGGCGTCGGTGCCGTCCTCGCCGCTCACGATGTCCTCACCGGGGCCGCCGTGAAGTTCGTCGTCACCGGGGCCGCCGAGTAGGCGGTCATCGCCGGGGCCGCCGAGGATCGTGTCGTCACCACCTCTGCCTATGAGCACGTCATCGCCTCCTAGCCCGCAGATGACGTCCGGGCTCGAGGTGCCTCGTAGGTGGTCGGGGCCTTGGGTGCCGGTAATCGTGCATGCCGACTTGGCGCTGGGAACAGCCCCCGCAACGGGCAAGGCAATGAGGATTGCGGCACCGGCTAGTGCAGCGGCCGAGGCGACGCGTAGTTGGGCGGTGGCGGTGTGACGGCGCACGGGCATCCTTCGGTCGGGGCGTGAAGACATTCTTGCCCAACGACAACATCAGGCGGAGCAAATATTCCTGTGGGGCCGCCTCGGGGATTTGAACCCCGGACCTACGCATTACGAGTGCGTTGCTCTACCCCTGAGCTAAGGCGGCTTCGCCCTTGGAGAGGCTCTGCAGCATCCCCCCAAGGGCCCGCCGATCCTAGCCGAGTGCTTTTGGTGCCCTCTCGCAGTCGGCTGCTAACTTCAGGTCGCTTGCCTCGTGGTTGATTTCCTGGTTGGGATTCCTGATGTCGTTGGTGTGCTCATGGTGACTCGCTTCTCGCAGTCGACGTACTTCACCGTCGGCCTGCTCTTGCTCACCGCGTCTACCGGCATCATCGATGCAGCTTCCTATATCGCTCTGGATCGAGTGTTCACCGGCAACATGACAGGCAATGTGCTGTTCATCGGCTTCGGTCTGGTCGGCGTTGCCGGCATTCCTTTCCTGAACAACGCTCTTGCCTTGGTTGGTTTCATCGTCGGCGCTGTAGTGGGGGCCCGAACGACCAAGCGCTCAGAGCGGATCGGTTTCGAATTTTCCGGCGGGCTCGTGCTCGTTGCTTCCAGCGTGATCACCTTGGGCATCTCGATCTACTGGCACTTCGTACCAGCAGTCGCTGGCGTGGAACAGATCGTGCTCACCACACTGCTCGCTGGGCTGATGGGCGCCCAAGTCGCGTCTGTGAAGCCGATCGGCAACTCAGACATCACCACGGTTGTGGTGACCAGCACCATCACCAACCTTGCACGTGAGAGTCGGCTTGCCGGTCACGGCCAGCCCCGACACATCTGGATGCGTCGTGCCGCGGCGATCGCTTCGATCGGCATTGGTGGCGCACTTGGAGCACTACTGGTCATCCATTGGGGCGGACCTGCATCGCTTGTGCTGGCTGCATTGACGAGCGCCACTGCTACGGCCCTGCTGATTCTCGGCTCCCGCGTGCACGGGACCTCAAACCTGCTGTAGTGGCTTGCTTGTGATGGTGCTGAGCCCTTCGGCTACAGCACCATCACAGCGTCAGCGTCGTGCTCTGTCATGTCGTCCTTGGTCATGTTGACAAGGAAGACCCAGATGAGGCCAGCGAACGCGAGGATGCCCACGCTCCACCAGAAGGCGGTGCCAAAGCCGCTCACCAGTGACTTCGCGAAGAAGTCCGGATCGGTTTGGGCAGCTGCGGCGTTGGCCACGACGTATGCGGTCGTCGCCGATGCGGCGATGGTGTTCAAGAAGGCAAGTCCCACGGAGCCACCAATCTGCTGGCTGGTGTTCAACACTGCGGAAGCGACACCAGCGTCGTGATTGCCCACACCGAACAGCGCCACTGCCGACAGCGGCACGAAGATCAAGCCCATACCAAGGCTCATGACGATCATGCCCGGCAGGATGTCTGCTCCGTAGCTGGCGTCGTAGGCCATCTGGGTGAACAACACCATGCCGATGACTCCGAGAACGAAACCGAAGAAGGTGACCCAGCGCGGCCCATACCTGGGAAGCAACTGGCTGGCGATGCCCGCACTGATCACGACGCCAACCGAGAATGGCAGGAAGAGCAGGCCGCTCTTGAGAGCGGAGTAACCGAGCACTTCCTGGAAGAAGTAGGACAAGAACAGGAACATCGCGAACATGCCGATGCCGACGAAGAATGAAGCCAGGTAGGCACCACCGCGATTGCGATTCAGCAGGATCGACAACGGAAGCAGTGGGTGACTCGTGCGTGCTTCGATCACGATGAACACCATCAGGATGAGCAAGCCACCGATCAGGAAGGTCAACGTGCTCGTGCCCGTCCAGCCATCAGTCGTGGCCTTGGAGATGCCGTAGACCACGGCGACCATGCCGGCGGTTCCGGTGATTGCACCCGGGATGTCGTACTTGGTGTTGCCTGTCGCCTTGGACTCGTGCACGTAGGCAATTGCGAGGAATACCGCACCAATGGCAATCGGGACATTGACCAGGAGGGTCCAGTGCCACGAGGTGTATTCCACGAGCAGGCCACCCATGATCAGACCAATTGCGGCACCGGCACCGGAGAGCGCTCCGTAGACACCAAATGCCTTGGCACGCTCCTTGCTGTCTGTGAATGTCACTGTAATAAGGGACAAGGCTGCAGGCGCAAGAAGAGCTGCCATGGCACCTTGAAGGCCGCGAGCGAAGATCAGCATTGCTTCGTTCTGAGCCACGCCACCAAGTGCTGATGCTGCGGCAAAACCAATCAGACCCACGATGAGCATGCGCTTGCGACCTGCATAGTCAGCGATGCGACCGCCGAGCAGGAGCAGACCACCAAAGGCAAGGGTGTAGGCCGTCACAACCCACTGGCGATTGGCATCAGTGATGCCAAGGTCTTCTTGCATT
>JAUSQD010000135.1 GCA_030652695.1 Actinomycetota bacterium
GGCTCGCCCATGCCCATGAAGACAATATTGGAAACGCGTCCCGGTCCACCTGAAAACTCATCGCGATCAAGGGCGCGTGCACCGGCAAGTACCTGCTCAACAATTTCTGCAGTCGACATATTGCGTTGCAGGCCGCCTTGGCCTGTGGCACAGAAGGGACAGTTCATGCCGCAACCAGCTTGGCTTGAGATGCACATGGTGACCCGGTCGGGATAGCGCATGAGCACGCTCTCAACAAGAGCACCGTCGTGCAGTCGCCACACGGTCTTGACCGTCTGGCCTGCATCGCAGGAGATCACACGGATAGGTGTGAGGACGGTCGGAAGCAAGCTGTCCTTGATGGCCGACCGCGCCGCGACAGGAACATCCGACCAGGTATCAGGGTCATCAGACAGGCGGGTCAGCCATTGTCGGGAGACCTGATCTGCGCGAAAGGCCGGGAGTCCAAGTTCACTGACGGCAGCCCGGCGTTCGGCGGCATCAAGGTCAAGCAAGTGTGTCGGAGGCTTGCCGCGGCGTGGCGCTTCGAGCACCAGCTCTCCGGGCAGCTGTGCCGATGTCATACGGATCCCAGGAACAGCGTGAACAGAGCCCAACTGGCAAAGGCATTGGGGATGAGCGAATCCAGTCGATCCATCACCCCTCCATGTCCAGGCAGCAACTTGCCCATGTCCTTGATGCCCAGGTCACGCTTGACTGCCGATTCTGCAAAGTCTCCCGCAGTTGCGGTGAAGCACAAAACGATGCCAGCGATTGCACCTTGCCAGGCCGGAGCGTCGAGCAGAAGCACGAAGGAGCCGATGCCCACAGCGGTCTGCAGCACAAGTGAACCAGCCAAGCCCTCCCAGGACTTCTTGGGACTGATGGACGGTGCAATTGGATGCTTGCCAAACAGGACCCCGGCTGCGTAGCCGCCAATGTCGTTGGCCGCTGTCAGGAACACGAATACCAAAACGCGCGCGGGGCCATCTTCTGTGGCCAAGGTCAGCATCAGGAAACTGGCCATGAATGGCAGGTAGGCCATGACGAAAATGCTGGAGGTGACGTCCTTGACGTAGCCGTCCGAACCTCGAGGAATCCGCCAGAAGATCACTGTGAGTACGGCAACTCCCATCACCACCAACTGACCGGTGACCCCGTACCAGAATGCCGCAAGCGGCATGACGGCAGCAGCGAGCACTACTGGAATCCGAGTGAGGGAAATTCCGTATTGCCGGAAGGCGTTGCTGAACTCCCACACAGCAATGACCATGGCGATTGACACCAGCACGCCAAATGTCCATTTGAAGGTGAACAGGGTGATCAGGCAGAGCACAAGCAAGCCAACCCCCGTCGCGATTGCCGCGGGAAGGTTGCGACCAGCTCGCGAAGCGCGTTCGGAGGCAGACGAGCCAGGGTCCACCATTAGACCTCGAGCAGTTCTGCTTCTTTGTGCTTCAACACTTCATCGATGTGCTCAACATGCTTGTGCGTCAGATCGTCAAGAGCCTTCTCTGCGCGGCGCACGTCGTCTTCGCCTGCATCTCCGTCTTTTTGCAGTTTGTCCAGACCATCCTTGGCGTGACGACGAATATTGCGGATGGAGATGCGCGCGTCCTCGGCCTTGGCCTTGGCCACCTTGATGAACTCGCGACGGCGTTCTTCGGTGAGCTGGGGCAGCACAATGCGAATCACGCTGCCATCTGAGGTGGGATTGATCCCAAGATCGCTGTCGCGCAGGGCCTTCTCAATGCCAGCAAAGGCGCCCTTGTCGTAAGGCGAAATGATGATCATGCGAGCTTCTGGTGTTTGAAAGGACGCCAGCTGGTTCAAGGGCGTGTAGGCGCCGTAGTAGTCCACCACGATCTTGTTGAACATCGCCGGCGTGGCCCGCCCAGTGCGAATGGTGGCGAAATCTTCACGTGCCACGACGATCGCCTTATCCATGCGATCCTCGGCATCAAGGAGGATCTCGTCGATTTCGTCGCTCATCTTGTACTCCTCGATTGCATTGCAGAACAGTGACCGCTTTGGAACTGGTTCGTTCAGAAACTCGACACTAAGGTACCGATCGTTTCGCCGCGGACGGCACGCGCAATGTTGCCGTCGACAAGCAAGTTGAAGACCACAAGCGGCAGGGCGTTGTCCCGGCACAAACTGATGGCCGTGGCATCAGCGACTTTGAGGTTGCGAGCCAGGACTTCGTCATGAGTCAGCATGGTGAACCGTGTGGCGCCTGGATTGGTTCGGGGATCGGAGTCATACACCCCATCAACCCCCTTGGCCATCAGCACGACCTCCGCGCCGATCTCAAGTGCGCGTTGGGCAGCCGTGGTGTCGGTGGAGAAGTAGGGCTGACCGAGCCCTGCTCCGAAAATCACGACTCTTCCCTTGTCGAGATGACGCATGGCCTTGCGCGGGATGTATGGCTCAGCCACTTGCCCCATGGTGATGGCTGTTTGCACCCGAGTCTCAACGCCAGCCTTCTCGCAGAAATCCTGAAGTGCCAGACAGTTCATGACAGTGCCGAGCATGCCCATGTAGTCAGCCCGGGCGCGATCCATGCCTCGTTCAGACAGCTCAGCACCTCGAAAGTAATTGCCACCCCCGATGACTACAGCCACCTCGGTACCGCTGTTCACGACATCAGCAATCTGCCGAGCAATCGAAGCCACGACATCGGGATCAACGCCGAGACCGCCACCGCCGGCAAAGGCCTCGCCGGAGAGTTTCAGGAGTACTCGCTGCCATCCGCCCTCTGGGACGGCTGGCCAGGTGGAAATCGTGCCTTCGAGGGACTCTTGGATGGCGCCTGATCCAACGGTGTGTGCCATCGTTTCATCCCCTCGGTTGCTCGATACGACCTTAGCGGGATCTACTGACCAATCTCGAAGCGCACGAACGCTGTGACATCGGTCTTTGCCGCCGCCAGCACCTGGGCCACTGTCTGCTTCTGCTCCACAACGCTGGCCTGCTCAAGCAGGACATTGTCCTTGAAGAAGGAGTTGACGCGCCCTTCAATGATCTTGGACATTGCGGCCTCGGGCTTGCCCTCTTCCTTGGCCGTGGCCTCAGCAACACGACGCTCAGTCTCGACCACGTCGGCCGGCACCTCATCGCGAGTCAGGTACTGCGGACGCATTGCTGCAATCTGCATGGCTGCTCCCCGAGCGGCCTCTTCCTGACCTGAGTAAGCGACCATCACGCCAACCTGAGCTGGCAGATCCGAGGCACGACGGTGCAGGTAGACGGTGACCGGAGCCGGCAGAACTGCGACCCGTCCGATGGTGATGACTTCACCAATGACGCCGGCCATCTCCGTGATGGCGGCCTCCGCGGTGCGTCCGTCAGCCAGAGTCGCGGCATTTGCAGCTTCAACCGAGGCCAGTTGACCGTCCACCACTGCTTGAGCAATTGCATCAGCCAAGGCCTGGAAGTCAGCGTTCTTGGCAACGAAGTCGGTCTCGCACAGCAGTTCAACAAGGGCATTGCCATTGGAGGCGATCAAGCCGTTGGATGCCTCGCGCTCGGCGCCGCGCTTGGCAGCCTTCGCTGCACCGGAGATGCGCAGGATTTCCACGGCCTTGTCGAAGTCGCCATCGGCTTCCTCGAGCGCGCGCTTGCATTCCATCATTCCCGCGGCTGTGTAGTCGCGGAGCTTCTTGACTTCGGCGGCAGTGATATTCGCCATGGCGATGTATTCCTTTGCTGACGTGTTGGTGAGTCGGACTTGCGGATGACATGGAACCGGTGGCCGTCTGGTGTGCAGACGGCCACCGGGAAGAACTAGATGGTCGGAGTCTGCTCCGCGACCTCAGACTCAACTGCAGCCTCGACCTCTGCGTCCGCGACCGCGGTCTCGACAACTGCCTCAACTGCAACAGCCTCAGCACCGGCGAGCAACTCGCGCTCCCACTCAGCCAGAGGCTCTGGTGCTGCCTCTGAAAGGCCTGATGCGCGACTGGCGCGAGCCATCAGACCCTCGGCGACTGCATCGGCAATCACGCGGGTCAGCAGTGCAACCGAGCGAATGGCGTCATCGTTTCCGGGGATCGGGAAGTCGACCTCATCAGGGTCGCAGTTGGTATCGAGCACTGCGATCACCGGAATGCCCAGCTTGTGAGCCTCGCCCACGGCGATGTGCTCCTTCTTGGTGTCAACGATCCAAAGCGCGCTGGGGACCTTGCCCATTTCACGAATGCCGCCGAGTACCTTGGAGAGCTTCTCCTTCTCACGACGCATCATGAGGAGTTCTTTCTTGGTGAAGCCGGATCCGGCAACATTGACCAGATCCATGTTCTCCAACTCCTTCAGGCGCGAGATGCGCTTGGAGACGGTCTGGAAATTGGTCAGCATTCCGCCAAGCCAGCGCTCATTGACATAGGGCATGCCCACGCGGGTTGCCTGCTCAGCTATAGCGTCGTGACCCTGCTTCTTGGTGCCAACGAACATGATGGTGCCGCCATGAGCAACGGTTTCCTTCACGTACTCATAGGCACTGTCGATGAATGCAAGCGACTGCTGCAGATCGATGATGTAGATGCCATTGCGCTCCGTGAGGATGAAGCGCTTCATCTTGGGATTCCAACGACGGGTCTGATGCCCGAAATGCACACCGCTATCGAGTAGCTGGCGCATGGTGACAACTGCCATGACGGCACTCCTTCTATGCGTCATTGCTGACGCTTCGGTTCTTGGTTCAGATCGGATGATCTGTTCCCCTGATGACCCACCGACTCACACCCGCCTAAGCGGGACCGAGCAAGTCGTCTCAACCAGTGGGCTGAGCACGGGATCATGCGAATTCCCCATTTCTGAGGTGGGTGAAGTCTAGGGCAATCACGGCACTGCTCCATCCACAGGGCTCGAAGGCCCAAAAGTGCTCCCCCAGCGCTGGATCAAGGACTCCGAAGTGGTCCATTCCTCCTGCACACTCACCGGGTGATGGTGCTGGCTGCGCTCCTGGCGCTGAGCCCGTGGATTGCGCTGAGCCCGTGGATTGCTCCGATCCCAGGCGCCGAGGTTCTCAGGGGCTACCAGCCTCCCGATCAGTCCTGGACGGCTGGTCACCGCGGGATCGACTTCTCAGCGAGCAGCGGCACCCCTGTGTACGCGCTAGGACCTGGCGTGGTCGTGTTTGCCGGGCAGATCGCTGGCAAGCCCGTGATCAGCGTGCAGCATCCCGACCTTGACTTGAGGTCGACCTATGAACCGGTCTTGGCCTCGGTCAAGCGAGGCGACTCGGTGGTGGCCGGCGAATTGATCGGGTCGGTGGCAGACATCGGCGGCCATTGTGCAGGCCGATGCCTGCACCTTGGGCTGAAAGATCCAGGAGCCGGCGCCTACCGCAATCCTCTTGAGCTTCTCCGTCCCGGCACAGCTGTGCTCAAAGCACCCGCCGGCTAGTCGCGCGCCGCTCGAGGGTGCGCCTGGTCAAAAGCCGATCGCAGGCGCTCCACGGAAACATGCGTGTATTGCTGGGTCGTTGCCAGTGAGGCATGACCCAGCAGCTCTTGGACGGCTCGAAGATCGGCTCCGCCCTCTAGAACATGGGTGGCAGCTGAGTGTCGCAGCCCATGCGGCGCCAGTTTCGGCACACCAGCATCGTGCGTCAGCCGACCAACGATCGAACGCGCCGTCCGAGGATCCAGTCGCTGGCCGCGCACGCCGAGGAACACTGCCGCCGGCGAGTTGGCGCTCAGCAACTCGGTGCGCAGACTCATCCAGGCTGACAGCGCCCGCTCGGCTGGGATGCCATAGGGAACCACCCGTTCTTTTCGCCCTTTTCCCAGTACGCGCATCGTTCGCGACTCCCAGGCGATGTCCGTCAGATCCAGCAGACACAACTCCGACACGCGCATCCCTGTGCCATACAGCACTTCGACAATGGCGCGATCGCGCGCAGCCACCGGATCCTGATCATTGGCCTGCTCCGCCGCAACGTCCATGAGTCGGGTGGCTTCGACATGATCAAGAATCACCGGCAGTCGGTGCGGCACACGCGGACTCTTCAGTCGTTGGCTTGGGTCTGAGGAGATGAGCGATCGGCGCTCACACCAAGCAGTGAAGGCTCGAAGCGAAGCCGCGCGCCGCGCAATCGTGCTGCGCGAGTGTCCGGCTCGATGCTGCTCACCTAGCCATTCGCGTAGGAGCGCCAGGTCAATCTGATCCAGTTGACCACAGCCTTGCTGAGTGGCAAAGGTCAGAAATGAGACGACATCTGACAGGTAGGCCCGAACGGTGTGCGTGCTGCGATTGCGCTCGAATCTGAGGTGGCTTTCAAATCCGGCAAGGGCTTCCTGAAATCCTGGCGCGATCTCTGGCGGGGGCACACTCACACCCCAATGGTCGCAAACAATTGAACAATCCAACGCTCAGCCGCGCACACGGCTCCAGCCATCATCGATACGCGCAATGAAGCCCAGCATCTCCAAAGTGCTCAGCGCACCGAGCAAGTCCTTGACCCCTACACCTGACTGCACGAGCAGTGAGTGCTGATCAATTGCACGCGCCCGTGGAAATGCGTCGAAGACCCTCGCCGCGACTCCATCAAGAGCATCGATCTGGCGAGCCTGCTCCTGAACTGCGACTGCGGGCACAGTTGCCAATGCCCCAAGGATCTCTGGGATGTCTGACCAAGCTGATGCCACCGTGGCCAACTGCTCGCGAATCAAGTGGTGGCAGCCAGCCGACATTGGAGAGGTCACCGGACCTGGCACCGCGAGTACCGGACGATTCAATGCGAAGGCTGCGTTGGCGGTCGAGGTCGTCCCCGAGCGCAATGCCGCCTCCACCACCACAGTTGCCCGGGTGAGAGCCGCGATAATTCGATTGCGTGTCAGAAATCTCTGCCTGCGTGCCTGAGCACCCAGCGGTGACTCGGAAACCAGCAGGCCCATGTCGCAAATGCGCGCCAACAACTCCGAGTGCGCACGCGGATAGGCCACGTCAACTCCAGTGGCAAGCACACAGGTCGTCACACCACCTGCAGACAAGACGCCCCTGTGCGCGGCAGCATCAATGCCGTATGCGCCACCTGATGCAACCATCCAACCCTGCGCGCTCAGTTGGCTACTCCATTCGCGCGCAATGTGCTCGCCGTACGGCGTGGATGCTCGCGCGCCAATGATCGCTACAGACTTCAAGGCGGCCAAGCGCAGATTCGGACTGCCGATGACCCAGAGCACAAAAGGCCTGGCCACTTCAAGGTCATCCAGTTGCGAAGGCCACTCTGGATCACCGCGCGCAATGATGCGTGCACCGACAGCATCAGCCCTCGCGTGGATCTCATCGAGATTCACAGCAGCCAATCGCGCCTTGAGCGCATCATGATCGCGATTGCGAATGCTGCCATCGTGGATTCGCGACACGACTTCAATTGCGCCGATTTCATCCACCAGGGTCCCCACGCGCTGGTCGCCAGGCTCGACCACGTGGGCCAGAGTCAGCAGGGCGTCGCCGAGAGCACTCACCCTCCAGACTCCTGATTGCGAAGGGCCAATGCAACTGCCACTTGGTCACGTCCGGGGCGATCAATGGCGGCAAGGTCGGCCAAGGACCAAGCCAGGCGCAGGACACGATCGCTGCCCCGAGGATTGAGTCCGCGCAACTCCGCTTCACTCAACATGGACATGCCTGCTTGATCAGCTGAGAACTCTGAGCGCAAACGCCTTCCAGATGCGTGCGCGTTGATCTCCCATTCGCATTCCCGGAAGCGATGTCTGGCCCGTTCGCGTGCGGCACGCACCCGCTCGGCGATGGCTGCGCTCGGCTCAGCGCCGATCACCTGCCCTTGAGTTACTGGCGGCCGTGAGACCGAGCATCGAATGTCGATGCGATCCAGCAATGGGCCTGAGAGCCGTTCGGCATATCTGCGCTTGGCCATCGGCGTGCACCGGCAAGCCTCCGCCCGGTCAGTTGCCAGACCGCACGGACATGGATTCGCCGCAATGATCAACTGAAAGCTCGCTGGAGCCGACACTGCGCGTTCCACGCGCATCAAGGACAGGCAACCTTGCTCAAGCGGCTGACGAAGTCCTTCTAGGCAGGGACGCGCGAATTCGGGAGCTTCATCAAGAAAGAGCACTCCACCGTGAGCAAGGGTCACGGCTCCGGGCACGAGACGAGCAGCCCTTACTGCGCCCAGCATGGCCGCCACTGAAATCGTGTGATGAGGTGCAATGAACGGCGGGCGAGACATCAGGGCATCCTCTGAATCCAAGGTGCCGGCGATAGCGTGGATCGCCGTGACTTCCAGCGCCATCTCCGCTTCCAGCGCGGGCAGGATGCTCGGCATGCGCTGGGCGAGCATGGTCTTGCCCACTCCAGGCGGCCCGACCATGGCAATGTGATGTCCGCCTGCCGCAGCGACTTCGATGGCAAGGCGCGCAAACTCATGCCCGCGCACCTCGGCGAAGTCCAATGACTCTGCAAGCTGCACAGTGATCGCATCTGCTTGCGAAACGGAAGATTCCTGTGCAGTGCCACAGAGCACGCCGACCAGCTGTGCCAAGTCGCTGACGATGATGGGTCTCAATTGCGGGACCGCCATCACAGCGCGGGCATTTGCTGGACAGACTGCGATTGACCTGAAACCTTCACGCGCTGCAGTGATCGCTGCGGCCAAGGCGCCTGGAACGGGACGCACTGAGCCGTCGAGGCCGAGTTCACCCAGGAAGGCGAGCTCGGTTGCAACGGATGCCAGTTGCGAAGTGGCGTGCAAGATCCCCACAGCAATCGGCAGGTCTAAACTGGTGCCAGTCTTGGGGAGGTCAGCTGGAGAGAGTCCGATCGTGATGCGCGAGTTCGGCCAAGTCAGACCCGAATTCGTGATTGCCGACCGCACCCGCCACCGAGATTCAGCGACTGACGTCTGTGCCAGTCCGACCATTCCAATGCTGGGCAGGCCTTGCGACACATCAACTTCAACTTTGACCATCAGGGCAGAGATCCCTGCTGGCACTGCTCCCCACACCTGAGCCAGAGTCATGAACCTACCGAGCGCAGGTGTTCAATCTCAGGGGCTCCCCACAGTGGTTGCACGATGCTCACCACATCAATGCGCACCTCAGGGACATGCGCCTCGTGCGCTATCAGCCATCGAAAGGCCAAGTGACGCAAGCGACGCAATTTGCGTGCGGTCACTGCCTCTGCTGGCGAGCCGAGTTGATTCGAGCTGCGCGTCTTGACCTCGCAAATCACCAATGCCTGGCCATCGCGGGCGACAATGTCGATCTCCCCAACGTCGCATCGCCAATTGCGATCAAGAATCTCCAGGCCCTGCTGTTTCAGAAATTCTTCCGCGAGATCCTCGCCGTACTTTCCAAGAGCCTGACTTCTTCGCACCCTGCACCCCCAATGCGCAAGGTGCCAAAGGAGAGTGCGACGCTCCACTGCTCAACAGCGCCTGTGCACGGGCGGCCCCGCCGTCGGCCATGTTGACAACCCGGAGGGGCAGGGTGGCGGACCGCGGTGATACTGCTGACCTACGTGACGAGACCAGGCAGGTTCCACGAACGGCGATGCTGCACACAGGCTCCGAATTCGGCCAGAGCAGCGATATGCGAAGCCGATGCATATCCCTTGTTGTCCTGCCACTGATACGGAGCAAATTCCCGCGCGAGCCTGGTCATCTGCTCATCACGCTCAACCTTGGCAAGCACGCTTGCCGCAGCCACGCTCGCGCAGGTCTGATCAGCCTTGACCTTGGTGACCACGGGTGGCACTGCATCGAGAAGTCCCGCAGCCAGTTCAACGAATGACACTTGTTCTGGCGGAGTGAACCAGTCGTGACTGCCGTCCAAGAGCACCACATCGGGCAACACCTGAAGCGAGAGCAGGGCGCGATGTCCAGCAATCCGAAGGGCCCCGATGATGCCAACCTCATCGATCTCTTCTGGGCTGGCGTGACCCACGGCGAAGTCCACTGCCCAGGTCTTGATCCTTGGCACGAGTGCATTGCGCGCATTCGGGGTGAGGTCCTTGCTGTCGCGCACACCTACGAGGGGCTCGCGGATGCTGAAATCGATGACCACAACCCCCACACTGGCTGGGCCGGCAAGTGCGCCGCGACCCACCTCATCAATCCCGGCAACTCGTGTATGTCCGGCCTTGATCAGCCCATGCTCGACGCGCAGAGTTGGAGTGATCACGGAGTCGGTGAGGGGCTCGGATTCTGCAAGGCAGGATTGGCAAAGATGTCAGGAATCGACAGAGTTGTGAATCGAGCCAGCGGCCACACCACCACAAAGGCACGGCCCACAACATTGTCCAGTGGTACACCGCCACTGTCGACGTTGAGGTGGTAACGAGAATCGCGTGAGTTTCCGCGGTTGTCTCCCATGACGAATACCGACTCTGCTGGCACCGTGATGTCGAACTTGACCTGGTTGGTTGGCTGGATGATGTAGCTCTCGTTGAGTGGCACTCCATTGAGGACGATGCGCTGCTCTGCGTCACAGCACACAATGTGATCACCAGCGATGCCAATCACCCTCTTGACCAGATCACTGCCACTGTCACTGGGAAGCAAGCCGATAAAAGTCAACCCGGTGTGCAATGCACCGCGAATTCCACCCGGAGCGGGACCTGGATCCCCGAGCCAGCCACCGGGATCCTTGAAGACCACAACTTCTCCGCGCGATACCCCGCCGAAGTTCGTCGTGATCTTGGAGGCGATGATGCGGTCATTGGGCATGAGCGTGTTTTCCATCGACTCACTTGGCACATAGAAGGCCTGCACGAGGAAAGCCCGCACGAGCGCCGACAGCACCAGCGCGACAACAATGATGATCCCGAACTCGCGAACTCCTGCGAGAAAGCCATTGGATTTCTTCGGTTGTGAAGGCATCACTGGCTGCTCGATCTGTGGGTCGCTCACTGCGACACCTTTGCATAGGTATCAGGACCCGACACTGCACCCCAGCGAGCCGGTGGCCAGATCACAGCCATCACTCGACCGATCACCTTCGATTCAGGCACCATGCCTCCACCCGGATCGCCAAGATGCGCCCGAGAGTCTGCGCTTTGTGAGCGGTGATCCCCCATCACCCAGATCTTGCCCGCTGGCACGAGGACGTTGAAGGGCAAAGTGCTCGGTGGATCACCGGCGAATACGTACGGCTCGACGATCGCCTGTCCATTCACCAGAATCTTGCCGTCGACATCGCAACATTGCACGCGATCACCAGCGACGCCGATGACCCGTTTCACGAAATCCGTTCCATCAGGGGAAATGACTCCAAATGCCTGGCCGACTGCTGTCACGATACTGGTGATGGGGTCGCGAGGGCTGAGGCTGGCTGCAGGCACGAAGGAATCGGTGCCGTCAAACACGACCACATCACCGCGATTGATCTGGCCAAATCGATAGTCGAATCGATTGACCAGGACGCGATCGCCAATCTGCAAAGTGGACTCCATCGATCCCGAGGGAATCGAGAAGGGCTTTGCGACAAACGCGGTGAATGCAAAGACGAGCAGCACAGCCAACAGCAAGATCAGCGGGATTTCCCACCGAGAGTGCCCACGCACTGAAAGGGCGACTAGCCCTCTGACTTGACGGGCGCAGCGTCGCGCTTCTCGCGGATCTTGGCCTTCTTGCCACGCAGATCGCGGAGGTAGTAGAGCTTGGCTCGGCGCACGTCGCCACGCATGACCAACTCGACCTTTTCAATGATCGGGGTGTGCAGTGGGAACTTGCGCTCGACTCCGGTGCCATACGACACCTTGCGGACTGTGAAGGTCTCGCCGATTCCTGATCCGGAGATTCCGATGACCACACCCTGGAACACCTGCACTCGAGTCTTATTGCCTTCCACAACCTTCACGTGCACCTTCACGGTGTCACCGGCGCGGAAATCTGGCAGATCGGTCCGCAACGAGGCGGCGTCTACAGCATCAAGGGTCTTCATGATCATCACTTCCTGCAAGCGCCACAGGCCGCCCACACATGGTTAAGAGGAGAATTGCACCCAAGAACCGAATCCCCTGTGGCAGAGCACCGGTGAGCTGGGCTGGTGAAGTGTGCCATATCGGGATGCCGTGCCCCAAACTCGCCTCGGAGTCGCCGAACTGCAAGCATGCTCTCAGGCGCTAGCGGAGGAGATTCCATGCGCACACACCCACGAGCTGGGCAGTTAGCGCTCAATGAGGAGCTGGTGCTGATTCCGAACCTCATCACCGCCTACTACTCCCTGCACCCCGACCCCAAGGACCCCGCACAGCAGGTCAGTTTTGGCACTTCTGGACATCGTGGCAGCGCGCTGACCGTGTCATTCAATGAAGATCACATCGCTGCGATAGCGCAGGCCATCTGCGACCATCGGGATGCCGCTGGTATTTCGGGGCCCTTGTTCATGGGCAGCGACACCCACGCCCTGAGCGCCCCAGCCTGGGCCACTGCCCTTGAGGTCTTCGCCGCCAATGCCGTACGCGTGCAGGTCGACGCCGAATTCAACATCGGCAAGGGCTACACACCGACTCCTGCAGTGTCCGTGGCGATCTTGGTGCACAACCGCGAGTTGGCTGACACGACCCCCGGGCGAGCCGATGGAGTCGTGATCACGCCCTCGCACAATCCGCCCAAGGATGGTGGCTTCAAGTACAACCCACCCAATGGCGGACCGGCTGGTTCCGACATCACAGGTGACATCCAGGCTCGAGCCAATGCGTATCTCGCTGCCGGCCTTGTCGGCGTCAGACGAGTCCCCTTGCGCGCTGCCACGGCAGCGAGCACTACTTCGCTTTACGACTTCCGCGCCAACTACGTGGCTGAACTCGACAAGGTCATCAACCTCCAAGCCATCCGAGGTGCTGGGATTCGCATTGGTGCTGACCCTCTCGGCGGCGCAAGTGTCGACTACTGGCCTGCCATTGCCGACAAGTACCAACTGGACATCACTGTCGTGCATCCCCATGTCGACCCGACTTGGGCCTTCATGACTTTGGACTGGGACGGGCAGATCCGGATGGACTGCTCATCGCCATACGCGATGGCTTCGCTCATCGAGAACCGCGCGCACTATGACATCGCAACGGGCAATGACGCAGATTCAGACCGGCACGGCATTGTGACTCCCGACGGCCTGATGAATCCCAACCACTACCTCGCGGTCAGCATTGACTACCTGTTCAAACACCGCACCCACTGGGCCAGTGGTGCAGGCGTTGGCAAGACCGTGGTGAGCTCGAGCATGATCGATCGCGTTGCCGCATCTCTTGGCAGACCCCTGCTGGAAGTTCCTGTGGGCTTCAAATGGTTTGTGCCAGGGCTTATTGACGGCAGTCTTGGGTTTGGCGGTGAGGAAAGCGCGGGCTCTTCCTTCTTGCGCCTTGACGGCTCAGTTTGGTCGACCGACAAGGACGGCATCATCGCTGCACTGTTGGCTTCAGAGATGCTCGCCACCACTGGAATTTCGCCCTCTGCGCGCTATCGCGAACTCACTGCCGAGTTCGGCGATCCGGTGTACGAGCGCATTGATGCTCCAGCGACTCGCGAACAGAAAGCCGTACTTGGGGCCTTGTCTGCTTCGGCTATCACTGCCACCGAGCTGGCAGGCGAGGCAATCACCGCCATCCTCACTGAGGCGCCCGGCAATGGATCATCGATCGGCGGAGTGAAGGTGACAACGGAACACGGCTGGTTTGCAGCGCGACCTTCAGGCACTGAGGATGTCTACAAGATCTACGCGGAGTCCTTCATCGGTGCTGCACATCTGGTGCAGATTCAAACTGAAGCCCAGAGTCTTGTGGACTCAACGATCAACTGACCGCATCTGCTCAGTGCGATCCTGCGCTTGAGCTGCGCGCCATTGGACGATGTGAGCATGATGTCCGCTGAGCAGCACCTCCGGCACCTCCAGCCCACGCCAGATCTGCGGCCGGGTGAAGACGGGGCCTTCAACGAGTTCGCCAGAGTCATCGATGCTGAATGAATCATCTGCAGCGCTGACCTCATTGCCGAGGACTCCTGGCAACAGTCGCCCAACGGCCTCGACCATCACCATGGCTGCCACTTCTCCCCCAGCGAGCACGTAGTCACCGATGCTGACTTCAGCCACCCCATCCCAGTGCTGATCTGCGTGATAGAACTGCGCGAGTCGTGCATCGATGCCTTCATATCGCCCGCAGGCGAACACCAGCCAGGGATGTGCACTCCACTGCTGGGCAGTGGACTGCACGAACCTTGCACCAGACGGCGTGGGGATGACCAGTTTGGGTTTGAGGTCAGTGGTCCCTCGAATATCGTCAAGAGCCCTGCCCCAGGGCTCGGGGCTCATCACCATCCCCGGCCCACCCCCGTAAGGGGTGTCATCAACTGTGCGATGACGATCGGCGGTCCAGTCGCGCAGATCGTGGATGTGCAACTCAATGGTTCCGGAGTCGACTGCCTTGCCGATCAGGGAAAGTCTCAGGGGTCCCAGGTAGTCGGGAAAGATCGAAACGATGTCAATTCGCATCAAGATCCTCAAGCAGACCCAGCGGAGGGTCGATCACGATGCGCCGCCCGGCAATGTCGACCGTGGGGACGAACTGATAGATGAATGGCACCAGCACTTCAGTTGACTCGGGCCGAGAGATGGCCAGCAGATCCTGGCTTGGCAGATGCACGACTTCGCGAACGGTGCCCACATGCTCACCGGAGAGCAGCTCAACGGCACAGCCCTCAAGAGTGTCGTCGTAGAACTCTTCAGGATCGTCGGGGCTTTCATCAAGGGGGCGTTCAATCTCCAGCAGGATGCCGCGAAGAGATTCGGCTGCCTCTCGATCGTGCACGCCTTCAAAAGTGAGCAACAGTCGGCCCGAATGCCAATGGGTCTGCTCCACCTTCAGCAGGCGGGCAGACCCATCGACAACAAATTCAGCGCCAACGGTGAAGCGGCGATCAGGCTCATCTGTGCGAGTCTCGACTGTGACGACTCCACGGACTCCGTGCGGCTTTCCGATGCGGCCAACAACGACGCGCATGTTCAGTTAGCGCTCGGCAACATCGAGGAAATCGATGCGCACACCACGACCGCCGTTGAGTGCGGCCAGCACATTGCGCAATGCCGTCGCGGTGCGTCCGCCTCGGCCAATCACCCGACCCATGTCTTCAGGGTTCACGCTCACATTGAGCGTGGCACCACGACGTTGAGACTTCTCTGAGACGTTGACATCCTCAGGATTGTCGACAATGCCGCGAACCAAGTGACCCAGAGCATCTTCGAGCATCAGGCGGTGGTCTCTTCGCTGGCTGCACCTTCGGCCACTGCTTCGGCAACTGCCTCATCGACCTCTGTGTCGATCACGGCTTCGATGACCGCTTCTTCAACGACGGCCTCGACAGCTGCCTCGACTGCTGCCTCTTCGACAACTGCAGCAGCAACTGGTGCCGCAACATCGAGCTTGGGCTTCTTGGCGACCTTGGGCTCATTGGCAGCCTCAGCAACAGCGGCCTCAAACACCAGAACCTTGGAAACCTTGGGCTCGGCGACCTGGAGGGTGCCTTCGGCGCCTGGCAGGCCCTTGAACTTCTGCCAGTCTCCGGTGACCTTCAAGATTGCTGCGACGGCTTCAGTTGGCAGTGCGCCAACGCCAAGCCAGTACTGCACGCGCTCGGAGTCGACCTTGATCAGACTCGGGTTCTGCAGGGGCTGGTAGATGCCGATCTCTTCGATGGCACGGCCATTGCGAGCGGTCCGCGCATCAGCAACGACGATTCGGTACTGCGGTGCATGGGTCTTGCCAAGGCGCTTGAGCTTGATCTTTACGGCCACGGTGGGCTTGTCTCCTGTTAGGTGAGGCGGTGCGAGCTCACTCCTGAGTGGGGACACAGAAGCGGGCCAAAACCTTGCGGGCTGTCGAGCCAGCAGATGAGAGGGTCGGCTGGCTCGGCAATAGCCCGCTTATTCTGCCAGATGCCATCTGTGCTTTCGACCACACCCAGCCCACTGGCTACTGGCCGAGCATCTTCTTCAGATCAGGAGGCAGGGTTCCAAGATTCGGTGGTGCTGTGACCGATGAAGAGTCACCGGACTGTGCGCGCTTGGCGGGATTGCCACTTCGCCCCTTTGCCCCCTTGGCGGGACGTTCCTGCTTGGCCATTCGTCCCTTGGATTTCTTGCCGGCGCCTGACCCAAAGCCAGGCATCCCCGGCAGCGTGGGCATGCCGCCCTTGCCTGCCTGCTTCATCATCACCTGTGCCTGTGCAAAGCGCTCCATCAGGCTGTTGATCTCACTGACCTGTGTCCCGGAGCCCTTGGCAATGCGAATGCGCCGTGAGGCGTTGAGCAGTTTGGGATCCTTGCGCTCCGCTGGGGTCATCGACTGGATGATGGCGGCCACGCGATCCAGGTCCTTGTCATCAACCTGGTCCAGCTGGGCCTTCATATTGCCCATCCCCGGCAACATGCCAAGGACGCTGGACAGGGAGCCCATCTTCTTCACTGCCTGCATTTGCTCCAGGAAGTCATCAAGGGTGAAGTCCTCCCCCTTGGCAACCTTGGCTGAAAGTCGCTCGGCTTGGTCTGAGTCAAAGGCGCGCTCCGCCTGCTCGATCAGGGTGAGGACATCGCCCATGTCAAGGATCCGGCTGGCCATCCGCTCCGGGTGGAATACCTCAAAGTCATCAAGTTTCTCGCCTGTTGAGGCGAACATGATCGGCGCGCCGGTCACACTCTTGACCGACAGTGCAGCGCCACCTCGTGCGTCGCCATCAAGCTTGGTCAGGACGACGCCGTCAAAGCCGACATTGGTCATGAACTCCTGGGCAGTGCGCACAGCGTCCTGGCCGATCATTGCGTCAACGACGAAGAGGACCTCATCTGGCTGTGCGGCATCACGCACCCGTCGCAACTGGTCCATGAGCTCGGCATCGATGGCCAAGCGACCTGCGGTGTCAACGATGACCGTGTCGTACAGCTTGGCTTCAGCAAATGCGCGAGCATCGTGCGTCACCTTGACCGGATCGCCGATGCCGCTGCCGGGCTCAGGCGCAAACACCGCTACGCCAGCGCGCTCGGCCACAACCTTCAGCTGGTCAACGGCGTTGGGTCGCTGAAGGTCTGCTGCAACGAGCAGTGGCGTGTGGCCTTCGCGCTTGAGGGCCACAGCGAGCTTGCCGGCGAGAGTCGTCTTGCCTGCACCCTGAAGTCCGGCGAGCAGGATGACCGTGGGTGGCTTCTTGGCGTACCTGATCGTTCGCGTTTCGCCACCAAGAATCGTGACGAGCTCATCGTGCACGATCTTGACGACCTGTTGAGCGGGGTTGAGCCCACCCGACATCGTGACTTCCAAGGCGCGACTCTTGACAGCCGCGCAGAACTCACGAACGACCGGTAACGCGACATCGGCTTCGAGCAGTGCGATCCGGATCTCGCGAACGGTGGCATCGATATCCGCTTCGGAGAGCCGACCTTTGCCACGAAGACCCTTGAAGGTTGCAGACAGGCGATCAGAGAGGTTGCCAAACACAGGGTTCAGGGTAATGGCTGCAGAAGCTCGCCCAGCACCGTCACCTTCACTGCGGCTGCATGCTGCTCGCTGAGTGCCTTGCCATGGCGGTCCACGAGAAAGAACACATCGACCGCATCCGAACCAAGTGTCTGGACGCGCGCACCTGTGATTGCGGCGTCAGTGGACGCAATCGCTCGAGTGATGCGATACAGAAGTCCAGGAGCGTCATGAGCCCTGACTTCAAGCACCGTCGAGCGCTCAGAGGCGGTGTCAATGACGTCGATACGTGGGGCCGCGCCGAGGGCCTGCGGGCTGTAGGCCTCGTCGCGCTTGCGCAGTCGCTCCGCCACATCAAAGGAGCCATCTATAGCCCGGCGAAGTTCTTCGCTCAGCAGTTCAATGCCAGGGGGGTCGCCAAATATCGGCTGCACATTCCAGACCTGAACTGCGCGCTCGCCATCGGTGACCACTTGGGCCGAGCGCACCTGAAGTCGGTGCACGGCCAGCACGCCGGCCACAGTGGCCAGGAGCCCAATGCGGTCTGGGGCAGCCAGGGTCAGCTCGTACCCATCATCGGTGGCGGTCATCACCACCCAAATGCCATCGTGATCGATGGCGACCTGCTGATCTTCGGTGAGGTGCGGCAGCTGAGGAAGCGGGCGGCCGGCAATGGCCGCGTGAGTGCGCCGCACGAGTTCATCCACCAGATTGCGCCTCCACGCGGTCCACATGGATGGCCCAGTGGCAATCGCATCGGCTTGGGTCAACGCAGCGAGGAGATCAAGGATCTGTGGATCCGGGATCCTCTCAGCCACGTAGGCGATCGTCGCCGGATCATCGAGATCACGTCGAGTTGCAATCTCGGACAGCATCAGGTGATGCAGCACGAGCAGCGAGACGATGCCAATGTCTGCAGCGCCGTATCCCATCGACTTCATCACGCTCACGACAAGAGTTGCGCCGAGCTCGCTGTGGTCGCCAACGCGAGCCTTCCCGAAATCATGGAAGAGCGCGCCGAGCAGCAAGAGATCCGGACGATCCACATCTCGGGTTAAGCCGCTTGCCTGCACTACGCACTCGATCAAGTGTCGATCCACCGTGTACTTGTGCAGGGCGTTGCGCTGGGGCGCTGCTCTGATCACATCCCAACCTGGAATCAGACGCGAGATCACACCTGCCTGGTCCAGGGCTTCCCACACCTGAACCGTTGCCGTACCGGCCCCGAGCAATGACAGAAATGCGTCGCGGGCAGGTTGAGTCCATGGATCGGGAAGCGGTGCACTTTCCTGTGCCAGCCGAGTGACCGTATGTGGTGCCAGCGGAATGCCTGCCTGTGCCGCGGCC
>JAUSQD010000137.1 GCA_030652695.1 Actinomycetota bacterium
GCTGCGCATGTACACCCGCTACTGCGAGCGTCACAACTGGTCGTACGAAATCTACGACACCTCCTATGCAGAAGAAGCGGGCATCAAGTCGGCAACCTTCGCCGTCAAGGCCCCTTACGCCTACGGCACTCTTTCGGTCGAGCAGGGCACCCATCGCCTCGTGCGCATTTCGCCTTTCGACAACCAAGGCCGTCGCCAGACCTCCTTCGCCGGCGTTGAAGTGATCCCCGTGGTTGCCCCGGCCGAGACAGCAGAGATTCCGGATGACGATCTGCGGGTGGATGTCTACCGATCAAGCGGCCCTGGCGGTCAGGGCGTCAACACCACGGACTCGGCCGTCCGGCTCACGCACATCCCCACGGGCATCGTGGTCTCCTGCCAGAACGAGCGCTCGCAGATCCAGAACAAGGCCACCGCAATGGTTGTGCTGCAGGCCAAGCTGCTGGAACGCCAGCGCCAGGAGGACCGCGCCAAGATGGACGCGCTCAAGGGCGACAACTCAGGATCGTGGGGAAATCAGATGCGTTCCTACGTCCTTCATCCCTACCAAATGGTCAAGGATCTGCGCACTGAGACCGAAACCGGCAACACCGCGGCGGTGCTCGACGGAGAGATCGATGACTTCGTGGAGTCCGGTATTCGGTGGCGCAAGCAGCAAGCGACCGCGGTTTAATCGCAAACGCCACTTACACTCTCTAGGTGATTCTTTTCGACCACGTGACCAAGCTGTATCCAAGCCAGCAGCGTCCGGCCCTAGATGAGGTCTCTGTTGAGATCGAAAAGGGAGAGTTCGTCTTCCTGGTTGGGCCATCTGGCTCCGGAAAGTCGACCTTCCTGCGCCTGATCCTGCGTGAAGAGCGCCCGACCCAAGGTTCGGTCTGGGTCGCCGGCAAGGAGCTTGGCCACCTCTCGAATTGGAAAATCCCATACTTCCGTCGCCAGATCGGCACGGTCTTTCAGGATTTCCGGCTGCTCCCGAACAAGACCGTCACCGAGAACGTTGCCTTCGCCCTTGAGGTGATCGGCAAGCCCAAGGCTCACATCAACAAGGTGGTGCCCGAGGTGCTCGAGGTCGTTGGGCTTGAGGGCAAGGAGAACCGACGTCCAGACGAGCTCTCCGGTGGTGAGCAGCAGCGCGTGGCAATTGCCCGCGCTTTCGTGAACCGCCCGATGCTTCTGATCGCCGACGAACCGACGGGCAACCTGGACCCCGGCACTTCCGTGGGCATCATGCAATTGCTTGATCGACTCAATCGCCTGGGCACCACAGTGGTGATGTCCACGCATGACAGCGCCATCGTTGACCAGATGCGCCGTCGCGTCATTGAACTTGAGGGCGGTCATCTTGTGCGCGACCAGTCACGTGGTGTGTACGGATACGCCCAGTAATGCGCGCAACGTTCGTCGCTAGCGAGGTCGGCCATGGGCTTCGCCGCAATCTGACGATGACCCTTGCAGTGGTGATAACTGTCGCGGTGTCCCTTGGGCTCTTCGGTGGAGCGCTGTTGCTTCGTGCCCAGGTATCCACGATGAAGGACTTTTGGTATGACAAGGTCGAGGTGTCGATCTTCCTGTGCAGTCGCGGCAGTGATGCTGCGTCGTGTTCAGGCGGAGCGGTAACTCAGGCGCAACGAGATCAAATCAGAACCGATCTGGAATCACTGAAGCCGCTGGTCGACACCATCTTCTACGAATCTCAGGCGGACGCCTACAAGCATTTCCAAGAGCAGTTCGCGAACTCGCCCATCGCAGACAACGTTCGTGAAAGTGCTCTGCCCGAGTCGTTCCGAGTGAAGCTCTCCGATCCAACGAAATACGAAGTCGTTGCCTCTGCATTCGCTGGTCGACCAGGTGTTGAGCAAGTCAATGATCAGCGGCAGATCCTGGACAAGTTCTTCCGATTGCTCGGCGGACTGCAGGCGATCGCACTGGCGATCGCTGTCCTGATGCTCATTGTCACCGTCCTGCTCATCGTCAACACCATGCGCGTTGCCGCATTCAGCAGGCGAAGAGAAACGAGCATCATGCGCCTGGTGGGTGCGTCCAACTTCTATATCCAGCTGCCGTTCTTGCTGGAAGCCGCGTTCGCTGCCGCTGCCGGAGCGATCCTTGCGATCTTTGCTCTAGTGCTCACCAAGGGCATCTTGGTCGATCAGGTGATTGCACCGTCCTTCCAGTTCACCTCCTTCGTTGGCTGGGATGCGGTCTTCTGGATTGCTCCTGTCATGTTGATCACTGGCATTCTGCTGGCCGGCTCGGCGGCATTCTTTACGCTGCGCAAGTACCTCCGAGTCTGACCAGGATCGAGAAGCAACCATGGCCCGCGAACAAGGGCGCAAGTTAGTCGCGCAAAACAAGAAGGCGCGGCATGACTACGCAATCGAAGATGTCTTCGAGGCCGGCATGGTCTTGACCGGCACTGAAGTGAAGTCGCTGCGGGCCGGTCGCGCCAGTTTGACCGATGGCTTCGCCAGCATTGAAGACGGCGAATTGTGGCTTCGCGGCGTGCACATCCCTGAGTACTCCTTGGGCACGTGGACCAATCACGAGCCCCGTCGTGCGCGCAAACTGTTGATGCGCAAGGAGGAGATTCGACGCATTGTGAACAAGACGAAGGAGTCCGGGCTCACGCTGATCCCGCTTTCGCTCTACTTCAAGGACGGGTACGCGAAGGTCGAGATCGCTCTTGCCCGTGGCCGCAAGTCCTACGACAAGCGACAGGCGATTGCTGAACGCGAATCCAAGCGTGAGGCAACCAAGGCCATCGGTCGAGTAGCCAAGGGTCGGCTCGACTGACTGGTGCGTCGAGGTGACAGATTCTCACCTCAGAGCGACTACGCTCTCGCCCGTACAGCCCTGCACTTAGGCGTCAGGGCACCACGGGGAATCAAGACTTTAAGGACAACTCATGACTGAAAACACCATGGCACCTGTTTCAACTGAGGCCATCAGCCCCAAGTCCCGCACTGTGGCTTCAGTGCTCTGCTTCTTCTTTGGCGTGATCGGCGTTCATCGCTTCTACGTCGGCAAGGTCGGCACCGGCATTGCCATGATCTTCACCTTGGGTGGACTGGGCATCTGGGCGCTGATCGATCTCATCATGCTGCTGTGTGGCGTGTTCAAGGACAAGCAGAACTTGATCGTCAAGACCTGGAACTAGTCGCTTCGACCTGGAGGTCGGCCCGGGGATTTCCAGAA
>JAUSQD010000147.1 GCA_030652695.1 Actinomycetota bacterium
GGTGCCAATTGTTCTCAGAGCCTGGCGCTGGTTCGGACGCCGCTGCTGTGTCAACCAAGGGCGTCAAGGTTGATGGCGGCTGGATCGTTGATGGGCAGAAGGTCTGGACCTCTGGCGCGCAGTACTGCCAGTTCGGCATGGCAACTGTGCGCACTGATCCCGATGCTCCAAAGCACAAGGGCGTCACCGCGATGGTCATCAAGATGGACGCCCCTGGTGTCTCGGTGCGCCCACTGCGCGAGAACACAGGCGAGGCCATGTTCAACGAGGTCTTCTTTGATGGAGTCTTCGTCCCTGACGCAGATGTGGTCGGCGAGGTGAACAATGGCTGGGCGGTCGCCCGCGCAACCCTGGGCAATGAGCGAGTCACCATTGGCGGTGGCGGTGGCAATGGCATCAGCGGTGACCTCCTCATCGAGATTCTGCCTGGCGGAGTTGGCGCAGACCGCGGCCACGATCGCGAAGTCGGCAAGCTCATCGCACAAGATCAGGTCATCCGCCTGCTCAACTTGCGTGCTGCCGCTCGTGCCGTGATCGGCTCTGGTCCTGGCGCCGAGGGCAACATCACCAAGGTGTTGGTGTCCGAACTCGCACAGAGTTCAACTGAACTGGCGATGAAATTGCTTGGCGATGCAGGTGTCGATGGCGAGCACTCAGACATCACCACGCAGTACATCTTCAACCGTTGCCTCACCATTGCAGGTGGCACTTCAGAAATCAGTCGAAACGTGATCGCAGAGCGCATCCTGGGCATGCCAAGAGATCCGCTGTTGCGTTGACAGCAGACGCACCTGGACAGGTGAAGAGCGCACGGCCACTGCAGACTGGCACCGCCCGGTCTGCACTGGCTGTGCGCTCTTTCCGCTATGTCCTGCTTGGCTCCTTCCTTTCACAAATCGGCACGTGGATGCAGACAGTTGTGCTCGGCGCGTTCGTGTACGACCGCACTGATTCACCACTTGCCGTTGGTCTCATCACCTTCGCCCAACTTGGGCCGATGCTCTTTCTTCCCACCGTTGGCGGTTGGCTCACCGACCGTTTTGATGTGCGCAAGTTCATCTTGATCCTGCAGTTCTGGCAGGTGCTCTGCGTCTTGATGCTCGCCTTCGTTCTGGCGCAGCCACAGTTGAACTTCCCGGGGATCTTCGCCTGCGTGCTCGGTGTCGGTCTGGGCAATGCCCTGATCGGCCCAGCCTGGGGATCTTCCGTGCCAAGCCTGGTCGGTCCTGAGAACCTTCGAGCTGCTGTCTCCCTGAACTCCACCCAGATGAACATGGCTCGGGTGATCGGTCCGGCAATCGGCGGCATTCTCTTCCCGATCATCGGTGCATCCGGTGTCATGCTGCTCAATGCCTGCAGCTTCATCTTCATCATGTCTGCGGTGTACTTCGTGCGTTTCCCCGCTCGCCGCAAGCTTGCCGACGGTGAATCTGGCATCGGCGGAGGCATCACCATGCTCCGCACGGATCCCTACATTCGACGCATCGTTCTCAGCATGTTCGCACTGGCCTTGCTGACCCTGACCTTCCTCTATCAAATGCCAACGATCGCAGCCCAGAACTTCGGGATGGATGTCGAGAGCTCGGCATATGGCTGGCTCTATGCCTGCCTTGGAGGGGGGGCAGTCACGGGCGCCCTGGCACTGAGCACTGTGCTGGTGAAGCGCGACCCCTTCATCGTGGTCAGCGTTGGGCTCATGGGCGTCACCACCATGCTGGCCATGCTCATCTTCGCCCGCATGGACTGGATGGCGTACGTGCTCGTGTTCATTCTGGGGATCTCCTACCAGATGGTGGTGATCTCGCTCAATGCCTCAGCGCAGACCCATGTGCCGCTGGAACGACGAGGGCATCTGATGGGTCTTTGGATGACAGCCTTCGGCGGCACCGTGCCCATCGGCATGCTCATCGCCGGTGCTGTTGCACAGAAGACATCCATCAGTGTGGTGATCGCGTACGGCTGTTTCACCGCAGCAGTGGTCACCTGGATCCTGCGACCCAAGGCATTGCGCAAGGCTGAACGACTCAGTGACGAACTGGGGCTGGGTGCCTAGAGTTGAACATCCACTGTTGAGAGGAAGCACGATGCGCCTGTCCACCACCCTGAGCTACACCCAGGATGTTGTTGCACTCACACCGATGATTCAGGATCTGGAGTCAGCCGGTCTGGACCTGCTTTGGCTGCAGGAGGCCTACAGCTTTGACGCGGTGTCTGCCCTGGGGTACCTCGCGGCCAAGACCTCAACTATCGGCTTGGGCTCGGCCATTCTCAATGCCTACAGCCGCACGCCCGCAGTGCTTGGCATGACCGCAGCAGGTCTGGATCACCTCAGCGGTGGACGCTTCCACCTCGGCCTTGGCGCATCCGGACCTCAGGTTGTTGAAGGCTTCCACGGCATGGCCTACGCCAAGCCTTTGACCCGCACCAAGGAAGTCGTCGACATCGTGCGCAAAGTGGTGGCCCGCGAGGTCGTGGAGTACACAGGAGACACGGTCAGCGTTCCGTTGACCAAGGAGGCTGGCGGCACTGGTCTTGGCAAGCCGTTGAAGCTCATCAACAAGCCCGACCGTCCTTCGGTGCCGATCTACCTGGCCGCACTGGGGGATAAATCAGTGGAGACCACCGCTGAGATCGCCGAGGGCTGGCTGCCCTTCTTCTGGGTTCCTGAAAAGGCTGAAGCCGTGTTTGGATCTGCACTTGCTCCTGGCCTTGCCAAGCGGTCTGCTGCGCTTCCCGCATTGGACATCGTGGCCAACACGACAGTGGCCATTGGCGACAACTTGGATCGCGATTCGCTGCTTGCCGGTATGCGCAACCACATTGCGCTGTATGTCGGCGGCATGGGCGCGCGCAACGCTAACTTCTACAACGATCTGGCCCAGCGCATGGGCTGGGTTGATGAAGCCTTGGCCATCCAGGAGTTCTTTCTCACCGGCAAGAGAGAAGAAGCAGCCGCTGCAGTGCCCCAGGCCTGGCTGGATCAAGGTGCCCTGGTCGGATCTGCTGCATTTGTGGCCGAGCGACTTGCCGCCTACGCGGAGTCCGGTGTCACCAGTTTGGACATCACCATTCCGCCCGGCATTGACCCAATTCAGACAGTGGAGCAATTACGGGCAATGATGTAACCAATTGCGGGAATAGCGCCCCATGAAGCGGCGTTTATGCCTATGTTCTAAGGGACCAACACGCCTGAGGAGGACCCTTGTCGATTCCTATCGTCGATTATCTGGTGCTGGAACCAAAGCCCCATCTCGTTGCGCAAGAGTGCACAGCGTGCAAGGCCAAGGTTTTCGGACGCCACAATGCTTGCCCAGCTTGCTTCAATGAGAGCTTCGCTGAGTATGAAGTGCCTACAACCGGAATCCTCAAGACCTTCACGATCGTGCAGTTCGCCGCGAAGGGCATTCCTGTTCCTTACACCACAGGGATCGTCAATTGCGGTGGCATGGACGTCGCCGCAAACATCACCGGAGTTGAGGCCATCCCTGAGAACATCACTCGCGGCATGGAAGTTCAACTCGCCACATTCCCACTTGGCAAAGACGCCGGCGGCGTTGAGGCCATCGGTTTCGGCTTCGAGCCGGTTTAAGGACGAGAGGTACTCCACATGAGTGAAAACGTATGGATTCTTGGCATTCACATGACGCCGTTCGGCAAGCATGCCGACAAGGACGTGCTTGACCTGGCATCGGAGGCGGCCCTTGCTGCGATGAAGGATGCCAACGTCACGATGAAGGACATTCAGATCCTTGGCTACGGCAACCTGATGGGTGGCACGCAGGGACAGAGCCTGCAGAAGAACATCGGCCAGACCGGCATCCCCGTCTTCAATGTCTCCAACGCCTGCGCCACCGGAGCCACTGCGCTGCGTGCTGGCGTCATGGCGATCAAGGCAGGTGAGGCTGACTACGCCCTCGCAGTCGGTGTCGAGAAGCTCTCAGGAGCTGGACTGCTGACCGGCAACACTGCCGGCGCGATGCCGGAGAACTGGACTCCCAAGGGACGCCAAGGCGCAATCATGCCGCTGGATGGCTACATCGGCACCACGGGAATGGCCGGCTTGTTCGCGCAAATTGGTCTGGCCTACAACGACAGTGATCCACGTGCGGACTTCGAGCTGTTCGCGCGCATTGCCGAGAAGAGCCACTCGCACTCAACGCTGAACCCGAATGCGGCGTACCAGAAGGCCATGAGCCTTGAGCAAATCATGGGCGATCCGATGATCTCCTACCCGCACACCCGATCGATGTGTTCTGCCAACTGTGATGGCGCCGCGGCCGCGGTGCTCGTCAGCGAGACCAAGCTTCGTACCCTGCCTCTTGAGCAGCAGCGTCGCGCGGTCAAGGTCAGCGCATCCATCATTGCCACTGACCCGTGGACACCTGGCAACCAGGAACTGGCTGACGTCAACACTGTCACCAAGAATGCTTCCCAGGCCGCGTACGAGCAGGCAGGCATCGGTCCGGAGGACCTGGATCTCGCCGAACTGCATGACTGCTTTGCCGCTGCAGAACTGGTGCACTACGACAACCTCGGACTTTGCGCACCCGGCAATGCGATCGACTTCTTCAACACTGGTGCCACCTGGCGCACCGGGAAGATGCCGGTCAATGTCTCCGGCGGCCTGATGTCCAAGGGTCACCCCATTGCCGCCACTGGCATCGCCAATGTCTGGGAGGTGGCAACACACCTTCGTGGTGAGGCTGGCCCTCGTCAGATCGAAGGCGCCAAGGTCGGTCTGGCCCACGTCATCGGGCTCGGATCAACCGCCGGCGTGCACATCCTGGAGAAGAGCGGCCTGTAACTAGCTGACAAGCTCAAACACCCACGGCCGGTCACCCATGCTCAAACGGTGCCGGCCGTTGGTGTCCTTGGATGTCGGATGCTCGGCGTCGCCGGACCACACAATGGTCGGACGATCATCGACAGACACGACGAAACTCTCGAACAGCGGTGGCTCACCATCGGGAACAGAATCCAGGGCTTCGGCAACCGACGCCCATCCGATGAATCGACTGATGGACACGAACGTCGGTGGCATCAGATCGATTTCACCGCGCTGGTGCCGAGCAATTGCCTCAGCCGGGGTCAGCCAGGCGTGCTCAACGATCTCGCCGGCAGCAATGGTGATGTCATCGCGATGCGGAGCTGCGCCGATAAAGAACCATGTGTGGAATCTCTTGGGAGCCTGCGGAGGTGGAAGCCAGACAGAGAAGTGCTTCAGACTCGCGGCGTTGACGACGAGTCCGGTCTCCTCACGTGCCTCCCGTTCTGCTGCTTGACGAGCAACATCGACTTCCGCGTCATCCTCACCCTTCACATCCTGCACTTCAATGCGTCCACCAGGAAAGACCCATGCATTGGCAAATGAGCCGTGCTGAGGTCGCTTGAGCAACAGCAGTTCCATGCCACTGCTGCCGTCACGGACAAGCACGACTGTTGCTGCAGACTGAAGTTCAGCCATTGGGTGCGGAACTCCTCGATCGACTCTAGACAGAAAGTGCGGCGCCGCCACTGACCTTGAAGGTCTCGCCCGTGATGAAGCTGGCCTCCTCGGAGATCAGGAACAGCATCATGTTCACGATGTCCGGCACAGCACCAAGGCGGTGAATTGCCTGCATCTGATTGACGATCATCTCCACCTGAGCCTCGGGCAGGTCGGCAATCGCGCTTTCAGTGGCGATCAGTCCAGGGGAGATCGCATTGACGCGGATGCCTGCATCAGCAAACTCACGCGCAAAGGCGATGGTCAGGCCGCGGACTGCAAGCTTGGAGACTCCATACGGAGAAGACGACATGTTGCCGGCCATCGAGGAGATGCTGATGATGTTGCCTCCGCCGCGACTGCGCATGCTCTCAAGACACGCCACTGAGCAGTTCACCACGCCCATCAGGTTGACATCGAAGAGTGCTCGCACATCCGACCGCGAAAGAACGGAGAAGGGCTGGTTGTACTTCGTCAGGTGCAGACCCGCATTGTTGATGAGAATGTCAATACCGCCGAACTCCGCGATCGACTTGGCGACTGCATTGTCAACGGCAACGTCGTCAGCAACATCGCAGTCCACAGCAATGGCTCGATGTCCCGCAGCAACAAGTGTGGCAACTGCCGCATTCGCCGCCTCCATGTTGATTTCAGCGATGACGATCGAGGCCCCCTCTTCAGCGAGCGCCTCTGCAAATGCATAACCGAAACCGATCGCGCCACCAGTGATGAATGCGACCTTGCCCTGATGCTTCATGACTTCCCTTCGACTGCCGTTGGCTCATCGTTGTCGGTCAGCAGGCTGGATTCCATGAGTTTGACAAATTTCTCCGCAATAGAAACGACTTGCGAGTCAGCACCCACCAACGATTCCAGAATGCGGACATCCTTCGCCAACGCTGGCAAAGCAGCTCCGCGCGCCATCATCTCCACATTGCCCCCACGGGCAAAGGTCGACAGCGCGAAACTCTGTCCGGAGCTGGTGGAAAGGGTCTGCAGTGCTGCTGCTCGGTCAATGCCGAGCTCGTCAGCAATCTCCAGCATTGAATTGGTCAATCCCAGTTGTGCGGTGAACAGCGAGTTGTTCATCAGTTTGGTCTTCTGACCCGCGCCCACGTCTCCCAGTCGAATCGAGTTTGCACCAAGCACCTTGACGATCTCGTCTACTTCATGGCAATCCTGCGCCGAGCCGCCGAGCATGATGGTCAGATCGCCATCCGCTGCGCTTCCAGGTCCACCGCTGATAGGCGCATCAATGAGTCGCAGGTTCACAGAGTTCAGCCGCACTTCAAGATCCTGCACAAACTGCGGAGCCACTGTGCTGTGCACAAGAATCACGGCTCCAGGCTTCAGCCCCTCGACCACTCCTTGACTTCCGAACAGCACCTCATCGACTGCTGCTGCATCAAAGACGCACAAGCACACAACATCACTGTTCGCGCCAAGCTCTGCTGGGGTGAGTGCCCTGGTGACTTCGCTTGGAAAATCGACCGTGGCTTCAGGGCGACGAGCCCACACTGTCAGCGGCAGCCCCGAGCGAGCAATCGTCTGCGCCATCGGCAATCCGATGCTTCCCAGTCCGATGAATCCATAGCGTGTGTGTGGCCCCATCGGAATACCCCTACTCCTGGTTAGCTTGAATAACCCTTGGTCAACAACATTGCACCAGCGATGGGGCCGCCACCGTTGGCCGCAACAATAACCTCGGCATTGGGGATTTGTCTCTCACCTGCTTCACCTCGCAGCTGAGCAACTGCCTCATAGACATGTCCGTAGCCGTGCAGACGCCCCTCGGATAGCTGGCCACCATGGGTATTGATCGGAAGCTCACCCGTGCGTGCGATGCGCTGTCCGCCTTCAATGAACGCACCGCCTTCGCCCTGTGCACAGAACCCAAGGGCTTCGATCCAGGCCAAGGTGATGATGCTGAAGCCGTCATACAACTCAGCAACATCCACGTCCGAAGGCTTCAGATCAGTGCGGGACCACATCTGCTTGGCCACACCCTGAGCCATCATCGATGTCATGTCTGCGTACTGGTCCCAAGAAGGCCGCCCATATTGCGCCGTGCCGACGGCATTGATGAAGGCTGATGGCTTTGGAGCGTCCTTGGCGTAGTCAACATGCGAAACGATCATTGCTGTTGAGCCATCGACGGGAACATCGCAGTCAAGCAAGCACAGTGGTGTGGAGATCATGCGGGCATTCAGGTAGTCATCCATCGTGATCGGATCGCGATAGACCGCCCGCGGATTGACTCCAGCATTGGTACGGCAGGTGAGCGAGATCTGGCCGAGCTGCTCCTTGGTCGTGCCGTACTTGTGCATGTGCAACTGGGCGACCTGGGCGAACCAGTTGGTCGCAGACACCGCACCAAACTGCGAGAGAAATCCGCCAGCGCGGGCCATGCCACCAGCAGGGTTTCTTCCGGCCATGCCCTGCATCGTTGATTCAGTGACGGTGCGGAAGACCAGAACATGCTTGGCCAGACCCGCGGCGATGGCCATCGATGCTTCGATGATCGAGCCCAACTGTGCTGAGCCCTCACCGGAACCATAGAGAAAGTTGATGTCCAGACGAAGTGCATCCTGAACGGCAGCCGCTGATGGACCGCCGAATCCACGCGACATGATCGCGTCACCGCCTGGGTACGTCGCAATGCCATCGATGTCATCGCGTGTCAGGCCGGCATCTGCGATGGCTTCAAGTGCGGCATCAAGAGTCAGATCCATCGATGTGCGGCCAAGACGGCGACCAGATGCTGATCGGCCGATGCCGCTGATGAATGAGAGGCGCTCGGGGTTGCTCATGCTGGGGACCCTTCTGGCACGAAAGTGGGATACCACACGTCATCGCGTGCAAGAAAGCGCACTTCGACCTTCATCCCAATGATGTTGGGATCATCAAGTGCTACGCCTGCAAGCAGGGTTGTCAGTCGAAGATCGTCCTGCTCTTCCATCGTGACAATGGCAATGATGTACGGCTCCTGCCCGGGAACCCATTGCTGCACATTGACGGTGTACGTGAGGACAGTTGCCCTGCCCGACACTGGATCAGGCTGCACATTTGCCGACAGACACTTGGAGCATCGAGGCGTTGGCGGATGAGAGTAGTAACCGCAGTCCTGACAGTGCTTGAAGCGCAGTTTGCCGTCCTCACCGCTGGCCCAGAAGAAGTTGGTCTCGGGATCATCCTGCGGTGCTATCCGCACCTTAAGAATGTCGAGGTCAATAGCCAAGGTGATCTCCTTGTGTGCTTGCGCGGTTATTGGCCTTCCACATGCAATGCGAACTCTGCGACGAGATTGCGGCGAAGAAGCTTGCCCGTCGCTGTCTGCGGAAGAATGTCGTGACGGAGGCGAACATAGTCGGGAGTCTTGGATGAGCGCAGTTTTTCGCGGCAAAAATCCTTGATCTCCTCTTCAGTCACTGTCATGCCTTCGCGGACCACGACGAAGGCAGCAATGCGCTGGCCCCACTCGTCATCTGGCACACCAGCGACTGCACACTCCAGCACCGCTGGGTGACGGTGGATGACCTCTTCGATTTCGGCTGGAGCAATGTTCTCACCGCCGCGAATGATCGTGTCGTCTGTGCGACCTTCGATGAACAGGAAGCCGCCGGCATCAAGCCAGCCACGGTCACGGGTGTTGAACCAGCCGGCATCGTCAACGACGCGGCCGCTCTCCAGGTATTCACCGGAGACCTGCTCTCCAGCTACCCAAATGGCGCCAGCTTCACCAAGCGGCAGCACTTCGCCCTCGCCATCGCGGATCTCCATCTGCACATTGGGGAGCACCTTGCCAACAGATCCAAGACGCGCACGCACCTCAGGGTCGGTGCTGGTGAAGGATTCGCGGTGATCGTCAGGACCGAACACTGCAACCGACGATGAGGTTTCAGTCAGGCCATAGGCATTGACGAAGCCAACATTGGGGAACAAGCCGAGTGCGCGCTCAAGAGTTGCCTGGGCAATGCGTGCGCCACCGTAACTGAGTCCGCGCAAGGTGGGTGGTGCTTGACGGCCAGTGGCCTCCATGTGCTCAACAACTCGCGAGAGCATGGTGGGAACGAGCATGGCATTGGTGACGCCTTCGCGCTCGACGGTGTCGAGCCAGTTCTCGGGAGTGAAGCGATCCAGGTACACCACGCGACGACCTGAGTACAGATTTGACAGCAGGTTGGCGACAGCTGCGATGTGGTACGGCGGCACCGAGACGATCATCGCGTCTGATGGGTCAGCACTGGCAAAGTCAACGGAGCCAAGCACATACGCCACCAGGTGCTTGTGGCGGAGAACAGCGCTCTTGGGAGCGGAGGTCGTGCCGCTGGTCTGCAGCAGGATGGCGATCTCTTCAGGATCCGGCTCGGACTCAAAGACCGGAACATCACCCTCGCGCGTGGCTGCCAGCCAGTCATCAAAGGTCTCAACCACCTGCGCTGCGCCTTCCGGCACGATCGCGGGGTTGTCAGTGACGATGTATGGGGCGGGCATTCCCATGATGGCCTTGTGGATGTACTCCTCAGCAAGGCGGTAGTTCAAGGGAAGGAACTGGACACCGGCGAAGGACGCAGCAAACAGCGCGATCGGGAATGCCGGACCGTTTTCACCACAGAAGATCACGCTCTTTGCGCCTGAAGCCTGGATGCGAGCACCACCTCGGGCGGCAGCTGCGCGAAGTTGGGCATAACTGGTGCCGTCGCTCAGGCTGCCAACCGCAATTCGGTCGTCAAACCCGCCGGTAACCATCTCCAACAGCGTCAGCAGATTCACAGCAACTCCTTGTATTTCAGCATGGGGACAGACATCAGATTCGTGCTCACAGAGGGTGTCCGGCACGGATCCACAGGCAGGCAGACGAGGGTAATCGCAGGGCCAACCGCAAGGTCGTCACCCTACGGTAATGCGCCCTTCGCTGGCTACGCGATCTGCCAAAGTGAGCGGCACTTCACACCTGCAGATTCGCAGCTACAGCCGCTCGATAATCAGACCATTGGCGAGCCCGCCGGCCTCGCACATGGTCTGGAATCCATAGCGGCCGCCGCTGGCTTCCAAGGTGGTCAGCAGCGAGGCCAGCAGACGTCCGCCGGATGCACCCAGTGGATGACCAAGCGCGATGGCGCCGCCGTTCTGGTTGACCTTCTCTGGATCTGCGCCAATGTCCTTGAGCCAGGCAAGCACTGGTGCTGCGAAGGCCTCGTTGACTTCAAATGCATCAATGTCGGAGAGCTTCAATCCGGCTTTTGCCAGGGTCTTGTTGGTTACCGGAATGACCGCCGACAGCATCTCGATCGGGTCATCGCCGATGACTGAGGATGCAACGATGCGCGCCCGCGGCCTCAAGCCCAACTTGTTGAGCATCTCCTCGCTCACGATCAGCACCGCTGATGCGCCATCACTGATCTGCGAGGCATTGCCGGCTGTGACTGACCACTCGATCTCAGGAAAGCGCAGTTTGGCGTCATCGTTGACGAACGCTGGCTTCAAACCCCCCAGGGTCTCCACATTGCTGTCGGCACGGATGCCGTCATCTGCAGAAATCACGGTGCCGTCGGCGAGGGTCACGGGGACAATCTGCTTGGCCAGCAGGCCTGATGCCTGCGCAGCTGCTGCCCGCTGATGGGACCGGACCGAGTACTCATCCATGGCCTCGCGCGAGAGTCCCCAGCGCGCAGCAATGAGTTCAGCCGAGATGCCCTGCTCTACAAGACCGCCGCCGGCATATCGCTCGGTCACCGCCGGACCAAAGGGGTCCTCACCATTCTTGTTGCTGAACATCGCAGTAGTGCTCATCGACTCCACACCCGCGCCAATGACGAGGTCATAGCCGCCGGCCTGCACACCTTGAGCTCCGAACACGACCGATTGCATCGAAGAGCCACACTGGCGATCCACTGTTGTGCCTGGCACTGACTGAGGAAATCCCGCCGCCAGCACTGCACTGCGCGTGATGTTGTTGCTCTGGCGGCCAATCTGCGTCACACAGCCACCAATGACGTCATCGATCAGCGCGGGGTCAAATCCATTGCGCTCAACAAGTGCACTCAATGGCACCGCCATCAGATCTGCTGGGTGAACACTGGTGTAGCTGCTTCCATCGCGCCGGACCCGAACGATTGGGGTGCGAATGATGTCGACGATGTAGGCCTGACTCATGCTGTGAGGCCCAGCATCGACTGCAATTCATCACGACAGGCCAGTGCATCGCCAAAGAGCACCTCGTCAGTCTTCACACGACGCAGGTAGAGATGCGCCACATGCTCCCAAGTGAAGCCAATTCCGCCGTGTACCTGAATGGTTGCCTCAGCGATCCAAGGAGCAAAGCGAGCGCAGTAGGCCTTCACCACGAGCGAATGCTCATGCAGTGCCGCGGTGTCCTCTGGATCAACCAGTGCGGCGCTGCCAACTGCTGCACGCATCGACTCCACGTGCGCAAACATCTCCGAGCAGCGATGCTTGATGGCCTGGAATGCGCCGATGGGCTTGCCGAACTGCTCGCGAGTCTTTGCATACTCAACGGAGATCTCCATCAGGCGCTCAGACATGCCAAGCAATTCCGCACTGGTGGCGATGCGACCAAATGACTCAAGTGACTTCAATGCGTCGGTGAAGTCACCGCCGATGCGCGTGCCTTCGGTGCCTTCGAAGGTCACCAGCGCAGTGGGGCGCGTGAGGTCAAGAGCGTCCTGTGGCCTGATCACCACTCCACCTGCGTGGCTGTCGACTACGAAGAGCCCGGTGCCATCGGGAGTGCTCGCCACGACGAGGAACCGAGAGGCGACATTGGCATTCAGCACGGCGGTCTTGGAGCCGTACAGGCCCCAGAAGGTTTCATTGCGCGCCACCGTGGTGGTGAGTGCCCCGTCGAGCCCAGCGAAGGAGAAGATCTCGCTGCCGTCGGCCAGCCCGGGCAAGTACTTGGCGCAGGCCTCTTGATCGCCAGAGAGCTGAATTGCAAGGGTGGACAGCACGCTTGACGTCAACAGGGGCACGAATGCGATTGCGCGCGCGGCCTCCTCGAGGGCAACGGCCATTTCGGCCATGCCCATCCCCTGACCCCCGAACTCCTCTGGGATCAGCAATCCGGCAACACCAAGATCTGAGGCCAGGCCTTTCCAGGTGCCCTCGTCAATGCCAGTTCCCGCGTCAATGACCGAGCGGACGCGGGATTCAGGCGAGGACTTGGCAAGAAAGTCACGAAGACTCGAGCGGAATTCTGCGCGCTCTGCCTCAGTTGTGGTTGCGTTCTTCATGGTCGAACCTTTCCTTGAAGCAATTAGTCGCGGGGAAGACCGAGAACGCGGTCACCAATGATGTTCTTGACGATGTCGGAGGTGCCAGCGGCGATCGTTGCCGAACGTGCGCTGAGGTAGCCCATCGCAGCGTCCTGATTTGCACCAGTCACGCCGTCGATTCCTGCCATTTCCATGACCACTGTGTCCACGCGCTGGCTCAATTCGCTCCAGACCATCTTGATGACGGACTGCTCTGAGCCAGGTGTCCCACCCTGAGCAATCTTGTTCAGCATCTGGCGGCCCATCATTCCGAGCACTCGGGCCTCGACATAGAACTCGGCCAACTCATCAGCGACGATGGGCGAAACCTTGGTGTCCTGCTTGGTGACGTCTTCGACCAGATTGCGAATGCGCTGCTCCAAGCGACCAGCAAACACCGCAACACCAGCACGCTCATGACCAAGAGTGGTCATGGTGACGTTCCAGCCCTCGTGCAAAGGTCCGAGCAGATTGGCAACTGGCACACGAGCATCGGTGAAGAACACCTCAGCGAACTCAGCGCCACCATTGATCTGCTTGATCGGACGGACTTCAACACCCGGGGTGTCCATCCGCAAGGTCATCGCGGAAATGCCCTTGTGCTTGGGTGCATCGGGATTCGTGCGGGCCAGGAGCTGCATATGAGTGGCGTGCATCCCGTTGGATGTCCAGATCTTCTGGCCATTGATCACGAACTCATCGCCGTCGATGACGGCGCGGGTGCGAAGCGAGGCGAGGTCTGAGCCTGCCCCTGGCTCGCTGAATCCCTGGCACCACACCTCATCGGTGCTGCCAATATTGGGAACTGAGGCCCGCTGCTCTTCATTGCCGAACTTCATGAGTGTGGGTGCAACGTTCTTCAGCCCGATCATCCCGGGAATCTGAGGGGCGCCGTAGGTGGCCATCACGTCTTCAATGGCCAGCACCTCCATCGTGCCAAGGCCTCGTCCGCCGAACTCAACGGGCCAGGCCGCGGTGGCCCACTTTCCCTCTGATGACATGCGCTGCCAATCGCAGAGCGCATCCCATGAGGTGTCACCGTCCCACTTTGCCTTCCACTTCGGAAGAGCGTCGTTGAGCCAGACTCGAAGCTCTGCTAGTAGGTCATCCATGGTGGGCCTCACTTTCACTTAACTGATGCAGCATTGGCGTGGCGGAACGAAGAAAACGCATGGCGTCATTGAGATGGGTGCATCCGAGTTCACTTCGCAAGTGCGCTCGCACACCTTCATCAATCTGACTGACCGTTCGTCCTTCAAGCAGCTCCACATGTGAAGCAGCAAGCGGACAATCTCCCATCGGAAGGCTACGCGGCTCAGCCTTTGCATCGGCGAGCAGGCCGTCAGCATCCAAATGCGCTCGCACGATGTACTCGTGGAGCGCTGCGTCATCCCCGACGCCATGGTGAAGGGAGTCACGGAACCACATGTGCAGGTCGGTGGTGCCATCTGCCTGAGGTTGGACATCGAGAAGGCGGCGGCGCTGCATCGACCCCGCTGGCAGCTCGATCTCGTCGTGCCAATCGAGCTCGTGCGTCACCAGCTCGCTGATCGTGGCTGCCGGCGGTAGATCGCCAAGAATGCTCTCGCTCGACGCCATGGCGGCAACGCCACCGGCCATCCAGCCTGCGCAGGTGCCGACCTGTGGAGAGTTCGCCAGCATGCCTGGGATCTGCGGCTCGGAGACGATGCGCCCGTAGCCCGCGATGTGTCGAAGGCCTGACATGTCATCAAGCAATGTCCCCACCAGCGAGGAGTCGGCGATGCCAGCGTCAAGTCGTGACAGCTGGGCGCGAAAGCCTGCCCCGATCGACTTTCCGCGTAGCTCTTCAGTCAGCGAGCGTGTGCCCCGCTCATCGGTGACCTCAACGCTTTCGACGTTGCCCATCTGGTCAACCACTGCCTGCAGACGTCCGAAGCTCGAGCTGAGCAGCTCGCCCTCGGCGCCGAACACGGCATCGCGTGCCGTGCCGTCAACGGTAAATCCCATCCAATGGGCTCCGGGAGTGGCGCTGAGTGTCGAGGTGCGCCGAACAGAGTTGGGCTTGTGCGTCCATAGCTCTTCTACAGGTGCAGTAATGCCGCGCGCAAGCGGTACTCCGACTGGATTTGTCACTGGTGTCCTGTCCACGTGAAAGCGCCCGATTGAGAGCACGGGCGCTGTTCAAGGTAGCAGTTGAAGGTGGCTGATATCAGACATTTCCTGAGCTTGGGGTACTCGCCTGGGTGTAGCGGGGCAAGACGAATCCCACGAGTACCACCAGTCCGATGATCGAGCAGACCGCCCCGGCGCCAAAGACCGCCCGATAGCCGCCAAATGCCGCCGCCAGGCCGACCACAAGTCCGCCCAGCCCCTGAGCGATGTCGAAGAACATCGTGA
>JAUSQD010000165.1 GCA_030652695.1 Actinomycetota bacterium
CGGACAGTGACTTCAGTGCGCGGTTGCCCGGCCCGGTGACGGGACGGCCACGACGACCATTGTCAAAGAGTGCGTCAACAGCCTCCTGCAGCATGCGCTTCTCGTTGTTCACGATGATCTCGGGTGCACCGAGATCAAGCAGGCGCTTCAAGCGGTTGTTGCGGTTGATCACTCGGCGGTAGAGATCGTTGAGATCGCTTGTTGCAAAGAGGCCACCATCGAGCTGGACCATCGGACGAAGATCTGGCGGGATGACAGGAACTGCGTCTAGCACCATGCCCGTAGGCGAGTTCGAGGTGGTCAGGAAGGCATTGACAACCTTGAGGCGCTTGAGTGCACGCGTCTTCTTCTGGCCCTTGCCGTTGACGACGATGTCGCGCAGGATCGTGTTCTCTGCATCGAGGTCGAAGGTCTCCAGTCGCTTTTGAATTGCAGCTGCGCCCATGCTTCCGTCAAACCAGCGACCGTAGCGATCACGCATTTCGCGGAACAGCATTTCGTCACCCTCAAGGTCTTGGACCTTCAGTGTGCGGAAGCGATCAAAGATGCGATCAAGACGCTCAATCTCGGTGTCCGCGCGACGGCGAACTGCTGCCATCTCGCGCTCGCCTGATTCGCGAACCTTGCGGCGCACATCAGCCTTGGCACCTTCAGCCTCGAGCTCAGCCAGATCGGACTCGAGCTTCTTGGCGCGGGTGTCGATGTCTGAGTCACGTCGATTGGCGATCTGCTTCTTCTCAACGCCCAGCTGGTTCTCCAGTGACGGCAGCGCCTCATGGCGACCATCGAAGTCGACCCAGGTGATCATGTAGGCCGCGAAGTAGATGACCTTCTCGAGGTCCTTTGGCGCAAGATCAAGCAGGTAGCCAAGACGACTTGGCACACCCTTGAAGTACCAGATGTGGGTGACAGGAGCGGCGAGCTCGATGTGTCCCATGCGCTCACGACGCACCTTGGCGCGAGTGACCTCCACGCCGCAGCGCTCACAGATGATGCCCTTGAAGCGCACGCGCTTGTACTTGCCGCAGTAGCACTCCCAGTCGCGAGTGGGTCCGAAGATCTTCTCGCAGAACAGGCCGTCCTTCTCAGGCTTGAGGGTGCGGTAGTTGATGGTCTCTGGCTTCTTCACCTCGCCATATGACCAGGTGCGGATGTCATCCGCAGTGGCAAGGCCGATGCGGAGTTCGTCGAAGAAGTTAACGTCTAGCACTGAAGTGTCCTTCGTTTGTGTGCGGGAGGATTGCCGGGAAGAGCTCTGTGGTGCTAGAGCTCTTCAACGCTGCTGCGCTCAGGGCGTGACAGGTCAATGCCGAGTTCCTCGGCGGTGCGGAAGACATCCTCATCAGTGTCGCGAAGTTCGATGGCCTGTCCGTTGCTGGACAGCACTTCGACATTCAGACACAGCGACTGCATCTCCTTGACGAGCACCTTGAATGACTCAGGGATACCCGGCTCAGGGACGTTTTCGCCCTTGACGATTGCCTCATAGACCTTGACGCGACCAAGCACGTCATCGGACTTGATGGTGAGCAGCTCCTGCAGCGCATAAGCAGCGCCATAGGCCTCAAGTGCCCACACTTCCATCTCACCAAAGCGCTGGCCACCGAACTGAGCCTTGCCGCCCAATGGCTGCTGAGTGATCATCGAGTACGGACCAGTTGAGCGAGCGTGGATCTTGTCGTCAACCAGGTGCAGGAGTTTGAGGATGTAGATGTAGCCAACCGTGACCCGACCTGGGTACGGCTCGCCGCTGCGACCGTCATAGAGCGAGGCCTTGCCATCTGAGCCGACCAGAGTGAAACCGTCGTCAGTTGGCAGGGTGGACTCAAGTACGAGCGCGAGCTCATCTTCGTGTGCACCATCGAACACCGGTGTTGCCACCTTGGTGCGACGCGGAGCCTCCTTCACCATTTCAGGGAGGTTCTTGGCGCGTGGGTCAGAAGGATCAACCTTCCAGCCCGTTGCCGCGGCCCAGCCCAAGTGGGTTTCCAGAATCTGACCGACGTTCATGCGTCCGGGAACACCAAGCGGGTTCAGGACGACATCAACGGGCGTGCCATCTTCAAGGAAGGGCATGTCCTCGGCAGGCAGGATCTTGGCGATGACACCCTTGTTGCCGTGGCGGCCAGCAAGCTTGTCACCTTCAGTGATCTTGCGCTTCTGCGCGATGTAGACACGGACCAGGCGATTGACGCCCGGTGGGAGCTCGTCGCCCTCTTCACGATCAAAGACGCGAACGCCGATGACCTTGCCCGACTCACCATGCGGAACCTTCAGTGAGGTGTCGCGAACCTCGCGAGCCTTCTCACCGAAGATGGCGCGCAGGAG
>JAUSQD010000168.1 GCA_030652695.1 Actinomycetota bacterium
ATTCGCCCAGTGGAATGCAGGAATGCCGTCGCGCCTCCAGACGACAAAGTCACCCAGCTGTGATTTCACGTGAATGGGTGTACCGCTGACTTCAACCACGCAGTCGTCAGGCACATAGACGCGCAGGACCGTCTCACCTTCAATGTGTTGCAGTCGCAGTTCACGACACGTGCACGGACGCTCAACCAGCAGGGATCTCGTACACGCGCAAGCAAAGGTCATGTCCTGTGGCAACTTTGAGAGCTGCTTGCGCAGGTAGCGATGTCTGACCTGCACATCGCACTGCACGTACTCGTCCATGTTTGAAGGACCCAGTTGCCAGACGATGTCCAGCGCATCGAGAGACGCGAAGATGTAGGCGACATATTCGGGCTGATAGCGATCGCGATCGTCATCATCAATTCTCAGTGCGAGCTCTCCACCGTGCTGACGAGCAAGCCAGGAAGTCGCCAGAGCGTTGACCAGGTTTCCAGAGTGCAGGTATCCGCTGGGACTCGGAGCAAATCTTGTTCGCACACCCGTAAGCATGCCGTGAATGCTGTTCGGTGTCGGGCTTTCTTGAGTCCTTGGGATTGGCTATCGCTGGGCGACTACGGTGACACGTATTTCGCTGAGGGGAGTCCGATGTCATCGGCCGAAAGTGATCGACTGATTGAGGCGCGTTCAGGGGCAGCCGATTGGCGCCGTTGGGGAACCTATCTCAGTGAGCGCGCCTGGGGCACTGTGCGCGAGGATTACAGCGCAGACGGTGACGCCTGGTCCTACTTTCCCTTTGAACATGCACGCAGCCGCGCCTACCGTTGGAATGAGGACGGACTCGCCGGCTGGTGTGATCGGGACCAGACCATCTGCCTTGGCCTGGCATTGTGGAATGAGCAGGATTCGATCCTCAAGGAGCGACCCTTTGGACTTGCCAATGAACAGGGCAATCATGGGGAGGACGTCAAGGACTACTGGTTCTACACCGACAACCTGCCCACGCACGCCTACGCATCGATGGTCTACAAGTACCCGCAGGTGGCCTTTCCCTACGCCGATCTTGTGGCCACCAATGCCAGCCGAAGTCAGTCAGAAGGCGAGTACGAGCTTTTCGATGCCCTGAAGGATGACTGGCTGGCAAATCGATACTTCGACGTCACAGTTGAGTACGCGAAGGCCACTCCTGAGGATGTCTTCTGCCGAATCACGATCGTCAACCGAGGTGAACAGGCGGCACCCATCCATGTGATCCCGCAGTTTTGGTATCGCAACACCTGGTCATGGGAAGAAGATGCTGTGGCCCCGCAGATATTTCTTGAGCGTCCCGGGGTCGCGGCCACCAGTCACCCACTCATTGGTGATCGATGGATCTATGCGCAGACTGACAAGGGCATCACTCCAGAGCTGCTCTTCTGCAACAACGAGACCAACGCGCAACTGCTGTTTGATTCTGCAAATGACTCCCCGCAGGTCAAGGACGGAATCAACGATCGGATTGTTCACGGCACGATGGCTGCAACCAATGCCAAGGCTGGTTCAAAGCTTGGTCTGCATGTCAGGGGTGAACTCGCCGCGGGGGAGACGCTGACCGTCACTGTTCGATTTGCGTCAGCTGATCTCCAACTGCCTTTTGATGATGCTGACGCAGTCTTCACGGCCCGACGCACCGAGGCCGATGAGTTCTACTCAGAAGTTGCCAATCCGGAGCTGAGCGCCGATGAGCAGCTCGTGCAGCGGCAGGCCTTGGCCGGCCTGTTGTGGTGCAAGCAGTTCTACCACTACGCCGTGCGCAGATGGCTTGAAGGCGACCCGACCCAACCCGTGCCCCCAGCCGAGCGCTGGGAGGGCCGCAACGCCGACTGGCAGCATCTGATCAACAAGGACGTCATCTTGATGCCGGATGCCTGGGAGTACCCCTGGTACGCAGCCTGGGACTTGGCATTTCATTGCGTCAGCCTGGCGATGATTGATCCCGACCTTGCCAAAGAGCAGGTGCTACTGCTCTTGAGTTCATTCACCCAGCATCCGCATGGGCAGATACCCGCCTATGAGTGGGAATTCGGCGATACCAATCCGCCCGTGCATGCCTGGGCAACATGGCAGGTCTATCAATTGGATCGCCAGGCCAAGGGTCACGGTGATGCCGACTTCCTGAAGGCGGCCTATCGCTCGATCACTTTGGATGTCATGTGGTGGCTGAACCAGAAGGATGACAAGAACCGGGGCGTGTTCGGCGGTGGATTCCTGGGCATGGACAACATCGGAGTGTTCGATCGCGATCAGCCGCTGCCGACTGGCGGAAACCTGGCTCAGATTGATGGCACCTCATGGATGGCCACTCTGGTGCTGCAGATGCTTGAGATTACTGTGGAGCTGGCCCGAATCGACTCTGGATATGACCGGATGTTCGGCAGGTGGGTCTGGGATGGCTGGCTGATTGCCAGTGCCATCGAGCAGGGCGCAGGCAACATCAGCTTCTGGAATGAGCGAACGCAGTTCTATCACGATGTCATCGAGCTGCCCGATGGTTCAGCACACTCACTTGAGGTGTTCTCGATGCAGTCGATGGTGCCGCTGTTCGCATCCATCGCAATTCCGCTGAGTGCCGAGGGGGAGCTGAAGGACATCAGCGAGCGCATGAACGGTCTGCTTTCTGCCTATGGCAGTCCCAAGGTGAGCCTGCGAGCCAATGGCGGCGATGAGACGCACCTGCTGATTGCGCTCGTTCATGAGGAACGCCTCAAAGCGATACTGAAGCGATTGTTTGATCCCGAGCAGTTCTTCTCTCCGTATGGGGTGCGCTCGCTGTCCAGGGGACACCGAGATCATCCCTACAGCTACCACGCCAATGGCCAGACATATGAAGTTGCCTATATGCCGGCTGAATCCTCCAATCGGATGTTCGGCGGCAATTCCAACTGGCGAGGACCGATCTGGTTCCCGATGAACTTCTTTCTCCTGCAATCACTGAATGCCTACGCACGCTTCTTTGGTGACACGTTCACCGTCGATGATCCCGATGGTTCAGGTCTTGATATCACCTTGGCTGAGGTGGGCGACATCCTGGCGGGACGGCTTTCATCGATCTTTGTGCGTGATGATCTCGGCCGTCGTGCGGTGCTGGGGGACAACGAGTACTTCCAGACTGATCCGTACTGGAGAGATCTCGTGCCCTTCTATGAGTACTTCGATGGCGACGACGGGCATGGCCTGGGGGCCAGCCACCAAACTGGCTGGACCTCACTCGTGGCCTTGCTGCAGCAACGAGGCGGTGATCTGCGCTTCACCGACTTCGCCCAGTAGTGGGGGGGGGGGGGGGCTGAACGGATCCGCAAATAACGAAAGGCCCGACATCACTGTCGGGCCTTTCGTTATTGAGGAAGTCTGAATTAGACGACGCGGACCTTGTCGGCCTGAGGACCCTTGGGTCCCTGCGTGATCTCGAACTCCACTGACTGGTTCTCATCCAACGAGCGGTAGCCGTCAGAATCGATTGCTGAGTAGTGGACGAAAACATCGGGGCCACCATCGGCCTGCTCGATGAAGCCGAAGCCCTTTTCAGCGTTGAACCACTTCACGGTTCCTTGAGCCATAATGCACATTCTCCTTAACGAAAAGCGTGGCGGACGGTCGTCCAACACGTGGCCAGCACGTTCACGCCTTCGTCCTTACTTCTGTGCAAATGCCCAGATGTTGCGAAGCCCGCTAATTCAAGCCGGAGCCAAAATCAGGCGGACAACTCAGGACCTTGGTGCTGATATGTCTGTACCTAGGAACATAGTCTCCCCTATCGGCACCCATGCTCGTGACATCAGGGTGTCTTTTGGCACAAATTTTCTTGAATCCTCGAAATTGCTCGCTTCAGATCCGTGAGCTTTGGCCCGAGCAGACATCTTCGCAAACCCACCCGTAAGCCTTTCCATACCGGCATACTCGCGGCACCAAGAGCGCCATGTGAGGGGTTGGACATGCCTGGAGCGTTAGACGGAATCCGGATTCTGGACCTGAGTTGGGGAGTGGCAGGGCCCCTGGGCGTCATGCTGCTGGCCGATCAGGGTGCGGACGTCATCAAGGTTGAACCACCCGGCGGGGATCCCTTTCGCGATGCTCCCGGTTCACCGGTCTGGCACCGCAGCCGCCGCTCAGTCGTGCTGGATCTGAAGCAGGCAGACGGCAAGGAGGCATTCCTGAAGCTCTGTGAGACCGCTGATGTGCTGGTGGAGGCCTTCTCGCCGGGCACGATGGCTGCGCTTGGGCTGTCATATGAGGATCTGTCCTCTCGGTTTCCACGCTTGATCTATGCATCGGTGCCGGCCTACCCCGAAGGCCATCGCTACGCCTCGCGCCCGGGCTGGGATGCCTTGGTGCAGGCGCGTTCCGGAGCACAGTTTGAGCAGCCGGCCTGGCGTCCTGGCCCCGCTCACCTGCACATGCAGATCCCGAGCATGGGCGCCTTCTTCCTGCTCGCAACCGGCATCCTGGCTGCCCTGACCTCGCGTGAGGACTCAGGCAAGGGCCAGCACGTCAGTACCTCCCTGTACCAGGGAGTGTTGGCCTACACCACGATGCTGTGGCAGGACGTTGAGCATCTGAAGGCCCCTGACTCCCTTGTGATGGCAAAGACCTATCCACCCGGAGTGCACCAGGTTTCGATTTATGAATGCGCGAACGGCGAATGGCTGCACGCGGGAGTCAATGTCGGTCGCGTGGCGACCCGATCAATGGAGGAGATCCTCGGCATTGAGCCACTTGATCAGATGCGCATGATGACGGACATGGCCTATCGAGCCGAGAACCAGCAACGACTGCGGGATGCCTTCATCACTCGAGACCGCACGCAGCTCTGCGAGGAGTTCTTCGAAGCGGGAGTGGGGGCTGATCCGATTCTGACGATCGCCGAAGGTTTTGACTACCCACAAATGCGAGCCAACAACATGGTGGTCTCAGTGGATGACCCGGAGTTCGGCCTGATGGAGCAATACGGGGTGCCAGCAGTGCTCTCGGAGACACCGGGCGAGGTGCAGGGCGGACGCCCACGCGTGGGTGAGCACTCACGAAAGATTCTTGCCGAACTCGGCTACGACGACTCCACGCTGGATCGGCTCGCTGCCGACGGCGTGATCTGACCAGGAGGCTTGCAATGCCAGGACCACTCGACGGTGTGCTCGTGCTTGATCTCGGGCAATTTCTCGCCGGACCGTACGCCCCCATGATCCTTTCCGACCTCGGGGCCACCGTGATCAAGATTGAGCCGACGCGCGGAGACTCGATGCGCTACGGATCGCCTTTCATCGGCTGCCAGCGAGGCAAACTGGATCTTGCGCTGGATCTCAAGCAGCCAGAAGCAGCGGAGATCGTGTTGAAGTTGGCCGAGAAGGCCGATGTGCTGCACCACAACATGACCAAGGGCACGGCCACTCGGCTGGGTGTGGACTTCGATCAGGTGACGGCCCGCAATCCAGAGATCGTCTACTGCAACACCTATGCCTATGGACTGGAAGGTCCGATGTCGATCAGTGGCGGCATCGATCCGCTCTATCAGGCAGTGGTCGGGCTTGAGTACGAGGCCGGCGGAGTTGAGCATGGCAATCCGCCGATGTACATCCGATTCGGCATGACCGACACTGCGAATGCCTTCGCATCCGTGGTGGGCGTGCTGAGTGCACTGTTCCACCGCAAGGTCACTGGCAAGGGCCAGGACGTCTGGACTTCGCTGCTCAATGGCGGGGCGATGTTTGTGTCCGAAGTTGCCAAGCTGGCCGACGGCACCACTGCACCGACTCGTCCGAGCCTGGACAAGGAGCTGACAGGTCTGTCGCCCTGCTACCGCCTGTACCAGACTCAAGAGGGCTGGATTCAGGTTGCGGCGACCACCCCAACCGAGTGGGCAACCATGTGTGCGCTGCTAGGAGCTCCAGAACTGGGTGCTGATCCCAGATTCGCGAGCTTTGAAGGTCGCGCCGCTGCTCGGGCAGAGATCGAACCGCGGCTGGAGCAGGCCTTTGGTGCACGCACTGCATTGGTGTGGGCTGCGCTCTTTGATGCGCAGGGTGTTCCTGCCGAGGTTGCTGTCGACACTCGCAATGGCGAAACGGTGTTGCACGATGCAGACAATGAACGCCTTGGCCTGGTCGCCTCCTATGACCATCCGATGCTGGGACACATGACGCAGTTCGGCAGTCTCATCGACTTCTCCGATACCCCAACGGGTGATTTCGGTCCGCCCCCGATGCTGGGGCAGCACAGCCGGGCGATCCTCAGCAAGTTCGGGTGGGCTGACGCTGAGATCGATGGCCTGATCGAGCGTGGTGTGGTGTATCAGGCTGCAGAGGGCGTCCCCTATCCGTGGCCTCTGTAATGCGGCACATCGCTGCAGAGCATCTGCTGAAAGCTGAAGGGACGCATGTGTCGGCTGCTGTCGGCCTTGACCTGACCTGGCTTCAAGGCCCGACGACCAATGACGAACTTGACGTGGGCATCGTCAGCGTTGCGCCCGGCGCCCAGACACCTGCCCACAGCCACCACAAGGGCCAGGTGATTGTGTGCGTTTCCGGTCAGGGCTTCGTTGAACTCGATGGCGAGCGCGTGACGGTGAGCAAGGGCGATGTCGTGATCTGCCCGGCGGGGGAGTACCACATCCACGGAGCTAGCGCCGATCAGAGTTGGGAGCATCTGACGATCAGCACCGGTACTCATGGCGGCGCCAGAACTGAGTGACCAGGAAGCAATGCGCCCCTGACACAATGCGCCAGTGGCAGATGAAGAAGTGGTCGATGCTCAACCCAATGTTGGCCGCCAGAGCGCGTCAGCTCTGTACGGCCTCATCATTGCGTGCGCGGTTCTGGCCACAGCAAGCCCAGATGACCGGCTCCTCTTTGTTGCCTTGACTGTGATTGGCACCCTGACGATCTATTGGATCGCCGAAACCTACGTGCACCTGATGGCAAAGCGGCAGGCTCAGCATCACGAGCTCAATCGAGCACAGATCGCTGCGATCGCCAAGGATGGGCTACCGCTGATCACAGTGACGTTTGCGCCCATCATCGCTTTGCTCGTCGCTGCGCTCCTGGGCATGACTGCCAAGGTTGGCGAAGACATTGCGCTGGCCATCAATATTGGCCTGCTCTTGACTTTTGGCCATCGCATGAGTCGTGATGCCGGTTTGCGCGGGGTTCCTTTGGTGTTGTCGACATTAATCGCTGGACTACTGGGCTTGGCGATGGTGGGGCTGAAGATCTTCTTGAATCACTGACAGCCTTACTGACTCAGCTCTCGCTCATGCTCGGCGTGCTTCGCTTGGCGTGCGGCATGCGCTGCATGGCTTCCAAAGTGGCATCCGAACCCGGGGAAGGTGGCAGGTTGCCGATGGGCTCGACTCCAAAGGACTGGAGCAGGTAGCTGATCAAGCGACGCCGAGCTTGCGGAGCCACGGCACCTGCGGCATTGATGACTCCTGCATTGGCCATGAGCAGGAAGACGAAATCCTCGGGAAGGAAATCGGTGCGCAATCCGCCAGCTGCCTGGGTGCGCTGCATCAACTCAATGAAACCGTTGTGGCCGCGATCGCGGGCACCCTCGATTTCTGGTGCCATCGGGAAGCGCATAGTCAGCACATCGGTGAATCCACGGTCGGCCGCCTGCATGTCGCAGATCTGGCGAATGTATACCGGAAATGCCACGCATGGGTCTGGCTCGGCCAGGGCGGATTCCACCGCGTCGGCCCATGCCTCCATCTTGTCCTGAAATGCAGCGACGATCAGATCATCGCGAGTAGGGAAGCGGCGATAGAGCGTGGCGATGCCAACCGCAGCGTGCCGGGCGACCTCATCGAGGGGGGCTTCCACCCCACGCTCGGCGAATACCTCGCGGGCGGCGTCCAAAATCTTGCGCCTATTCAGCTCTGCATCACGCCGCAAACGGGCATCGGCTTGCCGAACCACAGGTGCCTGGATCCCAACAGTCATGAGAGGAGGCTAACGGCACGAGGTGACGGGTCAAGAGTCTGTTAATCTCCAACTTCTGGAGCTGAACTTCCACTTTATCGACTGGGGTTGTGCTGTTGAACACTGCGCACGAGCTGTTGGAAATTGCCTTGAGGTCGAACATGGACTTTGCTGAGCACATGAGTGCGACCAGCGCATCTACTCCTGTGGGCCTTGATCTGCCAATGTGGGCTCGGTAGACCATGAATCCACACGACTGCGACACGACTGCCTCGCACAAGGCTGAGTGGCTTGGCAGCATCACGGGCAACAATGTTGATCTTGCTCGCGTTGAGTTGCTGCTGGGCATCGATCCGCTGTTGTGGTGGGTGCTGGCCGTCGACATTGACTTCACAGACTTTGGCAAGCAGGCGGTCACGGCATTGGCAGTGCCAGCCCGTACGACTCGCTCGCAGCTCATGGATTTGTACAGTCAAGGCCTCGCGGTGCCCGTGACGGCATTCGAGGCCATCATGTATGAAGCCGAACCCTTGAGTTCACCTGACGCAACGATGCCCGATCAATTGCCGGTGAGTTCAGCGGCAGAGTTCTTGATGTATGGATTCAAGCATTTGGAAATGCGCCTGCATGTGGGCTGGGCTGACCTGCCTGAAGACCTGCTGCTTGAAACGGCGAACACGATCAGGGTTGCTACGAGCTAGACCGGGTCCTGCGAACGCTGTTGCGCACGACGCGCATACATGTCCTGATCCGCCTGTCGCATGAGCTCATCGAAGTTGCCTACCGTCGGACCGGTGGTGGCTCCGCCAACGGTGACGGTGCCTGGCCACTTCTGAGTATTGATGTCACCTTGCAGGATGATCGCGTGGATCCGTTGAGTGAGCACTTCTGGCTCCCACGGGTTGCCGATGCCCAGGATGACGAACTCATCGCCACCCCAGCGAGCAATCAAATCGTCGGGTCGAACCGCTGCGGCAATGGCGTTGGCCGTGGCAATGATCACCTGATCGCCGAAGCCATGGCCGTGAATGTCATTGACTTCCTTGAGTCCGTCAATGTCCACAAATAATGCGAAGACCGGCAATTCCTGTGATGCACCAAGGGAAATCAGCTGGGGTGTCAGTGATTCAAGCCCTCGTCGGTTGAGCATTCCGGAGAGCGGATCAACGGTGGCAAGGTTCTTCTCATGTGCCAGTGCATGGGCCAGGGCATCGATGCCGCGCATGCGCAGCCACAGAAGAACGATGCCGATGAAGAAGGCGGCGAGGGAGACCATGAACCAGTCGACAAATGCAGGGGGAGTGATGCGCGAAGCCACCCACGCGCAGCCGATCAGCATGGGGATGCCAGCGAGGAATGCGGCTCGATAGTCCAGGATCAGCGGCGCAAAGGCGCCCATCACAATGAGCGCATAGACCAGGCCGGTGGGCGGAAGATAGAGCCCTTCTTGCAGTTGCAGTGCACAGACGAGCACAACTGAAGTCGCGGCTGTGATCCAGGGAACGCTGCTTGCGGGTACCCAATCTCGTCCGATGACCAGTGCAATGACTGCGACGATGCCGGAGGCGATGAGCACCGGCGTGTTCTCCTTGAAGGATGGGGTCACGCCAATGAGTGCATTCAGCATGCCGAGCACGAAGGTCACGATCGCGCCGGCGCCGGCGATCCAGGGGGTTTCGCGTTTGGCGATCTCCCAGCGGAACTCTGCTAGCTCGCGTGAGCTGAGTTCTGCTGGAGAGTGCTGATCGGTGGAGGTCGCCATGGTCGACTCTCTATCGGTGGTGCGCCATCAGAAGGTAAGGGTGGCCTATGTTGACACAGACGACATTGAGAATCGAATCCGCCACAGGGTGACTGTGGATCAGCGCCCGCTGCTGCCCTGGCTTGAGTGATACAGCTTCCCGGTCGGACCCGCGGGCTGTACATCGGCATAGGGCGAGAGTTGGTATCCAGTAGGAAAGACGTGCAGCCGCCCGGTGCGCTGCTCAACTGAGTCAGCCTTCTCATGCATGAGTCGTTCACGAATCTGATCGATGCCGCCGGCCCGCCACTGGCGATCAAGGGCGCCAAGCTCCCAGGCGCCAGTTGCGCGAAGGGAGACCCCCCGAGCACCAGTGCGTCGCACATGCCCGCGCACCACAAGCATCCAGGACTGAAAAACCGTGTTGGCATAAGGGCTTTGGACATCTGCGAAGAAGGTCGCATCTGATGGCCCAGTGCCATCATCGAGGGTCAAGAAGACCACTCTCTTGCCCCCGCGAACCGCGGGCGTCTGGGTGGCGACTTTCACACCAGCGATGAGGATCTCCTGCTCGGAGTGGCAGGAAAGGAGATCGGCGGCCGGGGTGACCCCCAACGCCGTCAACAGGCTTCGGTAGCTGTCCATCACATGCTTGCTGACATCCAGCCCGAGCAGTTCCAGTTCAGTTCGCACTGCCCAATTTGGGGTGACCTCCGGCCAGCCAGAGACGGGGACATCATTGATGTCCCCTGCAGTGTCGAAGCAGAGTTGTCCGGAACCCACATGCACCGGATGCCTGGCCATCTGCTCGATATGCACCAGCAGATCGCGCCGACTCACCTGAGTGGAAGCGCGGGTGACGTGGGTGATGTTGATGCCGTAGAGGCAGTCGAAGGCACCAAGAAGAACAAGGTGTTCAAGGATCGGCCTGCTGGCACCGCTGCGCTGCCAGGCATCTGAGAGTCCGCTGTATGGCTGGCCATCGATCAACCGGGCGACCTCGTCTGCACTGATGCCTTTGACTTCAGTGAAGGGCATGCGTACGCCTTCGCCTTGAGCGTTGCGTTCGACTCGGTAGCTCTCACCGGAGATGTTGATGTCCAGTCCAAGGATCTGGATGCCGAAATTGCGAGCATCAGACAGCAGCAGCCGCTTGGGATACATCCCAGGGTCATGAGTGAGGATGCCGGCGTAGAAGGCCGCTGGGTAGTGAGTTTTCAGCCAGGCAGATTGGTAGGTCGGCAGAGCAAAGGCGGCTGCGTGAGCCTTGCAGAATCCAAAGGAGGCAAAGGATTTCAAGACTTCCCAGATCTCCTCAACTGTGGCAAGTGAGTATCCGCGTTGCAGGGCCTTGGGGTAGAACCACGTGCGGGTGGCATCGATGGCCTCGGTGGTGCTCATTGCCCTGCGGATCTCGTCAGCTTCGGCCAATGAGCAGCCTGTCATGACCTTCACGATGCGCATCACCTGTTCGTGAAAGATCACCACGCCTTCGGTTTCCTGAAGGATCGGCTGGAGATCTGGATGAATGAAATGTGGGAGATCCCAACCATGGCGTGATTTCAGGAAGGGCGTGATCATGTCGCTCTTGACTGGGCCTGGACGAAACAGCGAGATGTCGATGATCAGATCGTTGAAGGTCTCTGGTGAGAACTTGCCGATCAGCTCTCGTTGCCCGGGGGATTCAATTTGGAAGCAGCCAAGAGTGCGAGTTGATTGGATGAGCTCGAAAGTCGCCGGATCATCAAGTGGCACCGTTGCAAGATCAACAGTGCGCTCTTGAGTGCGAGTGATTTCGTCAAGAGCAAAGGCGATTGACGACTGCATGCGCACACCCAGGACATCGAGTTTGAGCAAGCCCATATGTTCCACGTCGTCCTTGTCGAACTGACTCATCGGGTAGCCAGCTGCACTGGATTGGATTGGTGTGCGATCGAGCAGGCTGGCATCGGAGAGCAGCACTCCGCATGGATGCATGGCCATGAGCCGAGGCAGGCCATCGAGGGCTTCCACCCGATCAAGGAAGCCCTCGAGTCTGCCTTCAGCAACGAGTAGCCCGAGTTGGCTGCTTCGCAGTTCAGGCAGATCCGCAAGTGCAGAGCGTGCATTGCGCGCGCGAATGTGGGGGAAAGCCTTGGCAAAGCTGTCGATATCAAGGGGATCCATCCCCAGTGCTGCGCCGACGTCACGGATGGCCTGCCGCACCTTGTAGGTCTCCATCATTGAAACGCAGGCAACTCGCGAAGCGCCGAAGCGTTCGTAGATCAAGTCGTAGATCTCAAGGCGTCGCGCTGACTCGACGTCGATATCGATATCGGGAAGTTCAGTGCGCAGGGTGGAAAGGAAGCGTTCAAAGACCAAGTCATGGGCCAGTGGGTCGACATCATTGATGCCAAGGAGATAGGTGACCAGGCTGCCTGCGCCAGAGCCGCGGGCGGCGACTCGCACTCCACGTTCGCGGATGAGGTCGACCACCTCGGCCACGGTCAGGAAGTAGCCAGCGAAGCCGAGGCTGTGGATCGCCTGGAGTTCTTCATCGAGGCGTCGGCGAGCACGGCTGTGATCAGTGACCAAGGCATAGCGAGAAGCGATGCTCTGGTGACAGCGTTCAGTGAGGAGGGCGTGGGCCTCAGCAACATCATCGATCGCTGTAGTGCCAGTGATGATGTTGAACTCCGGAACAAAGACTGAACCCAGACCGATGTGCTCTGCGGGATCCAATGCGCATGCCTCCATCAGCAGCCAGGTATCGCGATGCATGAGCGCAGGTGCAATGCCAATGAGCTGCGCGACTTCCTGCACCCGGAGATCCAGATCGACAGAGGAGTCCAAGGTGGCTTGTCCGTTGTTGGCAAGGAGGCGAAGACTTCTGACTCGAGTCATGCGTCGGGTGGCATCCAAGATGTCGGCCGTCCGAGCATCATTGGCATCCAAGTAGCGAGCATTGGGAGCAAAGACCACCCGGGCACCACGCTCGCGACCCCACTCCCACATCCGGGCCGCATGCAATGCCGACCAGGCCTGCCCGCGCGGACGGCGATGGTTGCCGATGGCAATGGCAAGCCCTGGCCCGGTGATCGAACGCCAATGAGTCAAGGTCTGCTCAGCGGCACGCAGGCGACCATGCAGCAGATGGGTGCCAAGTTCTGAATCCGGGCCAAGCAGGGCAACGACTCCAGAGTGATGGGACAGCACGTCAGCTGCCTCCAGCACTGGAGTGCCGTACTTCTCACTGTTGGCGTGGGCAGCGGAAATGAGCTGACACAGACTGGCCCAGCCGTGTGCGGAGCCGAGGGCGAGAAACACCACGCGGGGGAGTGCTTCAACTGCAGAGGCCTTCTGCCGAGTGCTGCCGCGCGGAACATGAGTCGTTGCGGCCTCAACCACCGTGGGGATCACTGCGAGATCAACGCCCACGACTGGGGTGATCCCGGCTGCCATGCAGGCGCGCGCCCACTGCACTGCGCCAGAGATGCCGTCGCGATCGGTCAGCGCAAGGATCCGGTGGCCGTCGGCTACTGCCCGTTCAACAATGCGATGGGGCGTTGCCGTGCCGTAGCGCAGGGAGTAGCTGGAGGCCACTCGAAGATGAGGCCACTGCAGTGCCATGGGGCTCCCGGGTCGATGGGGTGGAATTCGACCCAGCTTTCGACCCCTGCTTTCGACCCGTGCTTTCGACCCTCGACCCGGATTACTTCGACCATTGCCTTAACCGTTGCTTCGAACAGATGAGTCTCACCGGGCCCGGGGTCGAATCGAGCCCGGCGAGACCGCAGCCCCAGACCCACTCGCGTGGTGAAGTCCGGAAGCATCGAACATATGTTCGAACACAGCGCAAGGTAGTCCCGGGAGCTGACAGCCGTCAACCCGGGGTCGGCAAGAGCTTTAGTCGAAGTCGAAATCAATGGGCTCGCGAAGTGAGGGGCCTTCAGATTTCGAGGAATTCACCGCCGTGGAGACCGGGTGTGGCTCCACGAAGGCGGGAGGCAGTTCATTGACGTCGACCTGTCGAGAGTTGTCCAGCCACCAGGCCCAGCGATCCGGAGGCACGATGACTGGCATCCGATCGTGGATCTGCTCAAGGTTTGGGGCTGCTGCACGAGTCAGCAGGGTGCAGGTCAACTGCCAGGGATCCGTACGGGTGGGACGCCACCATTCATACAAGCCGGCAATGGTCAGGATGTCGCCATCGGGATGTTCCATGCAGAAGGGCTGCTTCTTTGGCTTGCCAGCAGCATTGAGCTGCGAGGAGACGTACCACTCGTAGTAGCCATTGACGGGGACCAGACATCGGCGGCGGGCATAGGCCGCAGAGAAGGAGGGCTTCTCATGAACCGTCTCTGAACGAGCATTGGTGAGCTTGTTGCCAATCGATGGATCCTTGGCCCACGAGGGCACCAAGCCCCAGCGAGCGATCTCCAGTGAGCGAACGACTGCGCTGTCATCGCCGCCCTTGTCCACAGCGATGTAGAGATCCTTGGACGGAGTGAGGTTGTAATCGGGTTCGATGAGACGCTCAGGAAACAGGGTCGCCTTGAGGAAGCTGGAGATCTCCGACTGACTCTGCGAAAGGATGACGCGCCCGCACATGCCCTCAGCCTTGCAGGCCCAGGGCATGTGCAGTGAATCGCCTACGAAGTCTCGTGGTGGCTGTGCGCGAGCAATGCCCAGATGACGAAGACATCAAGGGCGATCAAAATGGTCGCGCCAACTGGGTTGTACGGCAGCCAGGCAAACAGCGAGACCGCGCTGATGGCGGCTAATACCGCACCAAGGAGGCGCGCCCAAGTCTGGCCAGCAAGCACGAAGCCGCCGGAGAGAATGAGAAGGATGCCAAGGATGAGGTGGATCCATCCCCAGGTGGCAATGTTGAAGGAGAAGACGTAGTTGTTCACGACTGCGTAGTAGCTGTCGTGCACCACTGCCGTCAGGCCCTGAAAGAACTGCGCCAGTCCTGCAATCAAGAGCAGAAGCGCTGCAAAGTATCGAGCACCGACCGGGATGCTGCTTGGCTGACCGTAACTCATGCGAACTCCTCGTTGAGAACATGCACTTGTGGTGTTCGCAGGAGCGAACGCCAACGAACGTATACCCGTGTAAATGGAAAATGCCGTCTTGTTACAGGCGTTTCGGCAAGTTGCAGCCTCGATGACATGGAGATAAGCGACATTGCGAACAATTCGGGCGTCCGGCTATGCCGTTGCTCGCAAAGCCACGGCGCTTGCATCAATGACTGCACGGATCTGCTGCTCATCGATGCCTCGATGGGTCACCGCACGAATCTGGCCATGGTCGTAGGCCATCAGGGCGATGCCCTGCCTGGCGAGGGCTTGCAGATAGGCAGCGCGACGAGCTGAGCCGCCCTCAACTTTGAACAGCACAAAATTAGTCACCACACGTGCGGGATCAAGATCACTGCCTTCGGCTTGCGCGCAGCCTCCAGGGCTCACGATTCCCGCCTGAAGTGACAAGCCCTCGGCCAGCAATTGTGCGCAACGATGATCCTCGACCAGGCGATTGATCGTTGCGCACTCATCATCACCCAGCGCGACAAGACCTGCAGCGGCAAGCACGCCAGCTTGTCGCATGCCGCCACCGATCAACTTGCGCGCCCGACGGGCTCGGGCGATGAACTGTTCAGAGCCCACCACCATGCTGCCCACGGGAGCCGAAAGGCCCTTGCTCAGACAGAACATCGCAGAGTCGGCATCGGCAAGAAGGTCCCGGACTGGCGTGTCCAATGCAATCGAGGCATTGAAGATTCGTGCACCATCGACGTGAATTGGCAGTTCATCGGGCAGCGCCATTCGCAGTGCCCGCATGTATGCAGGCGTAATCGGTCGACTCATGCTGTGGGCGTGGCAGTTCTCGATGACGACCAAACTCGTGGGAGCTCCATGAAGATCTCCTGGATCGTTGATTGACTCCAGAACCACGTCCAAGGGCAGTTCACCATGGTGATTCTCAATGACAGGGCGCACTCCGGCGCTGGCCACAACTGAATAGTTCGCGGCTTCATCGCGCAACACATGCGATTGCGCTGGAGCAATGATTTCTCCGCCACGCGGCACGTGTGCCATGACACTGACGAGGTTGCCCATGGTGCCCGATGCCACGAACAGTGCTGACTGCTTCCCGGTCAATTCGCTCGCCCGCAATTCCAGAGCATTGACCGTTGGATCCTCGCCGTAGACATCGTCACCGACGACAGCGGCAGCCATCGCATCGAGCATCGCTTGCGTCGGGTGGGTGACTGTGTCAGAGCGCAGATCGATCACCGGGGTAGGGCTGTCGCTGTTGCCAGCACCGTAGTTCATGTCGTGGACGCTACGGCAAAATGCGTTGAAACCATTGACATATCCGACATGTCCATCGGTCTAGATAACATTACGGTAACGCTCACCGTGGTCTTGCCTCGCCGATTTTGCGCGGTACCTACATTGCGACGAAGTTGTGATCCACATCACGACTTGTCGCCACTGGACTGGCTTCGTGCCAGATCCAAGACCAATAGAGGAGAGCTATATGTCTGTCCTGTCCAAGCGAGGAGCGCGCTCCACACTGATTCTTGGTGGCATCAGCGCCGCCATGATTTTCAGCGTGACTGCCAATGGCGCGACTGCTGCGCCAACTCCGGCGCCAGCAAAACCAAACAACGCAGCGTGTCCGGCAACTCCCGGAGTCACGCCAACCACGGTCAACTATGGCTACATCTCATCGCGTACCGGACCTGCTGCCACCACATTTGTTGGAGCCGAAGAGGCCGCGCGCTTGCGCATCGCCCAAGAGAATGCCAAGGGCGGAGTGAACGGACGCAAGATCATCATGAAGGGCTATGACGACCAGACCAACCCCTCATCACAGGTATCGGCTGTCCAGCAGGCGATTGGCAATGACATGTTCGGCGTCTCGACTGCAACCAGCACGGTCTCCGGATACCCCACTTTGAAGGATCAGGGAATTCCGGTCACCGGCTTCAACGCCCAGGCATTCGGACAGGATCGCAATGCCTTTGGCGTGACAGGACCAACTGTGCCACCGAACATCGGCGGGCTCGGGCTCCTGCAGAAGCTGCAGAAGCTCGGCGTCACCAAGATCGCCAACATCAACCACGCTTCTGCTGGTGCGACGGCCGCAGGCAACGCCACTTCGGCAGCGATCAAGCTCATTCCGGGCCTGACCGAGTCCCTGCGGATTGCAGATGAGCCCTTCGGAGCCCACGATGCAACATCGACTGCGCTGCGAATCAAGAACAGTGGATCCGATGGAGTGATCTTCGTTGGATTTGTTGAGGGTGGCATCTCCCTTGCTCAGGCGCTCTCCCAGCAGGGAGTCAAGGTCAAGGGCATGACGGTCAGCGGGCTCTCAGATCCAGCTCAGCTGAAGTCAACTGGTACCGCACTTGACGGCGCCATCGGCCAAGGAGCAGGCACCGTGCCCGTGGGTGTCAACAATCCTGCGGTGCGCACCTACGCCAATGGCATGAAGGCTGCTGGCCTGAATCCGTACAACACCTACGCACCCATCGGCTACCTCGGTGCTGATCTGTTCATTCGTGGCCTGAAGGAAGCCGGACCTTGTCCTACGCGCGCGAAGTTCATTGACAACCTTCGCAAGGTGACGAACTACAACGGTGGCGGCTTGGTACCTGACCGGGTCAAGTTCACGCCAGGACTGACACCCAATGGCGATCCCATCTCCTGTGGTTGGTACCTGACAGCCAAGGGCAACCAGCTCATCCCAGATGAGAAGCCCACATGTGGTGCCACATACGTCGACACCAACACGGGCAAGGTGGTGTTCCAAGGGCACAACTAGCAGATAGGCAGACAGTGGCGGTCACTCAAAAGGTGGCCGCCACTTCCGATTGCGTGAGCGCTACTCGTCGTCTGTTCGGTAGCCAAGATTGGGTGAGAGCCACCGCTCCGCCTCGGCCACAGTCCAGCCCTTGCGTGACGCATAGTCAGTCACTTGGTCTCGACCGATCTGACCAACGACGAAGTACTGCGATTGCGGATGGGAGAAGTACAGGCCACTGACCGCTGCGCCTGGCCACATGGCCATGCTCTCAGTCAATTCGATGCCAGTATTTGCCTCAACGTTCAGCAGTTGCCAGATCGTCTGCTTCTCAGTGTGCTCGGGGTTGGCGGGGTAGCCAGGTGCGGGCCGGATGCCGACGTACTTCTCCTTGATGAGTGCTTCGCTGTCGAGCTGCTCATCGGGCTGGTAACCCCAGTACTCCTTGCGGACCCGTTCGTGCATGCGCTCGGCAAAGGCTTCGGCCAAGCGATCTGCCAACGACTCCAAGAGGATGGCGCTGTAGTCGTCGAGTTCGAGTTTGAACTCAATGACCTTTGCGGCACTCCCGAGCCCTGCGGTGACGGCAAATGCACCCACATAGTCCGCAAGGCCAGATTCCTTGGGCGCAACAAAATCGGCGAGGCTGCGATGGGGGATGCCCTCACGATGCTCGCTTTGCTGACGCACCTCGCGCAGAGTCTGCAAGACCTCGGTTCGCGAATCGTCGGTGTAGACCTCAATGTCGTCATCGTTGACAGTGTTCGCAGGAAACAGCCCAATGACTCCCGATGCCTTCAGCCACTTCTCTTCGATGATCTGGTCCAGCATGACCTGGGCATCGTCATACAGCTTGCGCGCCGCTTCACCTGAAGCCGGGTTGTTGAGGATGTCGGGGAACTTGCCCTTCATCTCCCATGCGTTGAAGAAGGGCTGCCAGTCGATGTATTCGCGCAACTCGGCAATGGAGTAGTCCTCGAAGACCTGCACTCCTGGAGTGTTTGGCTTGGGAGGCTGGTACTCCGACCAGTTGATCGGCGTCTTGTTCGCGCGTGCCTTGTCGATCGGAAGGATGACTTTCGCGTTGGTGCGCGCCGCATACCTTTCACGCAGGGAGTCGTAGTCCAATTGCAAATCGGCAAGCAGAGTCGGCCGCTGGTCGTCAGACAACAATGCGGCGACAACTGGTACTGACCGAGATGCATCTTTTACCCACACGACGGCTCCGTGGTACTTCTGATCAACCTTCACAGCTGTGTGCGCCCGGGAGGTAGTGGCGCCGCCAATCAGCAGAGGGATGTCGAATCCCTGCCGCTCCATCTCGGTTGCGAAGTTGACCATCTCATCCAGCGAAGGCGTGATGAGTCCCGACAGCCCGATGAGGTCGGCGTTGTGCTCCTTGGCAGCATCAAGAATCTTCTGCGCCGGAACCATCACCCCAAGGTCAATGACCTCGTAGTTGTTGCACTGCAACACGACTCCGACAATGTTCTTGCCGATGTCGTGCACATCGCCTTTCACGGTGGCCATGATGACCAGCCCGTTGCTGCGACCTGCGTCATCAGGATGCTTCTCGGCCTCGATGAATGGAATCAGGTAGGCGACAGCCTTCTTCATGACACGTGCGGACTTCACCACCTGCGGCAGGAA
>JAUSQD010000174.1 GCA_030652695.1 Actinomycetota bacterium
GTCTCACCTGAATCAGATAGGCCCGCTGGCTGTAGCGAAAGCCCGATGCACGTTCAGCGTCGAGGGCGACCGGGCCCTGACCCAAAGTCAGAGCCGAGGCATAGTGCTCGAGTGCCTCCGGAGTGGTGATGATGTGCGGAACGCCATCGCGCGGTTCTCGTTCCACTCGGGGAGGAGATGAAATCTCCACTAATGCGTGGCCCGGCTGCGAGAACTGAGCATGTGCGGAACATTGTCTGGCAGGGGTTGCAAGCCTGCTGCGTGATCCAGCAGGCGCAGCCATGCATGCGTGTGACGATCCATGTGCTCAGCGGCTGGCTCGGCACCGTCCAGGGGAGTCCAGGAGGCGCGAATCTCAAGAAAGCCGTCAGAAGGACGGTCGCTCATGGTGCCGAAGGATCGTCCCGAGTTGCGCGTGATGGTTCCGCCGAGTTGGCCGTAGGTGCATGAACTGGCAGCCAGTGATTCGATCAGCCAACTCCAACCGACTTCATGCAGCAGCGGGTCATCGATGAGATCAGCTTCAAGGTAGGCGCGCACGAAGACGACTGCGCGGAAGGTGCCTTCCCATTCATCTACGCCGTCGGGATCATGCAGGAGCACGAAGCGGCCGCTTGCCAGATCCTCTTCACCGGTGGATTCGGCGGTGATGGCCAATGCGAAAGGTGCCAGCCGACTGGGGGATGGGGCTTCATCGAGTTGGAACTCGGGGCGGGCAATCACAGTGCGTATGCGCGCGACAGCTGCTTCGAAAGCGTGATCGTGAGCTGTCACTGTGCGCATACCTGCAGGCTATTCGCGGATGACTCCATGGTCGGCGTTAGACGCGCCGGATGCGCGATTACTCAAGCCGCAAGGCGATGGAGTTGATGCAGTAGCGCAGATCTGTGGGAGTTCCGTAACCCTCTCCCTCAAAGACGTGACCGAGATGGCTTCCGCAGGATGCGCATCGCACTTCGGTCCTCTTGCCGCCGAGGCTGACATCCTCAAGATAGATCACGCGATCTTCGGCCAACGGGGCGTAGAAGCTGGGCCATCCGCAATGTGAGTCGAATTTGGTGGTGCTGCGAAAGAGCTCAGCATTGCAAGCCTTGCAGGAATAGACGCCCTCAGTCGTGGTGTCGGTGTACTCCCCAACAAACGGTGCCTCGGTGCCGGCTTGGCGCAGGACGTAGTACTCAGCACGCGAAAGCTGCTCCGCCCATTCCTCGTCGGTCTTGGCGACAGCGAACGGCTGGCCATCGGGACGGGTGGGCTCGGCGTGGCTTGGCTGAATTCCCATAGCCGCAACGTACCGACAATGTCGGGATTCGTCATCTGCAGCGGCATGATTGGCGCTTGGAGAGGAGCACCGTGAGCGACATGCTCGACACACAGTCCGCCTGGCTCGATGAGGCAGAGCTGCAATCAGTCAGAGATCGAATGCCGATGGTCTACGTCGACGCAGTACCTGTCCGCGTTGACTCCTTGGGGCAGGTCACAGAGGTGGGACTGCTCTTGCGAGTCCTGCCTGATGGCAGCATCAGTCGCGCCATTGTGTCGGGCCGAGTGCTCTATGGCGAGCGAATCCGTGATGCGCTCATGCGACATCTTGAAAAGGACCTGGGCTCCATGGCCTTGCCAAGTGTGCCGACTTCGCCTCAGCCCTTCACAGTCGTTGAATACTTTCCCGACCCAGAGATCACCGGCTTCCATGATCCTCGTCAGCATGCGGTCTCTTTGGCATTCATTGTGCCGATCAACGGTGATCCGAGTCCCTCGCTTGATTCATTGGACTTGATCTGGGTAACACCAACTGAAGCGGTTTCCATGTCGTTTCAGTCGCAGATGAGCGGAGGACAAGACCGCCTTGTCCGCATGGCACTTGCACACTGCGGTCTACTTCCATAAGGAGAACTGATGAGCCCCGAAAGCACAGGCAGGAAATTCAATCTACGCATCGCAATTGGCATAGTGGTGCTGGTGCTCGCAGTGATCCTGATTGCTCAGAACACGAACACCGCAAATGTGACGATCCTGACCTGGGACATCGACATTCCGCTGTGGCTCCTGCTGGTGGTCATGTTCGTGCTCGGCATGCTGCTGGGTGGTGCAGTACGTGGAGGGATCCGCAAACTGCGCGGCTTGGACTCAAAGAAGGCCTAGTCGTCGTAGGGATCGATGCCCAGCAAGGTCTCGTCCTCAGGTGTGAGTTCAATCCTGATGGTCGGCGCGCCGATGAGATGCATGGCTGACTCCTCTGCGGTCTGCCAACGAGTGGCCTCACCAGCATGCCGAGGATCATTGCTTCCGTCTTGAGCCTCTTCCATGCTCAGCACCTCTTCGGTGTCCTCAAGGGGATAGCTGTAACCGTCGAGTGACCCTTCGCCGATTTCCCCTTGCAGTGCAGCCTGAATGGCTTCTGCTTCCATGATCATCGCCAAGCGATCCGCCTGATCTGCGCTGTCGCCACCGGCTTCCATCAAGGTCGCCTGCATCACTGCTTGGGCTCTTGGAAGCGATTGCTCGTGACCAGTCATGTGAACACCTCCCGCTCGGTAGTTTCAAGGTAACCCCTGCTCGCGCATTTGCACAGAGTGGTGTGTCGCAGTATTTGCACTCGTGTATTGGTCATTCATACTTGTGAACATTCACTGGAGGTAGGCATGACGCGAAAGCTTGGAATCGTCGGCGCATCAATTGCGATCGGAGCGATCGGATTTGCTGTACCCGCGGCGCAAGCGGCGCCGGCGCCGTTGGTCGTTACTTCCCTGAAGACCAACCAAGACTCCACAGTCTCACTGCGGATGCTGCGTACTGTGCGATTTGAGATTCCCTCGAATGTGACAACGGGCTATCACTACGAGGTGGCAGTCTCCAAGAACTCTGCACAATCAAGGGTGTCGAAACTGATCTATGTAGGCGACGCGCCGTCCATGCCCGGATCTGGCGGAACCTCAGTCGTCACGGTGAAGCCAGTTCAGGCTGGAACGACCGCGTTGAAGTGGACACTGATCGCGCCTGGCGGTGCGGTGACTTCGACCAGCACCGTCATTCTGAACTTCAAGAAGGCCTGATCCCAAGTGGTTCGACAACGGTGCGAGCCAAGGCTCTGATTCGATCAATCGTTCGTGCATTGAGTGCAGGAGGCACCGGCGAATTCATGCTGGTCTTTGAGAGCTTGTGTCCATCGGGTCCACGAACCAGGTCGTGATGCAGGTACACAGCCTTCTGAAGATTGTCTGCACCGATCAGTCCCGCCAGGTAGATATTGGCGGCGCTGGTGATTCGAAGGTCTGATCCGCGAACGATGTGCGTCGTGCCCAGATCCCGGTCATAGATGGCATTCGCCCAGTGGAATGCAGG
>JAUSQD010000198.1 GCA_030652695.1 Actinomycetota bacterium
TCATCATCGGCAAGGGCGGCTCTCGACTGAAAGCCGTCGGAACCAAGGCTCGGCACAACATCGAGCACTTGGTCGGCACTCCTGTGTATCTGGATATCCGAGTGAAGATCGCCAAGGACTGGCAGCGCGATCCCAAGCAGCTGCGTCGCCTTGGCTTCTAGCCCTTCCTGCCCATCAGACAGGCGTGGCAGTCCCCAGGAACCCCGAGTGAAGATGACAATGTCCTGTGCCGCTTTATCGTGACGAAGCCATCGTTCTGCGCACCCACAAACTGGGTGAAGCAGATCGAATCGTCACGCTCCTGACTCGACGCCATGGTCGGGTCCGAGGGGTGGCGCGCGGAGTGCGGAAGACTTCGAGCCGCATTGGAGCCCGCCTGGAGCCTTTCGGGCATATCGACGTCCAGCTGTATGAAGGCAGGAATCTGGACAATGTGACCCAGGTTGAAGCCATCGACTCCTACGGCGCTCAGTTGTCTGGCGACTATGGCCGCTGGACGACGGCGATGGCGATGGTTGAGACCGCCGAGCGGCTCACGCCGATTGAGCGGGAGCCAGCGGTGCAGCAATATGTGCTCCTGCTCAGTGGTCTGCGATCACTGGTCAGTGGTGGTCATGATGCTCCGTTGATCTTGGACTCCTACCTCTTGCGTTCGCTGTCAATCGCCGGCTGGTCGCCGTCCTTCGATGAGTGCGCCCGCTGTGGGACTGCCGGTCCTCATCGAGCCTTCTCTGTCCAAGGCGGCGGCATGGTCTGTGGCGACTGCCGCCCGCCCGGCTCGGCCACACCTTCAATCGCGGCCATTGCGCTCCTTGCTGCATTGCTCAGTGGCGACTGGGCGGTTGCCGACGCCAGTGAGGTACGCGAGCGGCGCGAGGCAAGCGGACTTGTGGCAGCCTTCCTGCAGTGGCATCTGGAGCGCGGATTGCGATCACTGCCCCTTGTTGACCGTGACGATCGAAAGCTTGGTACATGAAGAAGCAGGTCCAACTCCCGCCACCTCATCCTTCAGGGGCGACACCACCAAAGATCCCCTCTGATTTCATCCCTCGACATGTTGCTGTCGTGATGGACGGCAATGGTCGTTGGGCCAAAGAGCGGGGGCTGCCTAGAACTGCAGGGCACGAACAAGGCGAAGCCAGCCTGCTTGATTGCGTTCACGGAGCCCTTGAGTTGGGCATTGGCTGGATTTCGGCTTACGCCTTTTCAACCGAGAACTGGAAGCGCTCGCCGGAGGAAGTGCGCTTCCTGATGGGCTTCAATCGCGATGTCATCCGCCGCCGCAGAGACGAGATGAATGACATGGGCGTTCGCGTGCGTTGGGCTGGACGTCGGCCCAAGCTCTGGCGGAGCGTGATCAATGAGCTCGAAGAGGCCGAACGGCTCACGGACAAGAACACCAAACTGACCCTGACCATGTGCGTGAACTACGGCGGGCGTGCGGAGATCGCCGATGCAGCAGCCGCAATGGCACGCGATGTTCAAGCAGGGCGCCTGAATCCTGAACGCATCGACGAACGCATGTTCCATCGCTACCTGGATGAACCAGATATGCCAGATGTTGATCTGTTCATCCGGTCCTCGGGTGAACAGCGCACGAGCAACTTTCTGCTTTGGCAGTCTGCCTATGCCGAGTTGGTCTTCGTCGACACACTCTGGCCCGATTTTGATCGGCGGCATCTTTGGCATGCATGTGAGGTCTATGCCTCGCGCGATCGCCGCTACGGGGGAGCAGTGCCGAATCAGCCGCTGCACTGAGCGCACACACCGAAGAGTTCCAGTGTGTGACTGACTTGGGTGAAGCCATGCTGCGCCGCGACGGTGTCAGCCCAGCGCTCAACTGCAGGGCCTTCAATTTCAACAGCCGCACCGCAACTGCGACAGACCAGGTGATGGTGGTGTGAGCCACTGCACTGCCGGTAGACCGATTCGCCGTCCTCGCGAACGATGACATCGACTTCACCTGCGTCTGCCATGGCACGCAAAGTGCGATACACCGTGGTTAGTCCGACACTCTCGCCTTGAGTGCGCAGATACTCGTGCAGTTCCTGGCTTGAACGAAAGTCGTCCAAGCCCTGAAGTGCTGAAGCAACGGCCGAGCGCTGTCGAGTCGATCGCGGGGCGCTTGTCACGTCAGTGTCCGTGCTGATGGTCGTGATCACTGTGATCGTGATGGTGATGGTCAGTTGTGGGCTCGGCATCTTCGCTTCGGTGCAGACCGCCAAGTCCGTATGCGGTCAGCAAATGCTCATTGGTCAACACAGCCGCAGGCGGACCTGCCGCAATCACTCGACCAGCGAGCAGCACGACAAAGTCAGAAGCACGAGCTTCATCAAGATCATGAGTTGTGAGAATGACGGTGCATCCGCCTTCTGGCTCCTGGTGGATGATCTCGTCGATCGTCTGAGCTGAGCCGATATCGAGTCCAGTCAGCGGCTCATCGAGCAGCAGCAGATCATGGTCTTGCGCAATGCCCTGAGCCACGTAGACGCGTTGACGCTGTCCGCCGGAAAGCTCGCCCAGGTGACGCTTGGCCAGATCAGTGATGCGCAACTTCTCCATTGCCTCGCTCACGCGTGCCCTGTCCAGCTTGGACGGCCGGCGCATCAGGCCAAGTCCGGGATAGCGACCCATCATCACGGTCTCGGCAACGGTGATCGGAGTGCCCACGGGCACTGTCGTGTTCTGCAGCACATAGCTGATGTGCTCACGTCGCGTCTGAGGCTGAGCGTCGAGCACGCGCAGGCTGCCTGACAGCGGGCTGATCAGTCCGGCGATGGCGTGGAGCAGGGTTGACTTGCCGCTGCCGTTGGGCCCGATCACCGTGGTCACTTTTCCGGCCGGAATGAAGAAGGAAGAGGCGTGCACCGCAATGTGCGAGTTGTGCCCCAGCACGAGCTCCTCTGCGAGAACGGCTTCGGCCGCTCCACTGTGATCGTGGTGGCTGTGCAGATCAGACATATTCAGCCCTCTCCACAGCAGTTCTCTTGGCAAAGACCAGGCGAAGCCGCACGATGGTGAGCACCAAGAAGAAGATGATGATCGGCATCAATGCCATGGTCGCAGAGCCTGCGGTGCCGAGGTGGTAACTGAGTGTCAGGCCAAGCCAGACCGAGACAAGAGCAATCCCTGCCGAGATCAGCATCATCCGCGGCACCGTGCGAGCCAGCAGAGCCGCGGCGGCAGGGGGACCGACCAGAAGTCCGAACACCAGCAGTGTGCCCACTGATTGGAAGCTGCCGATCACTGCAGCGGCAATCAGGATCAAGAGCGCTGCGTGTGTGGCCTTGGGCCGCATTCCCAGCAGTTCGGCCTTGTCGCGATTGAATGAGAGTGCCAGCAGCGGACGATAGAGGGCCGTGGTGACGATGATGATGGCCAGCGCCAGAATCCCTTGTGCCCAGAGGTCATTGGTCGTCACGCCAAGAGCATCTCCAAACAGGATCGTGGTCAGACTTCCTGAGAATGTGCTCAACCTGGAGATGATCACGACACCAAGGGCGAGCATGCCTACGAACAGCAGCCCGATGCCTGTGTCTTCGGTCAGTGACGTCTGTCGATTGACCACTTCGATGAGCAGCACCATGACGAGCGCAGCAACAGCTGCTCCAATGACTGGATTGATCTCCAGCACCACGGCTGCCGCAATACCCGGCACGACTCCATGCACAAAGGCATCACCAAAAAAGCTCATCCCGCGCAGCACCAACCAGGTGCCAACGATCGATGACATCAGCCCAGCCAATGCCCCGCCGATGAGCGCGCGTTGCTCGAAGCCGAGAGTGAAGGGTTCGATCCACCAGTCCATCTCAGCCCTTCAATGCCTCGGTGATGCGCTGGGCATTGCTCTGCATGTAGCCAATGTATGATTCGGCGCCGCTGCCGGAAGCGCCCAGGCTGTCGACGTATAGGTCCACTACTTCCACGGGATACCCGACTTCGCCAGCCACAGCTGTGGCCAATGCCTTGGGCGCATTGGTGTTGGCAAAGATTGCCGTAACTCCTTCAGCCTTGATGGTCTTGGCCAAGGCCGCAAGGCTGGCGGTGCTCGGTTCAGCCAAAGTGGTGCCAGAGGGGATGACTGCCCCTGCAATGGAGTAGCCGTAGGCCTTTGCGAAGTACCCAAATGCATCGTGATCCGTCACCAGCACTCGCTTGTCGACGGGAACTGAGTTGAGCGTTGCCTTCACCTGAGTCTCGGCTGCCCGGATCTCTGCGGCTTGGTCGAGGGCGCAGTCCCGGTACTTGTCTGTGCCCACAGTTGCGAGTTGGGCACCGATGAGTTCAACCGCGTCAGCCATCCGCGACATGTCGAACCAGAAATGCGGGTCAGGTGTTGTGGAGCCAGCGAACTCCTCAGGGGAGATGTGCGGTGCCACTTCGTAGACCCTCGCGCCGTCGGCCTGCGCGGAATTCAGGGCATCGACAAGCCCGCCTTCCAGATCCAGGCCGTTGGCAATGACGATGTCGGCGCGCACCAAGGATGCGACCTGCTTGGAGGAGGGGGAGAAATCATGTGGATCCGCGCCACCGGGGATCAAGGTGGTGACAGTTCCACCGGCGCAGGCCGCAAGATCGCCCACGACATTGCCCAGCATGGTGGTGGTCGCCACGATTGACAGCCCCTCGGCAGAGGTGGCTTCAGTGGTTGTAGTGGAGCTGCAGGCGCTGAGTCCAAGAGCAGCCAGCAGGATCAATGCGCTTGCGCCGCGCGCTCCTTTGGCCATGTACCGAATCTAGTGCTTAATGAAAATGATTGTCAATTTCAGTTTAGAAGTTGCCCATGAACTTCATGATCGTGATGCCAAAGGCCCCGCCGACCACGACCGTTCGCATCAATCGGGCCTGGGTTGGCAGCACTGGCCATGCCAGCACCAGCAGCCAGAACAGAAAGGCAGTCACGATGAGCAGCAGAATGCCGCCAAGCCAGGCGAGGTCGCCTGTTTGGATGAGGCCCAGGAACAGCAGTGATCCCATGCCCACAACGACCAGCCAGCGGGGAAGTCGGTTGAGCATGACCAGAATCCGGAAGCTTCGGCGCTCAACTGCCTGACGACCCGGACCACTGGGTCCGCGCACGCCTGGTGGGAGTTGGCCTGGGGGCTTAGCCATGAATCCTCCGATACCCGCTACCTTCGAGCGGTGAGTGAACTGCAAGGTGACTCTAGTGCGCCTATCCTGCTGGTGATCAATCGCTTTCGGGTCGGTTCTGACCAAAGCGAATCCTTCTCCGCCAACGCCCAAATCGCCTTGGCAACTCTGGCTGAAAGCGCAGGATTTATCGACGGCTCGATCGCGCAGGCAACCGATGAGACCGACTTGCGATTGATCATCACGCGATGGACCAATGTTGGTTCGTATCGGCGAGCACTGTCCAGATTCGAAGTGAAGATCTCGGCCGTGCCGCTGCTGTCGCAAGCCATCGATGAGTCCTCTGCCTTCGAGGCCGTCCACAGCATCAGCGAGGGCATCAGCACGTCAGTTGACTCAGGTCGTGCTGCTGACGCGGATCAGATCGGGCTAGGCGCGGCTTCAGCTCCGCACGTCCCGCCCGTGCAATTGTGACGCCCTATCCGAGCTTTGGCGAAGCAGGCAGACTGCTTGGAGCCAAAGTCCTGGACTGCGGAGAGTTCTTTGATGCATGCGTCATCGGCCTCAATGCCCGCGGTCAGATCGTCGGTGCGGCTGTGGCCGCAGCACTGCGTGTTGCATGCCAACCGGTGGCAATCGTGAAGTCAGAGAGTTCGGTGGCGACCACTGATCTCCCTGACACTCTTGGTCGCACTGTTGTGATCGTTGATGATGGAGTCGAATCTGGCTCGGCCGCTCGCACGATCGGAAGGGAAGTTCGAGCGACCGGAGCCTCGAAGATCATCCTTGCGGTGCCGGTGTGCCCGGAGAGGCTGATGGAAGAACTGGCTGGGGTCTACGACGAACTTGTCATCCTCCACGCCTGTACGGACGCCATCGGGCTGGACGGGCACTATCAGGATTTCGACCGTCTCTCGTAGACTCCCTGCACCCGCCGACACCCAGTCGGTATGGAGCGCTGCAAGCGCTTCGGAAATGGAGCGCTCAATGGTCGCCGATCGTGTCGATGCAGTTGTCAATCTGTGCAAGCGTCGTGGATTCGTCTTTCAATCATCTGAGATCTATGGCGGATCGCGCTCAGCCTGGGACTATGGCCCCAACGGAGTTGAGCTGAAGGACAATGTGCGCCGTCAGTGGTGGCAGTACATGGTCCGCGGGCGTGAAGATGTTGTCGGCTTGGATTCATCGATCATTCTTGCCCCGCAGGTGTGGGAGGCATCCGGTCACGTCAACGCCTTTGTGGACCCTTTGACTGAATGCAAGAAGTGCAATCGACGCTGGCGGGCAGATCAGCTCATGGAGCAGTACGAGGAAAAGCATGGTCGGCCGCCAGCAAATGGTCTCGCCGACATCACCTGCTCGAACTGTGGGAACAAGGGTGAGTTCACGGAGCCACGCGATTTCAATGGCATGTTGCGCACCACGGTTGGGCCCGTTGAAGACGCGGGTGCCATTCACTATCTGCGCCCTGAGACTGCACAAGGGATCTTCGTCAATTACCTCAACGTGATGACCGCTGCGCGCAAGAAGCCGCCATTTGGGATCGGCCAGACAGGCAAGAGCTTCCGCAACGAAATCACGCCTGGCAATTTCATCTTCCGCACTCGTGAATTTGAGCAGATGGAGATGGAATTCTTCGTCAAGCCCGGCACTGATGAGGAATGGCATGAGTACTGGTTGAAGCAGCGTTGGGATTGGTATGTGGATCTGGGTCTTGACCCGGAGAACATGCGCTTCTTTGAGCACCCCAAGGAGAAGCTGTCGCACTACTCCAAGCGCACGGTCGACATCGAGTACAAGTTTCGATTCGCCGGCTCGGAGTGGGCAGAGCTCGAAGGCATCGCCAACCGCACTGACTTCGACCTGACCACACACGGGCAGCACTCCGGCACTGATCTTTCGTACTTCGACCAGGAGTCAGAAGAGCGCTGGGTGCCGTACGTCATCGAACCCGCTGCCGGATTGACGCGTGCAGTTCTGGCCTTCCTGCTTGATTCCTATGACGAAGATCAGGCGCCTAATTCCAAGGGCGGCGTCGACACGCGAACAGTGCTGCGACTTGATCCACGACTTGCGCCTGTGAAGGTCGCCGTTCTGCCGCTTTCGCGCAACGCCGACCTCTCGCCCAAGGCCAAGGATCTGGCAACTGAGCTGCGCAAGCGATGGAACGTGGAGTTCGACGATGCCGGAGCCATCGGTCGTCGCTACCGCAGACAAGACGAGATCGGCACGCCGTTTTGCGTGACGGTCGACTTTGACACTCTCGAAGATCAAGCCGTCACGGTCCGCGAACGCGACACCATGCAGCAGGAGCGCATTGGGCTCGATGCCCTGCCGGCATGGCTCGCAGTGCGACTGCCTTCCTACTAAGTCAAAGACGAGCACCCGTCATGGGCAAGATCGTGGTCACCTCATTCATGTCATTGGATGGAGTGGTTGAGGCTCCGGGCGGCGAACCGGGATACGCACACACCAATTGGGTTGGTGAGCGGCACCATGAGAGTTGGCAGGAGTACAAGCAGCAGGAGGTTGAAGACTCCGACGCACTGCTGTTGGGCCGGGTCACGTACGAGAGCTTTGCCGGAGCCTGGCCGCAGTACGAAGGCCAGATGGCCGACAAGATGAACGCGATGCCCAAGTACGTGGTGAGTTCAACCATGCCCAGCGCGCACTGGAACAACAGCACGGTGCTCTCGGGTGACTTGCGTACTGAAGTCGAGGCAGTTAAGACCTTGCACCGAGGTGAGATTCAAGTCGCGGGCAGTCGCACATTGGTCAACGGACTCAAGGCGCTGGACCTCATCGATGAATATCACTTCATGGTCTTTCCTGTTGTTCTTGGGAGCGGAGTCAGACTGTTCGATGAAGTCCAGGACTCCTATGCCCTGGAGTTTCGATCGAGCCGGCCCTTCGACAACGGCGTTGTCGTCCACACCTACATTCGCAAGAGTCAGGTGAGTTAAGCCAGTTCCTTCTTCAGGAAGGCCTTGACCTCGCGGATGGAGGAATTCCAGGGCCCGTACATGTAGTGGCCGGCACCCTTGTACTCCACGAGTCGCACTTCCTTGCCAGCCTTCACGAGTGCATCCCTGGTGGCTCGTGCCCAAGAGATGTCGCAACTTTCATCAGCGGTGCCGTGGATCATCAGCACAGGTTCAGTCACCCGTGAGAAGTAGTTGCGTGACATCAGTGGAGCCCATTTCTCAGGATTGGCCTTGGGCTCGCCGTAGCGGGCGAGAATCTTGCGTGCCGTGGTTGAGTCAGATCGTCCCCACTTGTTGAAGTTGTCGGCGGGGTTGGTGCTCGTGGACGCGTAGGTGATGGCCGCATCAAAGACTCCTGGGCGAATCACGAGGCTTTGGAAGGCCACGCCTCCGCCCATCGAGCGTCCGAGCAGTGCCACCCGGTCCTTGTCGATGAATGCAAGGTCAGAGCTGCGCACCGCCTGCCCGGCATTGATCACATCAGCGGCGTAGCCGATGCGCATCGAGGATTCGGAATCCGGGTCCTTGGCGGAGCCAGCGTGGTTGCGGTAGTCCACGTGGAGGGCGATGTAGCCATTGCGAGCCAGCCAATCCTGCTCACGGCGGAAACCCTGACCAGTGACATAGACACTGGGCTCGATGTGCCCGTGAGCCAGTACGACGACAGGGAAGGGGCCCTTGCCTCGCGGCCGGTTCATCACGCCAGTGATCTTCAGACCGTTGCTGCTGTACGTGATCGCGTGGCGGGTGTACGCCGAGGTTGAACTCAAGTTCTTGGTGATGCGCAGGTCTTTGCCCACGTATTCGGCCGCAATTGCGGCAGGGATGGAGGGGTCAAGGGGGATGGCCTGTGCTGGAGCCGAAGGCATGGTGATCGCGAATGCAGCCACAAGCGATAGGCCTGTGATGCCGAACTTTCGATAGATGCTGACCATCTGATAGACGGTAGCACCGCTGCGCAAATCTGAGCCGGCCCAGCAACTGGCAGAATCATCCGGTGATCTCGATGAGCAACCTCAGCGTGCCGGTTGTTCTTGCACCAATGGCAGGCATCACCAATCGAGCCTTTCGTCGTCTCTGCCGTGAGGCAGGAGCCGGCCTGTACGTCTCAGAAATGGTGACCTCGCGAGCACTTGTTGAACGCAATGCCGAGACCATCGACATGGTGACCTTCGATGCTGATGAGATCCCGCGCTCAGTACAGTTGTACGGCGTTGATCCCAAGGTCATGGCCTTGGCGGTGCGAATTCTGATCGATGAGGACCGGGCCGATCACATTGACATGAACTTCGGCTGCCCGGTGCCCAAGGTCACCCGCAAAGGTGGCGGCAGCGCGCTTCCATGGAAGCGCGATCTCTTTCGCGCTATCGTGCGCGCTGCAGTTGGTGCCGCCGATGGCCGTGTCCCGGTCACCGTCAAGATGCGCAAGGGCATCGACGATCAGCACCTGACCTACCTCGAAGCTGGCAAAGCTGCTGCCGAAGAGGGTGCGACCTGGGTTGCGCTGCATGCCCGAACAGCTGAGCAGATGTACTCCGGCGTTGCCGATTGGGAGGCAATCGCACGACTGAAGGAGCACTTGGCCCCGCTGGGCACTTCGGTGCTGGGCAACGGTGACATCTGGACCGCTCAAGACGCGCTGGACATGGTTGCGCGCACGGGCGCCGATGGGGTGGTCGTTGGCCGCGGTTGTCTTGGTCGGCCATGGCTCTTTGGCCAGTTGGCGGCTGCCTTCAATGCAACAGAGATTCCCGCAGATCCCGATCTTGCGCAAGTGCTGCTCACTTTGCGTCGGCACGCTGAACTGCTGTGCGTGGACTACGGGGAGTTCAAGGGCATTCGCGACATTCGCAAGCACATGGCCTGGTACCTCAAGGGCTTCAGCGTTCGGCAGCAGATACGTCAAGGTCTCGGCACGGTGGCGAGCATGTCGGAGTTGGACGAGTTGATCGCGCAGATCAATCCTGATCAGCGCTTCAATAGTGAAGTCGGGGCTGGCCCTCGCGGCCGCACTTCAGGTGGTCGTCGTCCGACTCTTCCGGATGGCTGGCTTGACTCTCCAGAACTCGATGGCCCTGCGCGCTTGATGCTGCAGGACGCTGAACTCTCGGTCAGCGGTGGCTAGGTCCCTCTGATCAGGGGCCCGCTCGCACTAACTGGGGTTGAGTCCAGCGACTGATGAGGTGATAGCGCATCAGTGCTGCGGTCTCGCGGCCGACGTAGTCACTTGTCATGGCTGAACCAGGTCCCGCTTCAGTGGGGGACAGGTGCGCATCTATGCCAAAGCCGGTAGCGATGGCGGAGGCTCTTGCGGCATTTGGCGGATCAGTGACGATGGTGGCTGAACTCCATCCGAGATCGCTCATCACAGCGGCGATCATCTGAAGCGAGCCAAGGGTGTCCAGGGAGGTCGTGAAGCTGACGATGTCCTGGTCGGGAATACCTTGTGCGTTCAGCAGTTGGCGTTCTGCCTCGGCGGTGCGAGCCCGTCCGGTGAGCATGATGACGGGTGCCACACCCGTGCGGTAGAGCTCGGCGGCATGGTCGGCTCGTGACTTCAGCACAGCCGGATCTGCTCCCCAGAAGCGGGTGGGATCCATCACGATGATTGCCTGCGTCGGTGTTCGATCGTCGAATTGCGCGGTGAGCACGATCTGTGTGACGGCCCCGATGGGGATCAGCAGAATCAGAGCGATCGCGATCGTGATGCCTGCCGTGATCCAGCCTCGAGTGGAGCGGAAGACTGGCGAAAGGGTCCCTTGGCGTGAGGATGGTGCTGGGGCTTCACTCACGTGCTCAATGTTCACACTCGCGGGAGTGAAAGAGTCGACGGCACACCGCTAAAGTCAAGGCTGATGAGTCTTCCGCCGGGCTATGACCAATCCGCAAGTGTGCGGTATGTCTCAGAGCCCATCAAAGAATCCGTGCGCAGCCCTTTTGCCCGCGATCGCGCGCGTGTGCTGCACTCAGCTGGCCTGCGTCGCCTGGCTGCCAAAACCCAGGTCATGACCACTGGATTGAATGACTTTCCTCGCACGCGATTGACACACACTCTTGAGGTTGCCCAGATCGCTCGTGAACTGGGCGAAGCCCTTGGTTGTGACCCTGACATCGTTGAAGTCGCCGGACTCGCACACGATCTAGGGCATCCGCCATTTGGGCACAACGGTGAGACTGAGCTGAATCGACTAGCTGATTCGATCGGTGGTTTCGAGGGCAATGCTCAGACCTTGCGCATCGTGGCACGGCTCGAGGCGAAGATCTTTGACGAGGACGGGCAGAGCGCTGGTCTCAATCTGACGCGCGCAACCTTGGACGCTTCATGCAAATACCCGTGGCCGCGCCAAGTGGGCAATCCCAAGTTTGGGTACTACGCCGACGATGAGCCGATCTTCAGGTGGCTTCGTGAAGGCGCTCCAGAGGAGGAGCACTGCATCGAAGAGCAGGTCATGAACTGGGCAGATGACGTTGCCTACTCCATTCATGATGTCGAAGACGCCATCCAGGCCGGCTTGGTCACCTTCGATGAACTCCGGGACCCAAGCAATATGAGGATTCTCGTTGACACGGCAAGTCGTCGTCTTGGGCCAGGCCGCGACATCGCGGAGTTGAGCGCGGCACTTGATCGACTTCTGGGTCTGGAGTACTGGCCCACCGATTTCGACGGCTCCATGCGTGCATTGGCGGCCCTCAAACACACCACCAGCTACCTGACCTCGAGGTTCTGTGTCAGCACTCAGGTGGCAACCCGTATCGCATACGGAGATCAGCCGCTGACTCGCTACTCGGCAAATCTGGTGGTCCCTGAGGAAGTGCGCGACGAAGTCGAAGTGATGAAGGCCATCGCAGTCCACTTCGTCGTTGGTCGTCCAGGCATCGATGTCGAGCGGGCAAAGCAGCGTGAACTGCTGGCCGAGGTGGTCCACGCACTTCGTCTGGATGAGGGCCGCTCGCTGGAGAACTGGCTGAAAGAGACGTACGAGAATGCCCAAACTGACGGTGAACGGCTGAGGGTGATCATCGACCAGGTCGCCAGCCTGACCGATGTGAGCGTGGTGCGCTGGCATGAGCGTCTGATCCGATGATTGCGGTCAGGCAGCGCGCTTAGACTCACCGCATGGCTGGCCGGATTCGCGATGAGGACATCGCTCTGGTCCGCGAACGAGCCCGCATCGACGATGTGGTCCGCGAATACGTCACCTTGAAGTCCGCCGGCGGCGGCTCCCTCAAGGGCTTGTGCCCCTTCCACGACGAGCGGTCGCCCAGTTTTCACGTCACTCCTAGTCGGGGCATGTGGTACTGCTTCGGCTGTGGGGAAGGCGGCGATGTTCTGGGTTTCCTCCAGAAGATTGATCATCTGAGCTTCGCCGAATCGGTGGAGAAACTGGCCGGTAAGGCGGGCGTTGAGTTGCGCTACGTCGATGGCGGCGCCGCCATCAATCGCCAGCAAGGTCAGCGCACACGGCTGGTTGAGGCGCACAAGCTCGCAGCGAAGTTCTATGTCGAGCAACTCGCCAGCCCTGATGCTCAGATCGCTCGCGAGTTTCTGAGCTCGCGTGGATTTGATGCGGACGCCGCGAAGAGCTTCGGCGTTGGGTATGCACCGAAGTCGTGGGATGCTCTCACGAACACATTGCGCAAGCAGGGCTTCACCGACGCTGAGCTGCTGGCTGGCGGCCTCTTGAGTCAAGGCAATCGAGGTGCCTACGACCGCTTTCGCGGAAGACTGGTGTGGCCCATTCGTGAACTGAGTGGCGACGTCATCGGCTTTGGCGCCCGCAAACTCTACGACGACGATGACGGACCCAAGTATCTGAACACGCCGGAGACTCCCATCTACAAGAAGAGCCAGGTGCTGTACGGGCTGGACATGGCTCGCAAGGAAGTGTCCAAGCAGCAACAGGCCGTGATCGTCGAGGGCTACACCGACGTGATGGCCTGCCACCTCGCAGGCATCACCACAGCCGTGGCCACATGCGGCACTGCCTTTGGTTCTGAGCACATCAAAGTGCTGCGTCGCCTGCTGATGGATGACGATCAGATGCGAGGTGAAGTGGTGTTCACCTTCGATGGCGATGCAGCCGGCCAGAAGGCTGCCTTGCGAGCCTTTGATGAGGATCAACGATTTGTCGCCAACACATTTGTGGCCGTTGAACCATCCGGTATGGATCCCTGCGACCTTCGCCTGGCCAAAGGTGATGAAGCGGTAGTCGAGCTCGTGGATCGCCGGGTGCCGCTGTTCCAGTTCGCGATCAAGTCGATACTGGCGGCTCACGATCTTGATCGCGCCGAAGGCCGCATTGCCGCCCTGCGCGAAGCCGCGCCCGTCGTTGCGAAGATCAAGGACGCCGCTCTGCGCCCCGAATACACCCGGCTGCTGGCTGGCTGGCTTGGGCTCGACGTGGCGGCAGTGACCGCTGCCGTCGGTCAGCGTCCAGCTCCGAGCCAACGCCCAAGTTTCAATGTGACCCCAGCAGAAGAAGTGCGTCCGGCTCCGAGCCAGCCGATCCCGGCAGCTGATGGCCCCGCGTTCACCATCGAGCGTGAAGCGCTGAAGTGTGCACTGCAACTTCCTTCAGCAGTCGAAGAGTGGTACCCAGCATTGGAGCCCACAGCCTTCACTCACCCGCGTGCCCGTGAGGTGCACACCGCGATCGTGATTGCCGGACTCCCAACTGCCCGTGTTGACGGACTGCAATGGATCGACGCAGTGCTTGAAGCTGCCCCAGATGATGAAGTGCGCCGCATGGTCCGCGAACTCTCTGTCGATCCCTTGCCCTCAGATGCCATCCACAACGATCGGTATGCCACCAGCCTCATCGCGCGATTGCTTGAACTCGATGCGGGTCGCAGAATCGTGGACGTGCGCGGCAGGCTCCAACGAACGCAGACCGATGAGCAGGATGAACTGCACCAGCAGCTCTTTGCAGAGTTGCTTGAACTGGAAACCTATCGTCGATCGCTGCAAGCCGCGGCGCTGGGAGAACGTCCATGAGCCTGTTCACGAAGATGACCAAGAGTCGACTGCCAAAGTCAACGCGCGAAGCGGCCGGCCTTGAGACCAACGAGCGGGTGATTGCTTGGGCTCCCGAGCAGCGAGATCCCAGCCACTTTGTCATTGCCACGAATGTCGGGATCCACGTCAAGGGCTCCTTGATTCCCTGGGTCAGCATCATCCGTGCGCAGTGGAATGAGCCCTTCCTTGAGCTCACCACTCAGCAGCCAGGCGGTTCCAGTCAGCGACTGCGGATCCCCATAGACGATCCCGGCAACTTGCCGGCCGCCGTGCGCACCCAAGTCACTGCAAACGTCATCGTCAGCGAGCGATTGCTGCTGGCCAATGGCTCCCAATGTCTGGCAGCGGCTCGCAGGCAGCCAGGCGATGAGATCTCATGGACTGTGGTTTTCGACGACGGTGTTGATCCCAATGATCCGGAGAATCGAGCTCAGGCAGATTTCGCTCTCGCCGAATTGCGGTCAGCACTGGGTATCTGACCTGCGCAAAGCCAGGGCCCGCACTCTTGCTATTCTCTGCGGGCCGCAATTAATCCCCCATAGCTCAATTGGCAGAGCATTCGACTGTTAATCGAAGGGTTTCTGGTTCGAGTCCAGATGGGGGAGCTCAGTACCTCACTAATGTGACGGCATGCGAGCACAAGTGCTGACCGGTGGCGGAGTCCAAGGCCTGGAAATTCGAGAACTACCCGATCCAACGCCGGGTCCAGGGCAAATTGCCGTTCGGGTGGGGGCAACGTCCCTCAATTTCCGTGACCTCCTGATGTCTCGATCGACCACAGGACGAATCCCGCTGTCAGATGGAGCTGGAACCGTCATCGCAGTCGGCGAGGGCGTGACATCGGTTGCCGAGGGTGATCGAGTCGCCGGTTGCTTCTTCCAAGGCTGGTTGGACGGCAAAATCGAAGCCAGATATCACGAGGCAGCGCTGGGTGGCTCCATTGACGGCATGCTCTCGGAAATCGTCGTATTGCCGGATTACGGGGTCGTTGCTGCACCTCGCGATTGGACGGATGCACAGACAGCAACCCTGCCGTGTGCGGGGCTGACCGCTTGGAATGCGCTGGTCGAAGGTCAGCAGATCAGGGCCGGATCCACGGTGCTGCTCCTTGGAACCGGAGGTGTCTCGGTTTTTGGACTGCAGTTCGCGAAGATGATGGGAGCTCGAACCATCATTACTTCCATCAGTGACGAGAAGCTTGAACGCATGCACGAGTTGGGCGCTGACGAAACGATCAACTATCGCAACAGTGAGAACTGGGAACGTGACGTCCTTGATGCAACCGATGGCCTGGGTGTTGATCTCGTGATTGAAGTCGGTGGAGCCCAGACTTTGGCGAAGTCGATGAGCTGCATTCGATTCGGTGGAGAGATTGCGCTGATCGGCATGGTGTCAGGTCAAGCAGAGGTCAATCCATTCCCACTGTTGTCACGCAGCGCGAATCTTCGCGGTGTCTACGTCGGAAGTCAGCGGATGTTCAACGACATGATCAGCGCGATCAACGTCAACACGATGCAGCCACTCATCGATCAGGCATTCCCATTCGAAGACGCGCAAAGCGCCTATAGGCATCTGCGAGCCCAGACGCACATGGGCAAAGTCGTCATCGAAGTCTGAACCATCACGTCCCAACCTCACAGATGTCGGCGTACGCAGTGACTGAACTATTGAAGGCCTCGGCCGCGGCCTGCTCGGAGCCCTCACCATGCATGTAATTGCGCTGCAGTGAGGTCGCTCGTTCGAAGGAGTTGAAGACCGCACGAACGCTCGAACTCGGGGCACCCTCTGGCCAAGGGACAAAGGCGTAGTACGTCAAGGCTCGTTCAAATTGCATACCGCGGGCCACGCGCAGCAGTGCCCGCTGGATCAATCCGCAGGCGGCCTCATCGGCTGTGCTCAAGTGGGCCGTGACCTGTAGTTCGTCTTGGGCTCTTGAAATGTTCGTTGGGGCGGCTTCAGAAATAGTGCCGGGTGGGATCTGGGCGATGAACACCACCAGCCCAAGGGCGGCGCCGGCTCCCAAGATCAGCCTGAGGGCCGCGGGAAAACTGGAGATGTCCTTGAACAGGCTCATCTTTGACCCCCGATCCAGACAAGTCTGTGAGGTACAGCCGAGTTCCAAGATAACTCCGAGAGTGCTGGGAACCCGAATCTCCTCACGAATGGGCAGCTCTTGGAGGCCTGTGAGCGCTGCCCCAAAGGAGGGATTCGTCCGCTCAATGGGCTGCAAAACGGCTAGGGTCCCCGAGGTACTCCAGCCAATTGATGCGAGTGAAGGGCACATCCCATGGAACGTCATGAACTTGAAGCGGTCATCTACGAGAAGGACGGCCCAATCGCCCGCATCATCTTGAATCGTCCTGAAAAGGCCAATGCCCAGAGTTCGGCCATGGTGTGGGACGTGGAGAACTCCCTGAACGACGCCGAGAACGACTACAACATCAAGGTCGTCATCATGAAGGCCAATGGCAGGGGTTTCTCGGCCGGACACGATGTGCCCTCCAGCGGTGCGCCCGCATACCCGGAGTTCGCTGAAGCTGCAGAGCACGGCCATCCGTGGGCCGGTCAGGCCAAGTTGTTCACCTGGCCAGTGCTCCACCTCTGGGAGTTTCGCAAGCCCACCATTTCTGCAGTGCAGGGCTACTGCATCGGAGGCGGCACCTATTTTGCGCTCCTCAATGACATCGTCATCGCCTCGGAGGACTCCTACTTCCAGATGCCACTGCCGCAAGGCCTTGGCTTCCCAGGCGGAGAGACACTGATCGAGCCTTGGGTCACCATGAACTTCCACCAGACGTACGAGTACCTCTACCTCTCGCAGACCATCGATGCGCACGAGGCCAAGCGCATCGGCATGGTCAACCGCGTGGTGCCCGCTGAAGAACTGGAACAGACCGCGGAGTTGATCGCGTGGCAGATCGCCCAGGCCCCACTGTCGGTGCTGATGGGTATCAAGGCCGGAGTGAAGCGCGCTTGGGAGACCATGGGCATGCGGGTGAACCTGCAGAACAGTCTGCAGATGATGGAGATCACGGGCCACGCTGGAGACGTTGCGGATTGGCGCAAGGAGAACTTCGAGAAGGGTTACGGCCCGGCACCTCGCAAGGTTGCGCAGCAGCGGGCCGAGATTGCCTTGGAAGAGGCACGCAAGAGGTACCCCAACCTGTAGCGCGTTAGCGTGCGTGCATGGTTCGCCACCTGCACACGCGCATCTCTGAGAGTTTGAACGACGCCCTACAGGCACGCGCGAAAGCCACAGGTGAGAGCGTCGATCACCTGGTGCAGG
>JAUSQD010000010.1 GCA_030652695.1 Actinomycetota bacterium
TGCTGCCGCTGTTGCAGGCGACCAACCCTCAGCGCTTCTCACCCGATGCCGGATTGGCGGATTCGGGCGAGCGCGTGCTCTTTGTCGGATCCACCCGAGGGGAGTTTCGACCGATCGTGCGTGACGCCTTGACTGCTGACCTGCCGTTGTCCCTCTACGGCGTTGGTTGGCAGGAGTTTGTGCCGAGTGAGTGCATCACTGCAGACTTCCTGCCCAATGCATCGCTTCCTGCGGCCTATGCCAGCGCGCAGATCGTGCTCAATGACCATCACGCATACATGGCTGAATTGGGCTTTCTGTCGAATCGACTGTTCGACACCACTGCGACGGCTACTCGGGTGATCAGTGATCAAGTGCTGGGGCTTCACGAAGTCTTTGGCGACATCGTGCGCACTTATGAGTCTTCGTCACAGCTGCAGCAGCTCGCCGCCGACCCTCAGGCGAGCTTTGCGTCGTACGACCGTCGGCTGGATTTTGCGCGCACGGTCGCGCACGAGCACAGCTTTGCCGCTCGCGCGCAGCGACTGATTGCTCATGCCACTCAGCTCAGAGATTCATGATGACTGTCGACGTCAGCCTGGTTGTCACGGATCGCGCAGTCGTGGGTTGGCAGACCCTTGCGAGTCTGGAGATCGTTGACCTGCTGTCTGAAGCCACGGGCACTTGGGTGATGATGCTTGACGACAATCGGAGCCTTTCCAGACATGCGGTGAAGAATCTGCTTTTGGCAGCTGAAGCGCATCATGCGACTGTGGCAATCGGTGGCGCAGGTTCGACGACTGCACTCTTGAGTGGTGAGGAGCTCTGCCTTCGCCACACGCATCTAGATTTCAATGGGCTGTTGCTGAATCGTGCATGGCTGCAAGCGCAAGACGGCTTGATCGATGAACTCGCTGGAGGCTCGCGACTGCTGCCGACGGACGCATTGGGCGAAATCGAAGGTGCGGTGCTGATACCGCAGCGCACCTTCGATCAGCCAATCCCCGATGTGGTCGATGGATCCCAGGCAACAATCCAGGCTGCGCCCGTTGGCCGCGCTGCTGCATTGGCCTTCTCCATTGCACGCCTGCTGCCCATGAGCACGACCGTGCTGTTCGATGTTCTTGGCGACCGGCCCGTTGATGCATCACTGCGCTATCTGGCAAGTCAATGGCAAATCCAGCACCCCGACATTCGACAGATCAACGTCACCAAGGCCACGCGCAACAGCTGGCGTCATGCCTGGCAGCTTGGTCGAGCCCGCTGGGTGATCACCAATGAGCAGTTCATGAGTCGCCTGCCCAAGCGCGCAGGGCAGACCTTGGTCGTGGCTGCAAGTGAACTTCCGCTCCAGCGAAGCGGACGTGACAATCCCGACTGGGTCCTTCAGCCAACATCACAGCGACGACCCTCGTGGTCGCAGATGCAGCGATGGGATCTGGTGGTGACGTCGAGCGCCTTTGCCACGCAGGTGCTCCGCTCCTCGAGTGGATACCTCGGCGCTGTAGTCGAGGGTGAGTCCTTGCTTGCTGACCAAGTGGCGGCAGAGCTCGGCTCCGCTTCCTTGCGTGAGCGACTTGGTGTGAAGTCCGATCTGCCTGTGGTGCTGTGTGCCATGGAATCCCCAACTGCGGCTGCAGAAGTCAGTGCCCTTGCTGCGCGTTTCGAAGGCCGCCTGCATCTTCGACTCGGGGAGCATGACTGGGCCCTGTGGTGCGCGGTCGCTGATCTGATGATCACTGACTGGTCGAGTGCTGCCATGGAGTTCGCCGGACTGCAGCGCCCCATCGTCGCCTTGCAAGCTGATCATCGAGATGTCGTGCGCAGGCGCGGGACCTACGTGGATCTCCCACAACTGTTGCCAGGCCCGGTGGTCTCCTCGACGCACGAGCTTGCCCAAAAGCTGGAGGACTGGCTTGCCCGAGGCGCACAGGCATTTCCAGAGTGTGAGGAGCGGTCGGCGGCCTTTGCACAGCTGGGCAGCAGTGCAACAGGTCACGCGGCAAGCCGAATCTGGCAGGCGATGGTGACTGCCAGATGAGTACGCGGATCGTGCTGATGGCCAACAACATTGACGAGATTGGTGGAGCGCAGCGAGTGGTGCACGCGCTGGCCTCTGGATTTGCAGATCGCGGCTTTGACACCTGCATCGTCGGTGTCGAGCCGCGTGAACCATTGCTGCAGTTGTCTGATGTGAACTACCAGGTCATACGACTGCTTGAGCAGCCGTATGCAAAGGATGAAGGCCCAGAGCTCCAGGCGCAGCAGGAGTCAGCGCGAGCCGCACTGCAATCGATCCTGGATGCCGGTCCGCCCGGAATCATCATCACCGCGCAGGTGTGGGCGATGGAGCATGTGGCGCGCTGCCAGAGCGACGGCTGGCGAACGATCGGCCAGTACCACTCGTCCTTTCAAGCAGCCCAGTTTGGGCCAGATCTTCAACGACTGATCGATGCCTACAGCCAGAGTGACCTCTTTCTTGCGCTCACAGAGACTGATGCGCGCAGTTTCACGGCAATCGGATTCAACAATGCCTTCGCAATGCCGAACCCAATTGCTCGTTGGCCAGAATTTCCGGCCGACGCCGACTCACGGACCATCACGTATCTCGGCAGATTCTCGGCGGAGAAGGCTCCCATGACACTGATGCAGGCTTGGCGGATGCTCACGGAAGCGGGTCAGCTACCCGACTGGAACCTGCAGTTTGTGGGTTCGGGTCCGCATGTGGGGCAATTGCAGGAAGCCTGTGCCGTGCTGCCCCGGGTGCGTGTGCACGATCAGGTGGCTGATCCCTATTCCGTGCTGAGTGCGACAGGGATCCTCGCGGTGCCATCACTGGTTGAGGGACTTCCGCTGGTGATCATGGAGGCCTTGGCAAGCGGGGTGCCAGTCGTGGCAAGCGATTGTTCCGCGGGCGTTCGAGAACTGCTGGCAGATGAGAGTGTTGGGGTGCTGGTGAACCGCGGAGATGCAGTTGCTCTGGCTCGTGGCCTGCGTCGACTTGGCGAGCACCCAAGCCTGCGCGCGTCGATGTCAGCCCGTGGCCCCGAACTCATGGGTGCCTACGATCTGGATCGCATCATGGACCGTTGGGAGCGGGTCATCGCTGATGTCATGCGCTGAATGTCTGTTGCCGAAGACTCACAGATGCTGATTGGCACGAGTGAGGTCCTCGGCGAAGTCAACCTCGACGACAAAGAACTCCGTGATGTCCAGGGGCAGCACCTTGAGGGCATCGGTTTCAATTGCAATTTCAATGCCACGCTCGAAGTAGTCATGGTCTTGGCAGGCTTCCAAGCCGCGAATCAGTGATGGTCGATCGGCGGCGCTGATGTAGTTGATGCCCACTGCTTCACCCAGAGCAGGATTAACCTGCTTGGACAGTGCATCGATGAATCCATCAGCGTCAACGGTGTACTTCACTTCTTCCTCGGCCACCGCTGCAGTGTTGACACACACAAAGGACTGGTCATCGTCGATCAGCGCCTTTGCCCTCGCCAGCACCATCGGGTCAAAGACCACATCGCCATTGAGCCACAGCACGCCGCCGTCTGATGTCTGGCGCAGAGCTTTCAGCAGGCTGCGATTGGTGTTCGTCTGATCAAAGGACTCGTTGTAGGCGTAGGAGACATCGGGGAAGGCCTCCAGGATCGACTCGAGTTTGAATCCGACCACCGTGAGCACTCGCAACTGCTCGCCGAACACCTGCTGGAGATTGTCCATCTGCTGCTTCATGATGGTGCGCCCATCTGCAAGCGGGGTCAATGGCTTTGGCCAAGGCTGCTTGCCCAGGCGCGTGCCCATACCTGCGGCCAAGATGACTGCCTGGTAATTCACGTCAGCGCCTTTCGGTGGTTGCCCGTTGCAGGGCTGAGCAAGTGACCTATCGTAACGGCGTGCTGACTGCCACTGCCTGTACCGACTCTCCAGCAGGCCTTGCTGTCCCAGGGGCATTGGCGTGAGCGATCCCGAGCGTCCTGCGCGTCCCTCAGTCGCACAGATTCGCGAGGTGTGCCAGCCCCCGGCCATTCGTGGTCGCAAGAATTCCGAGCACTGGGTTGCCGACGTCTACCTACGCGACATTTCTCCATACTTGACGCGGCTTCTGCTGCGCACGCCCATCACGGCAAATCAAGTGACATGGCTCATGGTGGCTACCGGGGCCTCGGCTGCAATCTGTGTGCTGATCCCCGGACTGCTCGGCCCGATCCTGGCTGTATTCCTGGGGCAGATGCAGATGCTGTGGGACTGCTGCGATGGAGAGGTTGCGCGCTGGCGACGCAAGTCCTCACCCAAGGGCGTGTTCATCGATCGCGTCGGTCATTACACAACCGAGGGATTGATCCCGATAGCACTTGGTCTGCGGGCCGCAGGCTTTCCGGATGCGGGCTGGACGAACTCGATCTGGCCATTTCTGGGCGCGCTACTCGCCGTGATCATCTTGTACAACAAGGCATTGAACGACATGGTGCATGTCTCGCGCGCGTACAACGACCTTCCGAAACTTGTCGACCGTGAAGAGGTCGGCGTGCCTTCGCATTCAGGACTGCGCAGCCTGCGGTCGCTGGCCAGATTCATCCCCTTCCATCGCGCGTATCACTCAGTTGAGCTGACGATTCTCATTTTGATCGCGGGCATCGTCGACTTGGTGCTTGGCGATCTGCAGGCAACTCAAGTGCTGCTCGTCGCCTTGCTGATCTTTGGAGTCGTCACGATTGTGGGGCACCTCGCGTCGATCCTGTCCTCGAGCAAGCTTCGATGAGCCTGCCCAAGATTGGTGTGGTGCTCCTGACGATGGGCACTCGTAGGGTCGAGCTCGCTCGAGGTCTGGAGTCATTGCAGAGTCAGCTTGGCGTCGAACTGGACATCGTGGTGGTGGGCAATGGCTGGCAGCCGATTGACCTGCCTGAGGGAGTCAAGGCTGTGCACTTGGAGCACAACCTCGGCATTCCCGCTGGCCGCAATGCCGGAGTGCCTCACGTCGCTGGCGAGCTGATCTTCTTCCTCGATGATGATGCGGCTCTGGCTGATGATCACTTCCTGGAGAACGTCGCGCAGAGATTCGCAGGAGACCCCAAACTCGGTCTCATGCAGCCTCGCGTTGTTGACCCAACCGGGCTGCAAGCTCCGGGGCGCTGGGTTCCGCGTCTGCGCGTTGGCGACCCTGCAGAGCCGGGGCCAGCCACGTCACTCTGGGAAGGCGCCGTGGCCATCCGTCGGTCGCTGTTTGACCTCATTGGTGGTTGGCCCGATGAGTTCTTCTACGCGCATGAGGGCATTGACCTGGTCTGGCGGGTATGGGATGAAGGCTTCACTCCCTGGTATGCGGGCGATCTCGTGGTGCATCACCCGGTGATTGATCCGGCTCGCCATGAGGAGTTCTACCGACTGAATGCGCGCAATCGCGTGTGGCTGGCGCGCAGAAACCTGCCCTTGGTGCTTGAGCCGATCTACGTCGGGACCTGGGTGGGCATGACTCTGCTCAGAGTCCGTGGTCGCAGTTCACGAAGGGCGTGGTTCGCCGGCATGAGTGAGGGAATCCGCGAGCGCCCAACGGGACGCAAGCCGATGCGCTGGAGCACGGTGTGGGCAATGACCAAGGCCGGTCGCCCGCCGATCATCTAGGCGATTGGACCATCTCCCGTGCTTGCGGCAACAATTTGATTTGGACCCGTAGTGCCAAACAGTTGGGGGACACGTGCAGATGAAGGCGATCGTTCAAGCCAAGTTTGGCTCCCCAGAGACCTTGCAGCTTCTGGACATCGAAGTTCCCGAAATAGCCGAAGATGAAGTGTTGGTCCGTATGCAGGCGGCTTCACTCAACCCGGCGGATTGGCACATCGTGCGCGGCGAGCCTCGAGTGGCTCGCCTTATGGGATTGGGCCTGACGAGACCAAAGAACCGGGTAGCGGGCATCGATGGGGCGGGAATTGTCGAGGCGATCGGCACCAATGTCCAAGATGTGCGTGTCGGGGACGAAGTGTTCGGCTTCTTCCAAGGGTCGTTCGCCGAATTCGCGGTTGCCGAAGCGGGAAAGGTGACGCAGAAGCCCGCACAGTTCACATTTCAGCAGGCCGCCGCACTGCCCATTGCTGCCACGACGGGCATGCGCGGCATTCGCGATATTGGTGAAGTCCAGGCGGGGCAACGAGTGCTCATCAATGGTGCGGCCGGCGGAGTGGGAACCTTCGCGTTGCAGATTGCCGTGGCACTAGGTGCGGAGGTCAGTGGAGTGAGCAGCGCTCGCAACGGCGATTTGTTGCGCTCACTTGGTGCTGCGCATGTTATTGACTACGCGGCAGAGGATTTCACGCTGGGCAGTACGAAATACCATGTCATTTTGGACAATACAGGAAACCACCCACTCGGTAGTCTGCGTCGAACCATGGTCACGGACGGCATTCTCCTGGTCAATTCAGGGGGGTCACCAGGAACGGTCTTTGGGCCTATTGCGTTCATGGCAAGCGCCATGGCCGTCAACGTTGTTGTTCGGCAACGCTTGCGACTCATCCCCACTAGGGAGAGCCGGGACGACCTCAGAGCGCTAGATGAGTACATCGACGCAGGTCAGCTCGCTCCAGTTGTCGACAAAACATACGCATTGACTGAAGTCGTGGAAGGTCTTCGCGTCGTTGAGGGCGGCCATGCAAGGGGGAAGCTCGTGATCGCAATTCCGTAGGCCTCAACTGCATTTCGCGACAGCACTGGTGAGGGCCTCAATCACTTCACAGGGCTAGGAAGCGCAGAAGGACTCGTCGCCCGTATTGAGGTTAGAGAACACATCGCCTGCCGCGGAGCTGATCACCACTGGCTTGATTGAAGTGAAGTCCGGCCCAATGGTCAGAGTCATCCGCTGACCATTGCCTGTTGCATCAGACTTCGCACCCGCCGCCCATGCAAGGGTCTTTGCTGACGTGTCCCAGTTCGGGTCAAAGGTCACGGTGGTTGCAGTGGCCGGCTTCTTGGCGTTGCCGACATCCTGCACGCGGTAGCCCTGAGCCTTCAGCTGCTTGGCAACCTTCCTGGCCAATCCCTTGGTGGTGGTGCCATTGAGCACATCGACATAGATGCCCGATGGCGGACTGGAAAGAGTCGGCTGGCCGGCAGTCTTGGGCGGGTAGGCGGTGTCGTTGAGCATTGCCCTCCAGACCGGGCGTGCCTTCTTCTTGTTCTCGATCACGTTCGCGCGGTCACCGGCAGGCTTCCAAGGCATCGTCAGGAAGGTGATGTCAGATGGCCTGATGTCCTTCATCGACAAGGCGAGTTCCTTGAGATTCTGCAGGTCTGCCATTTGCGGGTTCGCAGTCAACGACTGAGTGGCGGCATTGAGCAGCCCGATCAACGAAGCCGGATTCAGCAGGGTGCCGCTGGACAGCACCTTGCGGGACAGAGAAGAGATGAACGCCTGCTGACGACGAATGCGCGAGGTGTCAGAGCCGTCGCCGAGTGAGGAGCGGGCACGCACGAAGGCCAGTGCCTCAGTGCCGGACACCACATGTTTGCCGGCGGACAGATTCAGACCGCTCTTCTCGTCATTGACTGCCTTCTTCAGACAGACTTCGACGCCGCCAATGGCATTGACAATCTTCTTGAATCCGCCGAAGTCGACCTTGATGAAGTTGGTGACATTGAGTCCAGTCATCTCATTGACGACCTTCAGGGTGCACCCGGGCCCGCCATAGGTGAAGGGCTCGTTGAACTTCACATTGGTTCCGGAGTACGACTTGCCCTTTCTGGTGCAGGCGTAGTCGATCAGGGTGTCGCGGGGGATGCTCACCGCGATCGCATTGGAGCGATCAGCACTGACATGCAAAAGGATGGTGGTGTCGGATCGTTCGCCGCCGAACTGCCCTGGGCTGCCAAAGCCCCCGTTGCCTTTGCCGGTTCGCGAGTCGCTGCCAATGATGAGCAGGTCAAGGGCCTTCATGTCGCCGTTCTCATCGAAAACCAGGGCTGAGCTGGCATTGGTCGTGCCGAGTTCCTCGCTGATGTCCAGGGATGTGATGTTGCCCTGCAGCTGGCCGATCAGGTGATTGACGCCGGCGCCCACGACGGCGGTCAACAGCACGGCTCCGGCCACGACGGCAGCCAGAACGCGTGGCCAACGGCGGCGCGAGGAGCGGGGCATGGATTCCTTCGGTCGATACAGGTGCGGATCATCGTAAGTCGCCAGTGTGGAGTTCCCGCTGCTAGGACGGCGTGTTGACGTGAGTGGTTCCCCACAGATGTGTCAGATGTGACGGAAGTGGCGTGTGATGATGGAGCTTCACCGGGTGCCATGGCATGGTGGTGGTTTGTCCGCTTTCCGCAGGAAGGGATCGACGATGGTGACTGGAGTCAACCTTCGGCGACCCCTGATCTGGTGCACCGGCCTGGCTGTCGTGGCCACCGGGCTCATCCTGCCCGTCACGCAGTTTCCCGGTTCGCAGCGGTCGTCGGTCACGCCAACCGAGCAGTCGATAGCCATCGCCGGCGTGGATCCGCAGGCCATCAGTGAGTCGGCCATTGCGATGGCTTCGTGGTCTGGTGCGAGCGTCGTGCATTCCCTGGCTCTGGCTGGTGATGATCACGTCAGCCATTCCGTGGCCAGTGAGCCACTTGAACCTGCGCTGGCGACCAGGGCGATTGACACTCAGAATTTTGGACTGGTCGCGGTCACTGCTGATTCCCCGCTTGAAGAAGGCACGCGCGTCCTCGTGCGAGTCCGCGAGGAGGGGCAGTGGTCGGCTTGGCAGCAACTTCAAGCCGCACAGGATCGACCAGATCCGGGCTCGGCTGAGGCAGCCGCGGCTCGCTATGGCACTGCGCCCTTGCTGACGAGCACTGCAGATGGCGTTCAAGTGCGGATGGACACACCCGATGGCGTGGCGCCGGTCAACACACAGGTCGTCTTGTTCGACAACCCGGTGATGGATGAGGATGGCGAACTGCCGGAGTCCAGTGCCAACACGGGGCCGATCGCAACGGTGGAAGCGGCCACCTTGGGTGCACCTGCCCCGGCAATCATCACGCGGGCAGAGTGGGGAGCTGACGAGTCCTTGAGGCGTGGTTCGCCGAACTATGCGGGCACGATCAAGGCCGCCTTCCTGCATCACACGGTGACGACCAACAACTACACCCCAGAGCAGGCAGCGCAGCAGGTGCGAAATCTGTACTCGTATTTCGTCAAGGGACTGAAGTACTCAGATATGGCCTACAACTTCATCGTTGACCGATTCGGCCGACTGTATGAAGGTCGCGCTGGTGGCATGGATCAAGCGGTCGTTGGCGGCCATACCGCGGGTTTCAATCAGGACACCTTTGCAGTCTCAGCCCTTGGCAACTTCCAAACGGCTGCTCCTGCTCCTGAGCAGATGAATGCCATCAATGATTCGGTCGCCTCATTGTTCGCCTGGAAGCTCGGGATGAATCACCGAGATCCCAATGGAACCACGCCACTGATCTCTGACTCATCTGCTGGCACGTCGAAGTACAAAGCAGGTCAGATCGCAACGGCGTTCGTCATCGGCGGTCACCGGGACATCGGTTCAACTGCCTGCCCAGGCAAGTTCCTGGAACCACAACTTCCGGCGATTCGGGCGGCAACAACGGCCAAGCTGGGCGTGACAGCGATGAACCCTGCTGTTGGCGCGCCCGTGCCTTGGGGTGCAGGCCAGCCGCTGGTCGTCAGTGCCACCACCAATGCGCCCTTGACGTGGACGATGAGTGTTGCCTCGCGATGCGGCACCGTCGTGCGCAACCTCTCAGGCACTCAAGCGGCCGCGGGGGGGCTGTCGATTGGCTGGGACGGTTTGGACAACGCGGGTGCGCAGGTGCCTCCGGGTGCGTACACCTTTGTCCTGAATGGCACCAGTGGTGCAGATGCGATCTACCCATGGACCGGAACAGGCGTCATCAGCGCCACGGCCACCTCGCCGATCGATCCCTGCGGGCCTCCTGACTCCTTCTCCTTGACAGGCAGTGGCTATGGCCACGGCGTGGGCCTTTCGCAATGGGGCGCCTACGGCATGGCAAAGGAGGGGTTCGACGCGAGTTCGATCGTCGCGCACTATTACCCAGGCACCACAGTGGCGCCAGTGCAAGACGACATGGACATTCGCGTCAATCTGTTCTATCGGGTTGCTTCAGCCAAGATGCGCGCAGAAGCACTGGATGCTGGTGGTGGACCCATTGAGGTGACGGTGGGCGGCACAGTCGTCACCGGTGGGCCCAGTGACGTCTTCACCTTCAATGTCGCCGGTGGCGTGGTCAATGTGCAGCGCACCGTCAATGGACAGACAAGCCCCCTTGGTACAGCGCCTTCAGTGACCGTGAAGTGGGCGGGCAACAGAGACTCAGGCTCGGCCGGTGGTCCGGCGACGGCAGTCAATGTGATCGGCCCGAATGGCTCCTTCACCACTCCTGGACACCGCTATCGCTACGGCAAGATGGAGGTGATCGCGACGACCTCACCCAATGGTCCACGTCTGAACATCGTGAACCAGCTTCGTGTGCACGATGAGTATCTGTACGGCATATCTGAGGTTTCCAATTCCTGGCCAGATGCGGCGATGCAGGCCCAGGTGATTGCTGCTCGCTCCTATGCCATGGCCAAGATCGCTGCCGGAGAGCGCAAGGCATGCAATTGCAGTCTTGATGACGGCGACGGTCCCTACGGCGACCAGTTCTTCGTTGGTTGGGCAAAGGCCAGCAGCGCCAAGGGAGACAGGTGGCTCGCTGCCGTCAATGCCACCTTCGGTTCGGAGACCACTGGCATCGCGGCGCTCTACAACGGGCAGCCGATCAGCGCCTTCTACAGCGCGTCAACCGGAGGCATCACGAACAGTTCCAAGGATGTCTGGGGTGGTGCGCTTCCGTACTCGACCAATGTTGATGATCACTGGTCCTTGAGTGCAGACAATCCCAATGCATCGTGGACGGTCAATGTTCCGCAGGCTGCCATGGCTGCTGCGTTCGCTGTGCCGGGCATCTGGAAGGTGTCGGTGGCTGAGCGCCTGCCATCGGGTGCAGTGCGAACCTTTGCCGGCACCCTGCAGGATGGTTCGCAGAGAACCATCTCCGGCGACACCATGCGATCCAAGCTCGGCTTGAAGTCCTCGTACATCAATGCGGTCAATGGTCAGGCCGTGCCGGGGGCGCCGAGCGTGACACCAGGAACCACTCCAGTGCCGGCGCCGACAGCCACCACAGCACCAGCTGTTCCAGCGTCAAGTGTGACCATGGCGATCGGGCCCACGTCAAAGCCGAGGGCGGGTTCCTCGCTGAAATTCCGTGGTCGGGTTGTCCCAGCGGTTGGCGGGCTTGTGGTGCAACGTCAGATGAAGGTCGATGGTGCCTGGCAGCTCAAGGCAAGCACCACGACCAAGGCCAATGGCCGCTACCGATTCACGATCAAGAAGGCGGTGCCCGCCGGAGCGCAATATGAGTACCGCGTGGTCGTGCTGCAAAACGGTGCGGAGATTGCCGCCAGCCCTTCGGGCTTGGTCAAGATCCGCAAGTAGTCACTGCCAGATGCGCGTCGCGCCCTCTTGAGTCGCAAGCTGCTCTGAATCCTGGCCATCGCACAAGATGACGGCGCCGACACCGACCAGCGGATGCAGGCTTGGCAGCAGCCATGCGGCGAAACCCTCGACCGCTGCATGGTTCAGGAGCAACCGCGCATCGCTGCCGTCGCTGGTGACTGTCCACTCCAGCGCTTGCACCCGCGTCAGGGCTGATCCGTCACTGAGTTCAATTGCGGGGCCATCGCCTGATGCTGGTGTCACCAGCAATGCGTCCGGCTGCATCCGGCACACGCTGGTGGCATCGACCACTGTGGTGGGCAGGTTCGCCTCGGCTAGCCCAAGAGGATGCAGTGACACCACCCAAGGCTCGAAATCTTCAACGAATGGCAGTGCAGAGTTCAGATCTGCAACCACAAGATCGCATTCGGCAGGATTTCCGTGATCGACTATCACCACTCCAACGGTCCACGCTGCAAGACACCACACTGTCCTTTGCCAATGCCAGGGCAGATGCATGGCAATGCGTGCACCGGGCTCAAGTTCGGCTTCATCCACGAGTGCGCCGGATGTCTTGGCAATGGCATTCAGCAATGAAGTGCCGGAGAGCTCAGTGCGCATGCCCTCGCGATCGATGGAAGTCAGATACGGAAGACTCGGCTGAGTTCTGGCTCGGTGAACGAGCAGGGGCCAGATCGAACCATCAGTTTGCGGAGCCATGTGTGGAACCTAATGCTTGCTCCGATGCAGCAAGTCGATGTGGCACAGTTGCCGAATGACTGAAGCAGTGCTCCTTGTCGGCGGTCAAGGCACTCGCCTTCGTCCACTCACCATCAACACACCCAAGCCGATGCTGCCAGTCGCTGGAGTGCCATTCACCGTGCATCAGATCCTGCGAGCACGCGATGCTGGTGTGACCAGAATTGTGCTGAGCACGAGCTACAAGGCTGAGGTCTTTCGAGAGTTCATCGAGGGAAGTGATCTTGGCATCGAGATCGTCATCGCCACCGAGCCGGAGCCTTTGGGCACTGGTGGCGCGATTCGCTTTGCCGCTGCCCACCTGAACAGTGCACCTGATGACTCCGTGCTGATCTTCAATGGTGATGTGCTGTCCGGTGTTGACATCCAAGGCCTGGTGAAGCATCACGAGGACAGCAACAGCGATGTCACCTTGTACCTGACGCCAGTAGAGGATCCGCGGGCGTACGGCCTAGTGCCCACTGATCAGCATGGCCGGGTCACTGCATTCCTTGAGAAGCCGACCTCGTTGGAAGGCATCGTAACGAACAACATCAATGCCGGCTGCTATGTATTCCGACGCGATGTCATCGATCGAATCCCCGAGGGACGCGTGGTGTCCGTCGAACGTGAGACCTTCCCCGAGCTCTTGGCAACAGGCGCGTTGGTCTCGGGTGTTGTCGATAGCGGCTATTGGCTGGATCTGGGCACGCCCTTGGCGTTTGTCCAGGGTTCGCGTGATCTTGTGCTTGGCCATGCGCCGTCACCTGCCGTGGGTACGCACGGTGATGCCCTGGCAATGGAAGGCGCGTTCATCGCGGACTCAGCACATGTGCACGGCGGTTCAGTGATCGGACGCAATGCCAGTGTCGACTCGGACGCTGTGGTCGATGGTGCAGTCGTATTCGACAAGGCCCGAATCCTGGCTGGCGCTCACGTCAGGAACAGCATCATCGGCGAAGGCGCGGTCGTTGGTGTTGGCTCGCACCTGGATGGCGTGGTGGTTGGTGATGCTGCGGTGATCGGCGCCGGCAATGAACTGCAGAAGGGTGTGCGCGTCTGGCCCGGCGCTGTCATCGGCGATCTGACCATTCGCTTCTCAAGTGATGGCTAATGCAGTTGCTTCGCTAACGTAATCAACACTGCGTTGACAGGAATGAAGGAGCAGGTGTTTGAGCGGCCGAAATCTCTCCTGGTTTGATTGGCGCATTGCGCTTGTGCTGATCGTGATAGCAGGCTCTTTTGCCGCTGTGCTGGCGTTCCCCGAATGGGTTCCCCTGAGATATATCTGGGCAGCTGCAGTGGCGACGGCCGCATTCGCTTCGCCAAGAGCAACGTTGGTTGTCGGAATCTTCGCCACCTTCGCCGCCGTCCTTGGCACGCTCCTGGTCGGTAACGCTCGAGCCCCGCTCTTCTGGGTGGACATCATCGGATACCTCTTGCTGGTCGCCTTGAGTTATGTCATTGCCGTTCGTCGAAGTCGAAGCGAGGAGTTGCTCCGCACTCAAGCCACAACGGACGCACTCACCGGCCTTGCAAACAGGCGTCTTCTGGTCGACCGGCTCCAGGCGCAACTCCAGGTCCGGGGAGCTGACCAGTCCAGTGCAGTGATATATGCGGATTTGGATGACTTCAAGACAGTCAACGACAACTTTGGTCACACCATTGGCGATGAAGTCTTGATTCGTGCCAGTGAACGCCTCCTGGGTTGTGTGCAGGAAGCCGACACTATTGCTCGATTCGGCGGCGACGAATTCGT
>JAUSQD010000027.1 GCA_030652695.1 Actinomycetota bacterium
ACGGCGACGAAGGCCTGCTGCATCTGCTCATCACTGGTGTAGGGCGATTCTTCAGAGCCGTGCACTGCCAACAGATACTGAGGCATCTGCCTCTCCTTTCGCTTTGAGAACTACGGCCTATCCGAGCTCCCAACATCTTTACGAAGAACTCACCAAGCATTCGACATTTGCCTGGAGCAATGTTGAATGATTTTCAGGAACGGCAATTGCCGTAGATGAATGGACGAACTTCTACCGGAACTCCTGCAGCGGCAGACTGTTGCCGAGCCCAATTGATCGCCTCATCCAGATCAGCGGCTTCGATGATGGTGATGCCGCCAATCTGCTCCTTGGCTTCAATGAATGGCCCGTCAGTCAGCAGTAGCTCCCCATCAATCTCCCGCACAGTCGTTGCAGTGGAAACATCATGCAGACCTCCGCCGAACACCCAGACATTGCTCTGCTCCATGGCGGTTCCCACCTTGTTCATCTCCACCATGATCTGCTCCAGCTCCGCTGGAGGCGGCTGTTGAGCATCGGCCGGATAGCAAATCGACAACTGATACATCGGCATGGCGCTACTCCTGTCTCAACGAGAACCGGCACTCGGTCTCAGTTGTACTACGAACAGGGGAGGTCAGAATCGACAGCAATTACGCCTGTTCAGCAACAATATTGACCATCCAGTTGATCCCGAACTGGTCGACCAGTGAGCCGAAGGTGTCACCCCAGGGAGCCGTCAACAGTGGCTGCTCAATGGTGGCTCCGACAACCAGCCCGTCCCAATAGCCGCGCAGAGTCTGCTCGTCCGGACCACTGAGCGAGACCGAAAATGCACTTCCGGTGCTGCCTTCGATATGCATCGGAGCATCCGAGCCCATGAGCGTCATGCCGCTCTCGGTGATCAGCTGTGAGTGCATGAGCTGGTTGACCTCAGAGGGATCCACCGGCATACCGGCATCGCCAAAGGTCATCATCGTCAGCTCGCCGCCGAAGATCGATTGATAGAACTCCATCGCCTGGCGCGCATTGCCTCGCCAGTTGAGGTAGGGATTCAAGGAGACGGCCATGGTGCCTCCAGCGCATAGGGGAATTTCGGGCTTAGCGCCCCATCTTGGCCCAGATCTATGGCGGGCGAGACAAGAGTCAGCGCTGTTTGCGACCCCGGTGTTGACATCATGCATAACGCGATATATCGTTACTACATCGCGTACGTTCGCGAAACAGAAAGTTGGACACTATGACTGAGGCATACCCCCTCGAATTTGGCCCTTGGAACTCCCGTCGCGGAGCCGGCCACCACAGCCGTAAGGCTCGCGCCATGTGGGCGCTCATGAATGACCAAGCAGGCGAAAATTCGCCAGCTCAAAACCCGACCGCTGACCAATCCGAAGAACGTGGTGGCTCGCAGCGCGGCCACCGCCACGGCGGTCACCATCGTGGACAAGATCGCCTCGACCCTTGGGGCGGACGCGGAC
>JAUSQD010000030.1 GCA_030652695.1 Actinomycetota bacterium
GCGAAGCTCGTAGACGCGTTGCAAGCAGCGGATGCCTTCGTGATCGATCACGTCCGCATTCCTGTCGACGTAGTCGAAGCCGTCATCACCGTTTAACCAATTCAACCCTGAAAGGCACAGACATGGGACTTCTTCGAATGGCCGCACGCACCGCCGTTGTCGCAGGAACTGCAACTGCTGTTTCCGGCAATGTTGCTCGACGCCAGGCGAACCGGTACGACCAGCAGCAGGCAGAAGCACAGGCAGCCCAAGCACCCGCTCCAGTTGCCGCAGAGCCTGCGCAGGACGAATCAATGCTGCAACTTCAAAACCTCGCCGCCCTGCACAGCCAGGGAGTGCTCTCCGACGAGGAGTTCACGGCAGCCAAGGCCAAGATCCTCGGAATCTGAACTGTCTGACTCCCCGTCGATTCAAACAGAGCCGTACTCGCGTCTAGCTGCCGTCTACGACGAGATTGTTGTCGACCCTTGCTATCCACAGTGGGCGGCCTTTCTCGACGAACTTTGGAGCAACGACGCTGAGGGCGTTCGCACGGTGCTCGATGTCTGCTGTGGTACCGGCTTGATGGATGCCGAATTGCTGAAGCTCGTATATTCCGTCGTCGGCACTGATGCATCCGCTGCAATGCTGACTCGCGCGCGAGCTCGTGTTGGTCCTCAAGCGCAGTTTCTGCTCGCCACGCTTCCAGACCTGCCAGTCGACGAGACCTTCGATGCGGCGATCTCTACTTTCGATGGACTCAACTACCTCACGCCTGAAGTATTCCAGGCAAGTGTCAAAGTCATTTCGGAGCATCTGCGCGTTGGCGCTTGGCTGTGTTTCGATCTCCACACCGATGCAATGATGGATTTCACCTTGAAGAACGCGCAGATCTCAGGGGAAGAGGAAGGCCACTTCTTCAGCATTCGAAGCGAAGTCGATCCCGAGCAAAGGACCTGCAGTACCTGGATAGCTGTGACGACAACCGAATCTGGGAGCCACTTCACTGAACATCATCGGCAGCACTTCCACTCAGATGCGTTCGTCAGAGAAGTGTTGAATTCCGCCGGTTTCACTGAAATCAGGATCGTCGAGGAATACACGGACACTCCAGCGAACGCCGACACTCTTCGGGCCACCTGGATCAGCCGCAAGACGCAGATTGGGGTGACCGCGTAGTCGCGGTCACCCCAATCACGTTCTTGAACAGCTTGCCTAGGCCAGAGCCTTGGCTTTCAATGATTCGAACTCCTGCTGATTGATTGTGCCTGAATCAAGCAGGGCTTTGGCCGAGGCGATCTGATCAGCCGGCGCGGCACCGCTGCCTGCCGCCTGTTGAATGTATGCCTTCTGCGCGGCCTCCGCCTTTTCCATTGCTGCCTTCCGACGCTCGGCCATGCTGTTGCCGCGAGCAATGAGATAGACCAGCACCGCGAAGGGACCAAGCAGAATCAGGGCAACGACCCAGACTGCCTTGGCTCCACCACCCATGGTGTGGTCGCCGAACAAGTCGAAGATCACCATGAAGAAGACCATGAAGTACATGACCATGAAGAAGATGACGAACAAACTCCACAAAACGTCGCCTAGTTGCATTGCGCTTACCCCCTGCTAGTTGATGTTCCGGACACTATCGGAGTTCGCTCATGCAGGCGTGGCTCACAAATGAGATTGCCTGTCCCCAACAAAATGGACCATGACCAAGACGATTTCCACTTTGTCAGCGCAAGGCGAGCGCTGGGTCGGTGCAACTGCGAAACTGCTCGACATCCTTGCTGTGGTGTTCCTGATTGATTTGCTCCTGATCTGGACTCTGCCGGATGCATCCAGCGGAGCGCTCATGGCTTTTGATCTGATCGCCTGGATTGTCTGGGCCGGCTTTGCGATTGACTACTTCGCGCGACTGATCTTCTCGCAACCCAAGAAGGCGTTCATTTCCACGCACAAGCTAGACCTCGTGATGGTTGTGCTGCCAATGCTGCGAATTCTTCGAGTGTTCCTGCTTCTTCGAAAGAGCCTTTCTTCAGTCAGCACGGAGAAGATTGCAGGCTCGATCATCAGTTTGGTGATCTTGGTGGTCGTAGCGAGCGCATTCTTCGAATGGCTAGTCGAGAAAGACGCTGAGGGCGCGACCATTACGAGCTTTCGCACGGCTCTTTGGTGGGCAGTTGTCACCACAACGACAGTCGGATATGGCGACTACACGCCAGTCACACAGATCGGCCGTCTGATCGCCATGGGGGTGATGGTGGTTGGCATCGGATTGATCGGAACCATCAGCGCAACAGTTGCGGCCTGGTTCGTCAATCGTCCCACTGCATCGAAAGAAGCCGCTTCTTCAGAGCCAGTTCTCACGGAGGCGGCGGCGACACCCGACACTCACGCCGAGCTCCTGGCTCGACTCGATCGCCTCACCCAGCAACAGGAGGAGATTCGGTCACTACTCCTCAGTCAAGCGCGCAATCCAGCGTGACAATCGCTTTTGCAAGTCCCTTGCAACAGGACTGCAACACGCCACGTAATCAATCGATCCACTCCTTCTGTGTAAACATTTCGAACGGGCTTCTCCAAGTTGAGAACCGCGTTCCCCTCATGGAATGCCACCAGTCGAATACTTGTTGTATGCCAATGTTTCCCTCCGCTTCACTGTCGTAACACGACCGTGACGAAGGACACGCCCTGATTGCAATTCGCTCCGTTTTCTAGTGCGACAATTAGGACACCAACAAGGCCGTACGCGGTTGCAGGCCACAAGCCCAGCAACGGGGTACACAAGAAAAGGAGCACAACTCCATGAAGATCACCACACTGTTCCATCGCAAAGCTGATTCCACTGAGAATGCAGATATCCGCAACGAGTGGGACCGCCGACGTGCAATGGCCATCGGCGCCAGCGAGCTCGCTGAGATCGACGCGATTTTCTCTCGCGCCCTCTGATCTGAGTCGCAAAAGAATCCAGAGCCAGCCCATTGAAGTTGGGCACGTTGACTGTCGAACAGCAGCTGACGTGCCCAACTGGGCTTGGAGCAACGCTGATGTTGACGCGTTCCAGAGACAGATCATTGCCTGGCATTGGTAGGTTGCCCTCACCAAGATCAGGAACTGGAGCACGCCATGAAGAAAGTCCTCGTTGTCATTGCGGCTGCAGGATTGCTGGCTGCTTGCAGCTCCAGCACCACCGACTCCACACCCAGTCCAGAAGCCAGTAGCACCTCTGCATCTGCAGAACTTGCCGCCTGGGCAGGCCAGGTCTGCACCGATACAGCAAATCTGAGGACATCCATCACGGACATCGGCGCGGCGGTCACCGCGGGTGGCGCGGATTTGCAGACTTTAGTGGGCCAGCAATTCGTGCTGATTCAAGAGGCCGCCTCGACTCTGGTGTCCACAGTTGGCGCGATCCCCTCGGACAGCACTGGCCCCGATGCAACGGCGATTCAGGAAACCAGCGCAGACCTGAACACTGAAGTTCAGGCCCTTGGCACGAGCATCGGTGCATTGCAGGATGCCTCCGGCGTCGGTATCGGCATGGCCCTGTTGAGCGTCGGAACAGCGATCGGCAATGCGAGCCAAGCGGCAGTAGCCAGTGTGCAAGCGATCGACAGCGCCATCAACAATCGAGCGGCCGCCATTGGGCAGGCGTTTCAGGCAAACCCCTCGTGCGCAGATCTGACAACTGAACAGCAGTAGCGATGCTGTTCCTGCTTCAGGGTCGGATGAGTTCGCGAATCTTCACGCGCCTGCCGGTGATGAGCAGCGCGCGACCATAGATGGCCGAGGCAAGGGCGACCAAGGCAAAGGCAGTAGCCATCGTGAAAGTGATCGCCATCGCGAGTTGATACAGCGGAACATCACCCGAAGACCAACGGATCGGCATCGCCAGCGGAGCACTGAACGGGAATATTGACGCGATCACACTTGCCAGGCTGTTTGGATCAGCCACCACGATGGTCACTGCGACGAGATAGCCCGCTAAAAGCACGAGAGTTACGGGCAGGATCGCAGCCGTCACTTCGGTGACCTTGTCCACGAGTGCAGCAGCTGCTGCGAACACAAATGCGTAGAGCGCAAAGCCGAGCCCGAACCACATAACCGCCAGTGCGAGATCACCGGAGGCCACCTCGGGCAAGTCGATCTCGTCGGTCACACGTACGGCAACTGCGATAGGCGTGACCAGCACCAGAAGCTGTCCAAGAGTCACAAGACCAACAGCGACAACCGTCCCCACCATGATCTGGCTTGGTCGCAGCACGGCAAGCAACACCTCTGAGATTCGAGTGGACTTCTCGGTAGCAACGGCTGTGGCGATTGCATTCCCGGCAAAGGTCAACGCCAGGTACAACACGATGCCCACCAGGAAGCCGATGCCCGATCGGCTGCTGCTGTCGGTCTTGCCCACGACGACTTGTTCCGGAGGTGTGATGTTCTGCAGCGCAGCAACTTGCGATGGCGTCAGTCCAGCTTCCTGCAGCTTCTGAATTGACTCCAGAGTGACAACTGACTGAGAGAGCAGAGTGGGGAAGCTCCCCGAAGTATCCGCACGCGTGTAGATGATGTCGGCTACCAGCCCCGCAGTGGCATCGCCTGCCTGTACCACTTCGCGCACGAGTGCAGCGTTGGCGAGCTCGGTGTACGTGACCGTGAAATCACCCGCGACACCTGCGGCATTCAACGCTGACTTCAGTTGCTCTGGAGCAGTGCCAACTGTTGCGAGTGAGTACGTCGTCGTGCTTCCCGAGAAGATCTGCGGGAGAACTACCGCTGCAAGCGCGATCAGCAGCAGGATGAGGGTGACAACCTTGAACGCCCGCGACTTGATGTTCTCCAAGAGCGCTCGCTCCGTCACCAGCCGTGCACCTTGCATCCAGGAACTCATCACCGCACCGACTCTGCGGAGTTGTCAGCGGCGACAGCGGCGAAGAACAGCTGCGACAAAGTCGGAAGATCCAAGCCAAAGTCCGTGACTTGACCCGCGACTCGCGCCGCATCAAGCACAGCAAGCGGGTCGATCGACGGTGCAATCGACAGCCTGATCTCATCTGCTTCGGCTCCAACGACGCTGACACCGTGAAGCCGATCGACCCAGTCAAGTGATCCACCGGTGATGTGCAGTCGCAATTGGCGCAGTCCTGAAGAGGCGCGCAACTGCGCAACATTGCCTTCCAGCACAGTGTGACCATGATCGATCATCGTGATGACCTCGCAGAGATCCTGGACAAGATCCAGTTGATGGCTTGAGAAGAGCACGACACATCCTGATCTGGCTCGCACGCGCAGAGTCTCAGACAAATTGGCCACGGCGACCGGATCCAGTCCATTGAACGGCTCGTCGAGAATAATGACTTCGGGTTCGTGCACGAGCGCCGTTGCCATTTGCAGTCGTTGCTGCATGCCACCAGACAACTTGTCTGTTCGATCAGCCCAGCGATCGTCGAGATCCAGTTCATCCAACAGGGCATGTGCACGTCGAGTTGCCTCTGCGCGTGACAAGCCATGCAGTCGCCCGAAATAGATCACTTGCTCGCCCACGGGCATCCCCGCGTACAGACCTCGTTCTTGAGGCATATAGCCCCAGCGACGACGGTCATCAGCGGTGACTGGCAGGCCATCGGTCAAAATGCTTCCCGCATCAGGGCTGAGCACACCCAGCACGACTCGCAGAAGCGTGGTTTTGCCTGCACCATTTGGTCCCACAAGGCCGGTGAGCACGCCGTCCGGCACAACTGCATTGAGCGAATCAAGCGCACGGCGCTCCCCAAAGGTCTGGGTAACGTCGACGATTTCCAGGCTCACCTCTCGACTGTACCCACGGACATCACCTGCGTGCCACGGCACTCAGCGGCGAGGCGAGTAGAGCCGTGTGCGGTTCTGTGGTCGAATGCCGAACGTGACGACACCGGATGGCTCTCCCGCATCCACACCTGACGACGACATCGGTGACACCGGGCTGCCCAAGGATCGACCACGCGGAATCATCCGCCGAATCTTCTCCGGGCTGCTCTCATACGGAGTGGTCATCGTCGCCCTGCTGTTCCTTTTCAGCAAGATGGAAGGAGCGGAGAACACCGGTGACGCATTCGCTCTCATGACCTGGGAACAAGTGGTGGTCATCAGCCTTCTGGGTGTCTTCAACCTGTTCACCAACTGGCCTCCCTTCGTTGTTGCATTGAAGGGGCTCAGGCTTCGCGAGGCCGCGGTGACAAACACCGCGTCGGCAGCGCTCTCCAACACGGTGCCGGAAGGCGGAGCTGTGGCAACAGGCCTGAACTTCGCCATGTTGCGCTCATGGGGCTTCGCCCTAGATGACATCACTTCCGAAGTCATTGTGACCGGCGTGTGGTCGCAGATGACGAAGTTCACTCTGCTTGCAGTATCGCTCGCAGCCGTCTCCTACTACGGTCCGGCTCCCGAGAATCTCGATGGATGGGCATTGCTGCTCATCGTGCTTGTGGTGCTCGCAGCGGTCATCCTTGGTCTGATTCTGAGAAGTGAGCATTTCGCAAGAAAGCTCGGCAGCTGGACCAATGCCGCGCTGCGCATGGTGCGCAAAGTCATCAAGCGCATGAAGCCACCGGACATGACCACTGAGCTTCCGCGCTTTCGCGCGCAAATGGTCCAGAGTCTTCGCACCTGCTGGTTTCGGCTGTCGCTGACCATGATCGCCTCACAATTGACCACCATCTTCGTGTTGGGTGTCGCTTGTCGCATGCAGGGCCTGGATCAATCAACCATCTCCTGGTGGACGATCACCTTGGCCTACAGCTGCGTGGTGCTTGCCTCGCTGCTGATTCCCACCCCTGGCGGACTGGGTGTGGCTGAGGTGGTGCTGGTCGCTGTCCTTGGCTACGGTTTGCCAGAGTCTCAGCAGACCGCCGTGCTCGCCGCAGTTCTGCTCTATCGGCTGGCAACCTTCCTCGTGCCGATTCCGATCGGATTGGTCACCTATCTGTACTGGCGCCGATCAACCAAGTGGCGCCGCCCGGTCGACTCACGTCGCGTCTACCCGCTGGACGCCTGATCTGCCGTGCCTACTCCGATGTCAGCAGGGCGCAGGCCGCGAAGCCGCCAACAGCATTGCTGACCACGCCTACCTTGGGATTGTTGGGAAGAGCACGATCGCCGGCAGTCCCACGCAATTGTCGAGTGACTTCAATGAAGAAGTTGGCACCATGCCTTCGGCCCACATTGCAGGCTCCACCGTCGGTGTTGGTTGGCAGTGAGCCATTGACTCCCGTAGCTCCCGACCGGATGAAGGCACCACTTTGACCCTCGTCGCAGAAGCCGAGGGCCTCCATCCACTGCATGGCAATGAAGGTGAAACCGTCATACAGGCCTGCGGTCTGGACGTCTTTGGGCTTGAAGTCAGTGCGACTCCACATGCGCTTTGATGCCATCCAAGGCGAGGACTTCGTCATCTCCTCGACATAACTGAAGTCAGATTCCTTCGTGGTGCCATTAGCCCAAGAGTCAAAGAAGACAGGCTTCTGCTTCATGTCTCGAGCCCGCTCTTCGGTGGTGAAGATGAGAGCACTGGATGAGTCGATCGGGTAGTCGCAGTCCAGCATGTGCAATGGCTTGAAGATGTAGCGAGAGTTCAGGTAATCGTCCATCGTCAGCTCGTCAGTGTGGAAAGCCTCCGACGGGTTCTGCGACGCGAACTTGCGTTGAGCGATGGCCATCGCACCGAAGTCCTCTTCGGTGGTGCCGTACTTGGCCATGTGACGCTTCATGTAGAAGGCGGCCCACGAAGGCCCACCGGCTCCGTAGGGACCAGACAGCTGTCCGGGTCCATCGATCTTGGCATTGGGATCGATCATGTCCAGAGTCGGCATCGCCGCACCCTGCTTTTGAATCGTGCGGACAGTCAGCACAGTCTCAGCGGAGCCAGAGGCAATCGCAGCGATGGCGTGCATAGCGGCCACGCTGTAGGCCGCCCCATCCACCGAGGATGAGTAGAACGCCAGGTCGGGGATGCCAAGCATGGCTGCAGTGTGGGTAGAGCTCACATACTGGTTCAGTCCGCTGTGAATGACGATGCCGTCAATGTCCTTGGCCGTGATCCCGGCGTCCAGCATCGCGGCAACGCTCGATTGAGCCGTGAGCTGGTCCAGCGAGAGCCCGGTATTTCGGCCGACCGTGGAATATCCGTATCCAGCAATTGCCACCCGCGGCATCTTGGCCATTGTGCGTCCCCTCATCCGGAGGCATTCGCCCCGCCCTGTTCATCAAAGGGCTATACGGCGTAGAGATGCCGCCCAATTCAGAAAGTCCTCCGCACGACCAATCCAAGTCTGAGATGAGGGCGAATACCCAGAGATCCAACAGTTGCGCACCACGACCTCAGGGAGACAGATGAACATCACTCGAAACGCCGCGATCACTTTGGCCACGATTGCCCTTGCCTCTCTTGGACTCACTGCATGTTCCAGCAGCGACTCCGATAGGAATCCTGAGCCAGCAATGACCGACAGTTCAATCATGGACGGCTCTCCGAGTCCCGCAATGAGCAACGACACCGTGATGGAGTCGCCTGAAGCTGGAGATGACGCAATGATGAGCACCACCTCCCCATAACTCAATCTGATGCTTGGAGAACGCCTAGCAATGCAGTCTGAGATCTCGACCGATGAAGCTGAAGTTGATCCCAGTGCGGACCAGCTGTTGGCCTCCTGTGCTGCGGGAGATCGGGCGGCCTTTCAGAAGGTCTACCGCATGTTCAGTGCGACTGCATACGGCCTGGCGCTTCGAGTCCTGCGTGACGAAGAGCTCGCGCAGGACGCACTCCAGGAGGCCTTCACTCAGGTCTGGACCGAGGCAAGTCGATTCGACCCAGTGCGAGCGTCGGCCAAGGCCTGGATCATGACCATTGTTCATCGACGAGCCGTGGATCGCGTTCGTCGTGAGGAAGCCGATCGGCGGAGAGGTCAGGTATGGGGAGCAGGTCAGATCGAGACTCCACATGATTCGGTCGCTGAGATTGTGGAATTGAATGCTGAGCATCGACGAGTGCGCTCTGCACTTGCGGCGCTCTCCCCGATTCAGCGTCAGGCGCTGGATCTGGCATATACGAGGGGCATGACTCAGACTCAGATCGCGCAGCAACTGGATATCCCGCTCGGCACTGCAAAGACACGACTTCGAGATGCTTTACAACGACTACGACAGGAAATGGAGGTGACCGCATGACGAATCAGGAGATCGATCCCACGACAGACCCGCATGACTTGGTCACCGGCTATCTTCTGGACGCCCTTGATCAGCACGAGCTTCAGCGATTCACCGATCATCTGGGTGACTGCGACTACTGCCAACAGGCCATCGCCGACCTCTCGGAGACTGTGGCGGATCTTGCGGGCACCTCGCGCGTGGTGCCACCTCAGTCTGTCGAAGACAAGTTGATGGCTTCACTCTTCGGCGATGAAGTGCCAGCTCCTTCGACATCAGCAGACACGACCGCAGCTGTCGAGCAGGGTGAGAGCGTGGGCGAGATCATCCAACTGGACTCACGCCGGCGCTGGGTGTGGCCGGCAGCGGCAGCTGCCGCCTTCGTGCTGCTTGCGGGCCTGGTCACCACTATGGGCTTGAATCAATCAAATAACGAGGCGCAGCTCTTGGCCGATGGGCAGGCCCAGCTGGTGCTCGACCTTGCAGCCTCACCGGACGCTCAGAGCATGAAGATGAACCTTGCTGAGGGCGAGGCCACGGTTGTGGTGTCGGCTGCCACAAATCAGGCAGGGGTGCTGGCAACCGATCTGCCCGCGCCACCGACGGGTCAGAAGTACCACGTATGGACAATCAAGGATGACGGATCAGTTACTTCTGCAGGCAGCTTTGCACCGGACTCCGATGGAAGTGCTGCACTCATCTTGCAGACACAGCTGGCAGATGCCACGGGATTCGCAGTGACGGTGGACGATCCATCGCTCACGCAGCCAACCAGCGCGCCAATAGCGGCAGTGAACTTCTGAGGAACGACTGCTAGTCCGGAGCGAGCACCGGTGTGTCCTTCCGAAGGGTCTCCCCGCGGAAGAACTCCGGCTGGCGCAGTTGCCAGGCGAGCATGACCAACACGCCAAAGGCGAGCGATCCAAAGCCGATGATGAAGACACTTCCGATGCCCCAGAAGTCAGTGCCTGTGTAGTCCGGGCTGAACATCTGAATGGAACTGGCGATAAAGGCAAAGGCGAGCATCAGGGCACCCAACAGGGGTAGGAGAAACTTCACCGTGAATGCCTTGGAACTGCTGAAGATTTCGTGCCTGAAGTACCAAACGCACGAGAATCCAGTCAATGCGTAGTAGAAGGCGATTGCCAAGGAGACCGACAAGATCGTGTCCTGCAGAACCGAGTCCGAAATGATCGACATCACGACGTAGTAAGAAAGGCCAATCGCGCAGGTGACGAACGTAGAGAATCCCGGAGTCATGTACTTGGGGTGCACTCGGGCAAACTGTTGCGGCAGAGCCCGATACGTGGCCATGGCCAGAGTCCCACGTGCCGTGGGCAAGATCGTGGTCTGCGCGGATGCTGCCGCTGACAACAAGGTGACGATCAAGATGAACTGGGTTCCCCAAGGACCGATCAATGGCAGGGCAATGGCATTGAACACATCGTTTTGAATCGCTGGATTGTTCAGTCCTGTACCAGTGTCGCCCAGACCGGCGTAGGCGATCATCGCCGTGGTCACTGAGAGATAGCCAACCAGCAGGATCACTGTGGCGATCAACGCTGCCCTGCCCGGAGTCCTCTTCGGGTCCTTGGTTTCCTCATTGATCGCCAAGATCGCATCCCAGCCCCAATAGATGAACAGGCACAGCAAGGTCGCCTCAATGAAATCTCCCAGCTGCATGCCCACGGGGTTGAACCATGAGAGCTCGGGCATGAGTGACTCAGGATTGCTCTTTGTCAGATAGACGGCGCCGAATGCTGCAACTGCGAGCAGAGCAAGCGCCAAGTACTGCAAGGCCACCAGCACCATCTGCGTCCACGCGGCCAGGTTGATGCCTCGATAGGCGATGTATGCCATGACCAAGATGAACACCACACCAACTGACGCGACGGCGAACTGATTGTCAACCAGCTCGGTGAGCCCAAGGATCTGAAAGAGGTACTGACCTGTGACTTCGGCGGCATTGCCAAGGAACACGATGCCGGTAACCGCAACTGCCCAACCACCCATCCATCCCGCGTGCGGACCGAAAGCCTTGGTGGCCCAGGTGAAGGTGGTGCCGCAATCGGGAATGACTGCATTGAGTTCGCGATAGGCATACGCGGTGAAGAGCATCGGAATGAATGCGATCAACATGCACGCAGGCGCTTTGACACCAGCAATAGCTGCAACAAAGCCGATCGTGGCAGCAAGTGAGAACACAGGTGCTGTGGACGCCAGACCCATTGCAGTGGCACCTGCGATGCCTATCGATCCGGTGGCCAGACCCTTGTTCGGTACCGATTGCGCAACATCAACGGGTGCACTGGAGCCGTCTGGGGCGATGTCCACGGGCCTACCGTAGAGCGCCGAAGGGCATGCGATCGAGCCACAAAGGCAATCCGAGAGTTCTCATCCGCTCGGAACTGGACCTCTGGTTGCATGGTCTTGTGGAGGCAGAGCCAGTGCTCGTGCAGTTTCAAGGAGAGGTGTATGCCGGGCAACTGATTGCCTGGCGCAAGGATCGAGACCAGAACACACTGAAGGGGCTGGTTCGATTCACACGTGCAGGCTACGAAGTCGAACTGTGGTTTCCCCAAGGACAGATCCGCCCAAGAGTCGCCGATGACGATTCAACAGATGACGAGCAATGGTCAGCAGATGCCGTCAAGCGGATGCTCGCCAGTCTCGAGGAAGATCAACGAGGCATCTGACATTGTCTGAATTCAAGGGCTTTGGCCCCGGATTGATCGACTACTACCTCGATTTGGAACAGCACAACAATCGCGAGTGGTTCCTTGCCAATCGAGCAAGCTATGACTCAGAGGTTGCCTTGCCATTGAAGGCTCTGGCTTTGGACCTGGCAGCGGACTATGCGCCAGTCAAGGTCTTCCGCCCCTATCGCAACAATCGCTTCTGGCCCGAGCTTCCACCGCTCAATGAGCATGCCTCTCTCGTTGCCAATGTTGGATCGACCGCTGTGTACTACCTGCGCATCGATGCTGACGGAATGCTGGTCAATGGCGGTAGTCATGACCTCAGCCGAGATCAGCTTGCGCTGTTTCGCACCATTGTGGCGACTCAAGATGGCGCCGCTGAGGTCCGGTCACTGCTGTCGGATGCTGCTGCCAACGGATTCAGACTGGCTGAGGCGAACCAGCTCAAGACCGCTCCTCGTGGCTATTCCAAGGATCACCCAAATATCGATCTGCTTCGCCTGCGGAGCCTGTCACTCAGTCGACACTTTCCGCCAGGCAAATGGCTGGCTTCTCGGGAGTCCTATGAGCGAATAGTCGAAGGCTGGCAGGCAGTTACTCCTTGGGTGACTTGGCTGCGGGTCAATGTACCGATTGCACAATTGAATTGACTCCAACCGTATATATTCCGAGGAACATTCAGCCGGCAAACAATGGGGAAACCGTGACGAACACTTTTGATTTCACAGTGAAGGCTGCCGACGGCTCCGACGTCCCGATGAGCGACTTTGCTGGAAAAGCCTTGCTCATCGTGAATGTGGCAAGCAAGTGCGGTCTCACTCCTCAGTACGAGGCCCTCGAAGCTCTCTACGAGGAGAACAAGGACAAGGGTCTGGAGATCATCGGCTTCCCCTGCAACCAGTTCGGAGGGCAGGAGCCCGGCACCGATGAGGAGATCCAGGAATTCTGCTCGCTGACCTACGACGTGAAGTTCCCGATCATGCGCAAGATCGACGTCAACGGTGAAGGTGCCGATCCATTGTTCTCATACCTAAGGGCAGCAGATCCGGGTGACTTCCAGCCAGTCATCCCTCGTCTCTGGGATGCCCTGAAGCAGATGAATCCAGAGACTTTTGGCACCGACGAGGTCAAGTGGAACTTCACTAAGTTTCTCGTCGGCCGAGATGGCAATGTCATTCGTCGCTATGAGCCGTACGTGAGTCCTGCGGACATCGCCGCAGACCTGCCTGAGGCGTTGGGCTGAGCATCAACCAGATCCTGGCGCTGGCGAAGCGGCCGATCGGAATGCCCGACTCATCCAGTTGGGAGATTGTCTCTGCACCAATCCCCACGGTGGCAGACGGCGAATTTCTCGTGCAGCTCCAAGAGTTCTCGATGGATCCGGCGATGCGCGGTTGGATGAATGCCAGTCCCGCGGCGGCCGCGGCGGTTGAGCTAGGCCAAGCGATGCGCGCGACCGGAGCCGGCACTGTGATTGACTCGCGACACCCGACCATTCACGTGGGTTCCCAGGTCGTCGGCATGTTCAACGCTCAGGCGTACGCCGTGTCAGACGGCACAGGTGTCACAGTGGTCGATCCAGAGTTGGGCTCCTCCTCGATGTATCTGGGCCTTCTCGGACTCTCCGGCCTCACTGCCTACTTTGGGCTCATTGCGCACGCAAACCCTCGCGCGGGAGACACGGTCGTCGTCTCAGCAGCTGCCGGTGCAGTTGGCTCCATCGTGGGCCAGCTGGCCACACTCTCGGGATGTCGAACAATTGGCATCGCCGGCGGATCGGACAAGTGCGCGCGCATCGTTGCTGAGCTCGGCTACGACATCGGCCTGGACTACAAGCATCCTGACTTCCTCACTGAGCTCTCCGCATCATGCCCCGAAGGCATCGACCTCTATTTCGACAATGTCGGCGGAGAAGTGCTCAACGCCGCTCTTGGAAATATTGCGCTGCATGGCCACGCGGTCCTGTGTGGCGGCATCTCGCAGTACAACGCGACATCACGACCTCCCGGTCCTAGCAACAACATGA
>JAUSQD010000038.1 GCA_030652695.1 Actinomycetota bacterium
ACACCCGCCTGCAGGTGGAGCATCCGGTGTCCGAGGAGGTGTCTGGCATCGACCTCGTCCGCGAGCAGTTCCGCATCGCAGACGGCGGAGTCATCGACTACGCAGACCCAGAGCTTCGTGGGCACTCAATCGAATTCCGCATCAATGGCGAAGATCCCGGTCGCGGCTTCCTGCCAGGCCCGGGTGAACTCATCGTCTGGCGACCACCAAGCGGCCCTGGCATTCGTCTTGACACCGGTGCACGGCTGGGCGATGTCATCGGCGGCAACTTCGACTCGCTGATCGGCAAGCTCATCGTCACCGGCAAGGACCGCACGCAGGCACTCGAGCGCGCACGTCGCGCTCTTGATGAATTCGTCATTGAGGGCATCGCCACTGCGCTGACCTTCCACAAGGAGGTGGTGCGTGATCACAACTTCGCACCAGCCGATCCAGAGGCAACGTTCACGGTTCACACCCGTTGGATCGACGAGGACTTCGACAACAAGATCCCGGCCTACGCCGGATTCAGTGGCGGTCTTGCTGCTGTTGATGCCCGCCAGAATCTGGTGGTCGAGGTCAACGGCAAGCGCCTGGAAGTCAGCCTGCCCGGCGACGGTGTCATCGGCGGTGGCTCGAAGGCTTCGAAGGCTCCGCGCTCGAGCAGCAAGAAAGCAACCGCCGTTGCCGATGGTGATGCACTCGTGGCTCCCATGCAGGGCACGGTGGTCAAGGTTGAAGTCACCGAAGGCCAGCAGGTTGCCGCTGGCGACCTGCTTGTTGTGCTTGAAGCCATGAAGATGGAACAGCCATTGAATGCCCATAAGTCCGGCGTCATCACCAACCTCACAGCCGAGGCCGGCGCCACTGTGCCGAACGGGACCGTGCTTTTGGAAATCAAGGGCGAATAGCCGCCCGCCGCTGCTACTGAAAAGGGATCCAACGTGACAGCGGTCGTAATCATCGGAGGCGGCCCCGGCGGCTACGAGGCTGCGCTCGTGGCCAGGCAGCTGGGTGCCGATGTCACCCTTGTTGACAGCGATGGCGTCGGCGGCTCGGCTGTGCTCACCGACTGCGTGCCCAGTAAGACCCTGATCGCCACAGCCAACGTCATGATGACCACTGCTGAGTCCAGTGGGCTCGGTGTGCTCCTTGATGGTCAAGAGGCTGCGGCACACCTGCTCAGCGTCAACCTGGCCACCGTCAATGCGCGTGTGAAATCGCTGGCAGCTTCACAGAGTGATGACATCCGCGCGAGCCTGATCCGTGAAGGCGTGCGGCTGGTGCGGGGCAAGGGTCGCCTCAATGGCGCGAACTCGGTTCTGGTCGAAACCGCCGAGGGCGGGGAGTACACCTACCGCGCAGACACCATCCTGATCGCGACCGGTGCCCGTCCGCGGCAACTGCACAATGCGATGCCCGATGGTGAGCGCATCTTGAACTGGGAGCAGGTCTACGACCTTGCTGAGGTTCCCGAACGGCTGATCGTTGTCGGTTCAGGTGTGACCGGTGCCGAATTCGCCAGTGCCTACCACGGTCTTGGCAGCAGTGTGGTGCTGATCTCCTCCCGCGACCGAGTGCTGCCGGGCGAAGACCCGGATGCGGCTCGCGTGCTGGAAGAAGTCTGGGAGCGACGCGGACTTGAGGTGATCTCGCGGGCTCGCGCAGTAGCCGTCCGCCGCGAGGGAGAGGGAGTCGTCGTCGAACTTGAAGACGGGCGCTTGATCGAAGGCTCGCACGTGCTGATGGCTGTGGGCTCGATCCCCAACACTGAGATGCTCGGGCTCGCCGGTGCAGGTGTCGATACCAACGCCAACGGCTTCATCCGTGTCGATCGAGTCTCGCGCACATCCACGCGCGGCATCTATGCCGCAGGAGACTGCACAGGAGTGCTGATGCTTGCATCGGTTGCTGCGATGCAGGGACGCATTGCCATGTGGCATGCACTTGGCGACGCAGTGCAGCCACTGGATCGCCATCTGGTGTCGAGCACGGTCTTCACTGATCCGGAGATCGCGACGGTGGGATTGACCCAGCAGGATCTGGACGACGGCGAGTTCCGCGGCGACGTCGTGATCTTGCCGCTGAACAAGAATGCTCGCGCGAAGATGCAGGAGCAGCACGACGGCTTTGTGAAGATCCTCTGCCGACGCGGATCTCGATTGATTGCCGGTGCTGTGGTGGTCGGGGCCAATGCCAGTGAATTGATTCACGTGCTCACGGTGGCGATCAATCAGCGACTGACGGTCGATGAGCTTGCTGGGGCATTCACCGTCTATCCAAGCCTTTCTGGCTCAATCGCCGAAGCCGCTCGCCACCTGCACATTCATTCTGACTAGCGCGATCAGTGACGCGGGGCTCGCACGCGGGTAGATTCACAGAGTGACTGATCATCCGAGCACCATTGAGGCTCACGACCGCGCAAGCCAAGCCGCCGCCGCACTGATTGAGCTGACCGGCATCCGGCATCACGATGTTGCGGTGGTGCTCGGATCAGGCTGGGTCTCCGCAGCAGAGGCGCTGGGCACCACAGTGGCAGAGGTGGAGATGACGCAATTGCCGTTCTTCACCTCACCTGTGGTGGCCGGTCATGCAGGGCGAGTGCGCAGCATTGATGCCGATGGCGTACGGGTACTGGTGTTCTTTGGTCGCACGCATCTGTACGAGGAGCGTGGGGTCGATGCCGTGACCCATGGGGTGCGGACGGCAGCCGCTGCCGGTTGCCGAACCATTGTGTTGACCAATGGCTGCGGGGGGCTTGATCCCAGTTGGCAGCCGGGGACTCCGGTACTCATCAAGGATCACCTCAATCTGACTGGCACCTCACCACTGCATGGCGCGCACTTCGTTGATCTCACTGATCTGTACAGCAGTCGACTTCGGGAGATCTGCAAGCGACTCGACCCCACTCTCGCTGAAGGCATCTACGGGCAATTTCGCGGTCCGATGTACGAGACTCCCGCAGAGATTGCAATGCTGCGCGCCATCGGCGGCAACCTGGTTGGCATGAGCACTGCGCTGGAGGCCATCGTGGCTCGATCCCTTGGCATGGAGATCCTGGGCATTTCGCTAGTGACCAACCTCGCTGCTGGGATGAGCGGGCAGGCTCTCAATCATGAAGAGGTGCTGGCTGCGGGCACGGCCGCATCCACCGCGATGGGCGGCCTGCTCAGTCGGGTCATTCGGGAGCTGGGATGAGCACCGGCCTGGACCAGACCACCGTCCAAGCCCAGGCTTGGCTTGCCGCTGATCCAGATCTGCAGACGCGCGAACAGCTTGCAGCGCTCATCGCCGCCGCGAAGCAGGGTGAGTCGGACGCAATCCTTGAGTTGGAGGATGCATTTGCCACACGCTTGAGTTTTGGCACTGCCGGCATTCGCGGAGCCCTTGGCCCCGGACCCAATCGCATGAATCGCGTGGTGGTGCAGCAGACAGCTGCCGGCTTGGCCAGTTACCTGCAGGCTCGAGGCGGCGGTTCCGTAGTCATCGGTCACGATGCCCGCCATCGATCTGCTGACTTTGCCCATGACATCGCCGCCGTGCTCGCACAGAGCGGACTCAGCGCCATGGTCCTGCCCCGTGCTCTTCCCACTCCTGTGCTTGCCTTTGCCCTGCGCTGGCTCGGCTGCGCGGCAGGTGTGATGGTCACGGCCAGTCACAACCCCAAGCGTGACAATGGGATCAAGGTCTACCTGGCTGACGGCTCACAGATCGTGGCTCCAGCAGACACTGAAATCAGCGCAGAGATCGACAAGGCCGCTGTTGCACTGCACTTGCTGGACGAACACGTCGACGCAGAATGGCTCACCCTGGACGAGCAGGTCATCGATGCCTACATCGAGACTGCACTTGCGCTCGTGGCACAGTCCTCCGCGCGATCAATGCGCTGCGTCTACACAGCGATGCATGGCGTCGGCGGTGACCTGCTTGCCCGCATCTTCCAACGAGCGGGATTCCCTGCCGTGCTTTCGGTGCCTGAGCAGTTGCTCCCCGACCCCGACTTTCCCACGGTGGCCTTTCCCAATCCGGAAGAACCCGGAGCGATGGATCTGGCCCTGGCCTTGGCCCATGCCAATCCTGTGGATCTCATCATTGCCAGCGATCCCGATGCTGACCGCTGCGCCGTCGGGATCCCGGCAGACACAGAGTTGGGCTGGCGGATGCTCAGTGGCGATGAAGTGGGCTGGCTCTTGGGCTGGTGGGTGCTGCAGCGTGGCAAGCGCGGCACCCTTGCGCAGTCACTTGTCTCGGGTTCCATGCTGGAAGCCATCGCGCAGTCAGCCGGAGTGGGATACGAGCAGACCCTCACCGGCTTCAAGTGGATCAGCCGAGTGCCAGGCCTGGTCTTTGGCTATGAAGAGGCTCTGGGCTACTGCGTTGATCCCGAGCATGTGCGCGACAAGGACGGCATCACCGCCGCGCTGTTGTTCGCTGAGCTTGCAGCGAGCCTGCAGGCCCAAGGACAGACGGTGCAGGGTCTGCTCGATCAACTGGCTCGCGAACACGGGGTCTACGCGACCGCGCAGATCTCAGTCCGGCTGGCCAACCCCGCGCTCATTTCCAAGGCCATGCATGAATTGCGCCTGCATCCGCCCGCCTCGGTTGGGGGCTTCGCGGTCCTGCACGTTGATGATCTGGAGCAGCCCAGCGATGGCCTGCCACCCACTGACGGGCTGCGCTTCATTCTTGAAGGCGGCGGACGGGTGATAGTGCGGCCAAGTGGCACCGAGCCCAAGGTCAAGTGCTATTTGCAAGTAGTGGAAGCGGTGGATGGACCTGACATCGGCCTTGCTCGTCAGCGGGCAGCTGATGCCCTCGTGAGCATCTCCACTGATGCTCGGGAGTGGTTAGGGTGAGAACGTGCCTCGGCTGACCGCTCTCGACCTCCAAGAGGCCGGGCAATCGGCTGCCGCCATGCGCAATCTGGTGATGGGCCTGCCCGGCGTTGATGAAGTCGGCGCCCATGCCCGAATCGCCATGCTCGGCACCCGCTCAATCAAGACGACGGCGAAGAACTGGGCAATCGACACCGCAATCAGCATGGTCGACCTCACCACACTTGAAGGCATGGACACCGAGGGCAAGGTCCGCGCACTGTGCGCCAAGGCCCTGCACCCCGACCCGCTGGATCAAGCAGTCCCGCATGTGGCAGCGGTCTGCGTCTATGGCGACATGGTGGCCACGGCCAGAGCCGAAGTTGGCAACGCCCTGCACGTGGCAGCAGTGGCAACTGCGTTTCCCAGCGGTCGAGCCGAACTCGACGTGAAGCTGGCAGATACTAGGCATGCAGTTGAAGCCGGTGCCGACGAGATCGACATGGTGATCGACCGAGGGGCATTTCTCGAAGGCGATCTCGCCTTGGTCTTTGATCAGATCAAGGCAGTCAAGGAAGTCTGCGGAACCGCGCACCTGAAGGTGATTCTGGAGACCGGCGAACTGCAGACTCTGGACAATGTCCGGCGCGCGAGCTGGCTGGCGATGCTCGCGGGTGCAGATTTCATCAAGACTTCAACAGGCAAGGTGACACCAGCGGCAACCTTGCCCGTGACCCTGGTGATGCTCGAGGCAATCCGCGACTTCCATGAGATCACCGGTCGCCGCATCGGCATGAAGCCGGCCGGTGGGATCCGAACCAGCAAGGACGCCATCAAGTACCTGGTGCTGGTCAATGAGACTCTCGGCGAGGACTGGCTGAATCCGGATCTGTTTCGCTTTGGCGCTTCAACCCTGCTCAACGATCTCCTGCAGCAACG
>JAUSQD010000045.1 GCA_030652695.1 Actinomycetota bacterium
TGGGCACCGGCAACTACCACCCCAAGACTGCACGCCTGTATGAAGACATGGGCCTGCTGACCTGCTCGGCCGAGGTTGGCGAGGATGTCGGCAACCTCTTCAATGTGCTCTCCGGCTACTCCATGAACACTGACTACGCACGGCTGCTGGTTGCTCCTCACTCGGTGCGCACTGGCTTGATTGAGCGCATCGAACGCGAGATCGACAACCACCAATCTGGCATGACCTCAGGCATTCGCTTCAAGTGCAACGCCCTTGTTGACGAGCCCGTCATCGATGCGCTCTATCGCGCCTCCCAGGCCGGGGTGCCAGTCGATGTCTGGGTGCGAGGCATATGCGCACTGCGCCCCGGAGTTCCAGGACTGAGCGAAACCATTCGAGTCGTCAGCATCCTGGGGCGCTTCCTTGAGCACTCTCGCGCCTACTGCTTTGAAAATGGTGGCAATCGCGAAGTCTGGATCGGCTCGGCCGACATGATGCACCGAAATCTTGATCGAAGAGTTGAGACGCTCGTGAGTTTGATCGAGCCAACCCAGGTCAGCTGGGTCAACGAGCTGTTCGACATGGCGATGGGTGGCGACTTCTGTGTCTGGAACCTCTCGGTCGAGGGAGTCTGGACTCGCAAGGTCTACACCGACAGTGGCGAGCTGATGCCGGACTACCAGGAGACTTTGATGGCGCGCACACGTCATTCCGGTGTGTCATGAGCGCGCCCACAAGCCATCGCGAGATTGAGCGCAAATTTCGGGTGCACGCCTTGTTCTCGTGGCCGGATCTTTCGATGGTCCTGCCTCACATTGAGATCCAGGAAGCCTTCTCGATGACTGCGGTGTATCACGACACCTCCGATCTGACCTTGTTTCGCTGGAAGGTCACTCTGCGTCGGCGCGAAGGCGGCGCTGACCAGGGTTGGCATCTGAAGTTGCCGGTGCTGGGCGAGGGCGACTGGACTCGCGATGAGCTGCAGGCTCCTCTTGAGTCAGGCGCCATTGGACAGGTTCCAGCTGAGCTGGCCGACATCATCGGGCCTCTGGTGCGCGCGCACCAGATCTCCCCCGTCGTTGAGCTTCGCACGCAGCGCACCCCCCGGATTGTCCGAGGCAGCGATCATCAGCCCTTGGTTGAAATGGTCGATGACACCGTCACCGTCGTCGATCAACATGGCGTCGCCCTGGCCATCTTCCGAGAACTTGAAATTGAGTTGCTCGACAATGATGCTCCCGAGGCCCTGGATGCGATGGAACGACTGAGCACAGCGTTGCTCGAGGCCGGCGCTGTTCCCGGGACGATGAGCAAGGCAGCCGCTGCGCTAGGCCCCCGAGCGACAGCTCCCGCAGACGTTCCAGAGCTTCCGATGCCCCCGCGCACCGGCATGGCTGCCGATGCCATCCGGTCGACCATCGCTGGGCATGTGCGCGATTTGATCTTTGCCGATGTGGCCGTGCGACGTGATCTTCCCGATGCCGTGCACCAGGTGCGGGTGGCTGGTCGACGACTGCGCAGCATTCTGCGCACTTTCGACCCGCTGCTTGAACATGAGTGGGCAGAGAATCTTGAAGAAGAACTGTCGTGGCTGGCATCTGAGATGGGCATCATCCGCGACAGCGAGGTGCTTGAGGAGCGTCTCGTCGCGCACAGCGCCCTCCTGCCCGAGCCCCAATCGGAGCTCGCGATCAACGCGATTCGGGGGGCCTTACATCGGCGCGTGGGCGCTGCCCGTTCTGGTGCGATGGCAGCGCTGCGCAGCGACCGTCATACCTATCTGATCGAGGATCTCGTCACGGCGGCTCGTGAGCCCAGGATCCTGGACAACGCCTACCAGGCCTGCGAGGACGTGCTGCCTCCATTGGTCGCGAAGGCCTGGGACGCGCTGGCGAAGTCCTGCCGCCGGCTTGAGCTCCAGGGACCGCCACATGAATGGCATCGGGCTCGGATCAAGGCCAAGCGCGCGCGCTATGCCGTCGATGCTGTGCTCCCGGTATTTCCCACTGGTGCCGTCCGACGATTGTCCAAGTCTCTGGCCGAGATCACCGAGTTGCTCGGAGATCATCAGGACGCCTTCGTGGCGCAGCAATTTGTGCAGGAGCTGGCTCAGAATCCACAGACCGACGGTCAGACTGGATTCGCTTTGGGACTCCTGCACACAATCGAAGTCGAAGCGGAGTATGAGGGTCGCTTGGAATTCGCTGAGACGTGGAGCGGCACGAAGAAGGCTGCGCGAAACTCGGGGCTCCTGTGAGCGACGACGCTCAGCCGCCAGTCCACGCTGCGGGTGTGGTGCTGCTGCGTGGAGTGCAGGGCAGGTATGAAACCTTGGTCGTTCATCGGCCGCACCGAAGCGACTGGTCACTGCCCAAGGGCAAGGTTGAGATGGGCGAGCACGTGATTGCCGCCGCCATCCGCGAGTGCGACGAGGAGACTGGAGTGCAGGCGATCCTGGGCCCGCGCCTTCCCACCCAGGAATATGAAGCCCTTGGATCGCCGAAGATCGTCGACTATTGGGCCGCCAAGGTCGACGCCCAGGAAGAGTTTCTTCCAGATGATGAAGTCGATGAAATTCGCTGGCTGCCCGTAGCTCAAGCGCGGCAATTGCTGACGTACGAACATGATGCCGATCTCGTTGAACAAGCCGCCACCTTGCCTGCCACCGTGCCGTTGATCATTCTCCGTCATGGACAGGCTGCCAAGAGATCTGACTTCAAGGGCAAGCACGACCACCAACGACCGGTCAGTGGCAAGGGGCGCAGCCAGGCAAAGGCACTTGTGCCACTCCTTGATGCCTACGGCGTCAGCGCTGTGCATTCGTCCGATGCTGAACGCTGCATGCAAACGGTGAAGAAGTTCGCCAAGTATGCACAGGTGCCGGTCATTTCAGAGTCGGCGCTCAGCGAAGAGAACTTTGAATCCAATCCCAAGAAGTCAGCGGCCCGAGTCCGTGATCTGGTCAGTCAGCATCACGCCATGGTGATCTGCTCTCATCGCCCAGTGCTGCCCACAATTTTGGAGACTCTTGCCGAGTGCATGGGCGAGGATCCGAGTCGGCCAGCGTGGGAACCGCGAATGCAGCCAGGGGCGTTCATCGTTCTGCATCGCGCCTTCTCACCGGATGGAACTCCGCGCTTGGTGAGCATCGAGCGGCACGAACTCATCTCGTAGTGACAGATGAAGGCACAATTCGCACGGTCACCGTCTGCGCCTTGCCTCCTTGATTCAACTGCACCACGCAGTTGCCTGCGGCCTTCATCCGCACTTTGGCGCCGGCTACCACGCAGACACGCGGGCTGAGCACAAGGACGCGAGTGACTGAATCAGCGCCCAGTCCCAGCCAGGCCGCCAGGGTCGCCACCGCCACCCGATTTCCCACGGTGCTTTGCCCGCCTGTGACTTTGACTGGCAGAGTCGCTTCACTGGCAGTGCCCGGACCGAAACTGTTGCTTCCCTGCACTGTGAAGGTGACCTCCTGGCCGGCAGTCAGTTGGCCAAAGCCACACGTGCTGCCGACCGTTGAACAGGTCTGCCCGCCGGGCGCAGCGGTGACTGTCCACTTCGTGGATGCTGCGCCGGCAGCCACCGGTGGCGTCCATGACACATCCACCCGCCCCTGTGAGGCACGCACGACGACACCGCTCGGTGCGGCAGGTGGGGCCACGGGCAGATCGATTTTCGATTGCAGCCATGGCAGGAAGGTCGTCAGGCGGGTGTACAGCCCCGGGTATCCCGCTTGCGCACATTCAGTGCCAAAGCTGACCACTCCGGCAAGTGTCGGCAAGGGAGCCGAAACCACCAGCGGACCACCGCTGTCGCCCTGGCAGGCATCGACCGCACCTGTCGGCGAACCGGCACAGACATCCTGCACAGGATCAACATCTGGACCGTACTGACCGCATGGAGCGTTGGGATGGGCAAGAACGAGCACCTCGGCACGCATCAGTTGATCTGTTGTGGCAGTGCCAATGGGATTGGTGACGCCCCATCCGGAGACGACCGCGCTCACGCCACTGGCGGGCCACGCGCGCGCGTCCTGCCCAAAAGGCAAAGCCAAGAGCTGCAGCTTGCCGGTCAGGTCGATCGGCCGACTCAGGGTGATCAAGCCAATGTCATTGTCGAAGGTGTCGACTCTGAACTCTGGATGGGGAGTGATCGAGGCCACCGCAAGTTCCATCGCAGGAGACCGCTCACTCGTCTTGGAAATCCCTGCCCACACGCGAACATCGCCAGCGGTGTATCCGTTCAGACAATGCGCAGCAGTGACAATCGTCGTGGCCGCGACCAAGGTGCCCGAACACTGCATGGAATTGCGCATGATGATCAGGACTTGCCATGGTGACTGATCGATGGTGCTTGGGTTGCCACCGATGATCCTTGGCAGACTCTGGGGAACTGCCTGCGCAACCGACGGAATGCAGCACATAAAGATCGCTGCCACGATGGCAACGAACCGGGTCTTCATCGAACTGCCTGAATGCCCTTACCCAGAACGACGATGTCACCATCGCTCACGGTGTACAGACTGCGATCCCGCTCCATGTCCACGCCGATCTGCGCGCCATCGGGAATGACCACGTTCTTGTCAAGGATTGCCCTCCGGACGACGGCATTTCGGCCGATCCTCACCCCGGGCATGAGCACGCTGCCTTCCACATAGGCACCGGATTCAATGGAGACGTTTGAGGCAATGACCGAGGTGCGCACATGCGCTCCAGAAATGATCGTGCCGGCGCCCACCATTGACTCGTGTGCGTTGCCACCCTCCACGAACTTGGCTGGGGGCAGGGAGGGCAGGTGCGAAAGGATCGGCCAACGTCGGTTGTAGAGATTGAAGATTGGATGCACCGACACCAGATCCATGTGGGCATCGTGATAGCTGTCGAGGGTTCCGACATCGCGCCAGTAGCCGCTGTCGCGCTCGGTGGCTCCGGGCACCACATTCGTGGCGAAGTCATAGACGCGAGCCTCACCACGGGCGGTGAGCATCGGGATGATGTTGCCACCCATGTCATGCAACGAGGATGGGTCGGCAGCATCCTCGCGCAGCACATCAATGAGCGCTGCGGTCGAGAACACGTAGTTGCCCATGGATACATAGCTGGACAGATCGTCGCCGGGAATTGTGGGCGGCACTGCTGGCTTCTCAAGGAACTCAGTGATGGTGTGACCATCAGCTGCAGTCTGGATCACCCCAAAGTCATGAGCTTCGGACTGAGCCATCCGGATGCCTGCAACGGTGACGGCGGCGCCTGAATCGATGTGCGCCGCGATCATCTGCATGGGGTCCATGCGATACACGTGGTCAGCGCCGAAGACCACCACGTACTCGGGAGCCTCGTCGTGCACCAGATTCAGGCTCTGGAAGATGGCATCGGCACTGCCGGTGTACCAACGCGGACCAAGGCGCTGCTGAGCTGGCACAGGTGTGACGTAATCGCCCAGCAAGGTGGGCATCCGCCAGGTTTGGGTCACGTGACGGTCAAGGGAGTGGGACTTGTACTGGGTCAGCAC
>JAUSQD010000046.1 GCA_030652695.1 Actinomycetota bacterium
ACATGCAGCCAGATGACGTGCTCACCACGATGTTCGACATCGGACACGACGAAATGGTGATCGTCCGCGACATCGAGATGTACAGCACCTGCGAGCATCACCTGGTTCCTTTTCACGGACGCGCTCATATTGGCTACATCCCCAATGAGAACGGGCGTATCACTGGCCTGTCCAAGTTGGCTCGGCTTGTCGATGTGTACGCCAAGCGCCCACAGGTCCAGGAGCGACTCACGACCCAGGTCGCCGACGCGCTGATGCGCATCCTGGAACCGCGAGGGGCAATCGTCGTCATCGAGGCTGAGCACCTGTGCATGTCGATGCGTGGGGTGCGCAAGCCTGGATCCAAGACTCTGACAAGTGCGGTGCGTGGTTCGCTGCGCGATTCAACCTCGCGCGCCGAGGCAATGGCGCTGATCCAAGGCCGATGAGCATCGGGCACCCGGCAGGGTTGCCTGCGGCCTTGCTTGGTGTCGATCGCACGCTCATCGTTGGCGTGCTGAACGTCACTCCAGATTCCTTCTCTGATGGCGGTCGCTATCGCAATGCTCAAGCGGCCATTGAGCACGGCGTTGCACTGCACACAGCCGGTGCTGACTTCGTCGATGTCGGTGGCGAATCCACTCGTCCGGGCGCGGTGCGCGTCGCTGCGAGCGAGGAAGAGCATCGGGTGCTTGCAGTGTTGAGTGGGCTCAAAGCCGCAGGCGTGCCGACCAGCATCGACACCATGCGCGCGACCACCGCAACAGCCGCCGTAGCTGAGGGCGCATTTCTCGTCAATGACGTCAGCGGCGGGCTTGCAGATGCCGATATGTATGGGACGGTCGCCGGCCTTGGTGTGGCGTACGTCGTCATGCATTGGCGAGGACACAGCACCACCATGCAATCGCAGGCCACGTATACCAATGTCGTGGAAGAAGTGAGCAGAGAACTTCAGGCTCGAATTGCCGCGGCACTCGCCGCAGGCATTGCCCCCGGCGCAATCGTTGTTGACCCAGGACTTGGCTTTGCCAAGGAGGCCGATCACAACTGGGGGCTCCTGCAGTCCTTGCCAGAGTTCACTTCGCTCGGATACCCCGTACTGCTCGGCGCATCGCGCAAGAGGTTTCTCGGCAATCTGCTGGCTTCACCAGACGGCCAGGTGCGCCCAGTGGATGAACGTGATGGTGCGACGAGTGCGATCTCAGCACTCGCGGCCGCGGCCGGGGTATGGGCAGTGCGGGTACACGATGTTCCCGGAAGTGTTGATGCCGTTCGCGTGGGAAGAGCCTGGAGATTGGGAAGAGCATGAGCAGCGATCAAATTCTGATCACCGGAATTCGTGGCATCGGGCATCACGGTGTCTTTGACTATGAACGTCGCGATGGGCAGGAGTTCGTCGTTGATGTCACGCTGTTCTTGAAGGCAAATGAGGCTGCGCAAACTGACGAACTCAACGACACAGTTGACTACGGCGCGGTTGCACAGGCGGTTCACGATCGAATTGTGGGTGCGCCAGTGTCGCTGATTGAGACCCTCGCTGAGCAGATTGCAGAGCTGGTGCTGCAGATTTCAGGCATCGAGAGGGTCGAGGTGACGGTGCACAAGCCGCAGGCACCGATCCCAGTGCCCTTTGAGAATGTTGCCCTGAGGATTCTTCGACCGTGAGTTCTGCGGTTCTGGGTCTCGGTGCGAACTTGGGCGATGCTCTGGGGGCACTTCAGGGTGCGGTTAACTCTCTTGCCAGGACAGAGGGCATCACGTCAATTCGAAGTTCCGCTGTGTTTGCTACAGAGCCCGTTGGCGGACCAGAGCAGCCGACCTACGTCAACGCTGTGCTGTTGATTCAGACCACATTGACGCCGATACAACTGCTTGAACTGGTGAATGCAGTTGAAGCGGAGTGGCATCGGACCCGCGAAGTCCGGTGGGGTCCACGCACCTTGGATATCGACATCATCACCTTCGATTCCTTGAACTCGTCCGATCCACAATTGACATTGCCACATCCACGCGCAGCAGAACGTGGATTCGTGCTGGTTCCATGGCTTGATGTCGATGCCAGAGCCGAACTGCAAGGCGTGTCGGTTCGCACACTGCTGGAAGGCGTTGACACGTCTGGCGTTCGGCCATTGGATCCACCGATGACTTTGCGAGTGCATGCGTGAAGCCAACCCGTGTCCGGCTCCTGCTTGCCTTGGCAGTATTGGCAGGCTCGGTTGGCTGGGCGATTGCCCTCCTCGTGGAGAATCAATCGGGCAGGGCCTTGCCAATTCCATGGTTGGCCGCAGCGACCCTGTGGTTCCTGGCTATTGCTCTTTTCGCGTGGACTGTGCTGGCTCGCCCACGACTGAAGCGCAAGAGTGGTCACCGACCCATGGCTCCACTCGTTGCTGCACGGACAGCCGCGTTGGCCATGGCCGGCTCGCGAACTGGCTCATTAGTCGCCGGCTTCTACGCTGGAATCTGCATTGGCACCGTTCCGTCTCGCGCAACTGAGGCGGGCTCGGCCACGATGTGGATCAGCCTGGCATCCGCAGCTGGGGCACTCGCGCTTGCTGCGGCTGCTCTATGGCTTGAGCACATCTGCCGATTGCCAACCGACACTGATGGCAAGGACTCAGGCCTCGGTAGGGTCAGCGCATGAGCACTGAGCCTTTGCTTGAGGACCTGCCCTTTGAAGAACTGCGGCAGCGCGCCTTCCATCGTGCCGAGAAGCACCTTGACCTCGGCTTCTTCACTGACCTCTTCGGGCATATGCCAAGCATGGCTGCCATCGAGGGCGAAGGTGGCGACCTGGGCGCGGTGGGGGGCACCTTCATCGAAACGGTTCGCGCCGTGCGCGAGATGTTCGGCGACAATCCTCTTGACCCCACAACGGAGGCGCTGCTGCGTGCCCGCTTTGCGACATATCTGCGGGAGCACGGCGAGCAATAGTTCGTCGGAGGCCGACCGCCCCGCAAGTTCGATGGCACCAAATGGTCTTCCCGTGCGTCCAAGCCCTGACCGCAAAGTCAGAAGGGCGCGTGACGACGATGATCAATCGCGAGGAGCTTCATGCGCAGCGAGTAGCACGGCTGGTCGTCGTGCTTCCCGTCGCGCTGATGGTCATTGCCTACGTCACGCACGTGGTCCTGGTGGCAACTCACCAGATGTAGTTCATCGATCGGCATCGCCAACGACGTAGGTGCACGATTGCAGCATCACGCCAAGGTGTTCCAGCGGAAGACCGACCAGCGTCGCGCGGAGCGACTGCACCATCGCATATGAAGGCGTGCGCAACTTCAATCGCCAAGGGCTTTTGTCGCCGATGCTGTCCAAGAGTCCGCCGAGAATGCCAAGGGGCCCCTCCAAAGCGAGATATGTCGTGCCTTCGGGGACCCGCACAACTTTCGGCAGGGGCGTGTTCACCGGCCCGCGGCCAGCATCGCGAAGCCAGTCAGCTGCCGCACGCACTATGGCCACACTGACCAGCAGCTGTTCCACCATCAGAGTCATACGGCTGGGAATATCACCGCCTTGAGCAAGCTGGATCGGCACATCGACTCCTGCGTAGGCCAGGTAGGGCTGTTGCACTCGTAGATCGAAAGACCTGCCACTTGCTCGTGCAGCGTTTCCGGACAGGCCGAATTGGTCGACCTGTTCAGCGCTGATCGTGCCGATGCCGGAGAGGTGGTTGAACTCGCCGGCAATGTGTTCTTGGATCCCTGGCACCAGCAAGAGCAGTGAGTCAAGCTCACTTTCCAATGACTGCAGCCAACTCGATGGCAGTTCATGCGCGATACCGCCGATGCGCACAAACATGGGGTGCACTCGAGTCCCGGTCAGTTGCTCATGAAGGGTGATGAGTCGTTCTCGTGATTGCAGAATGTGCGGGAGACCAGTGCTGGTAGCGCCGAGCATGAGCAGGCTCGTTGTGATGCGGTCCAGTTCGGCGAGCAGCATTCGCGACCAGGTTGCCCGCTCGGGAGGAATGATGCCCATCGCCTCCTCAAGCAGCAGCGCAATGTTCATCTCGGCATGAAAGGCATTGACCCAGTCATGCCGACTGGCCAGCATGAGCACTTGTCGGTAGTCGAGGGATTCGAAGATCCTTTCATCACTGCGATGCATGAAACCGATCTGTGGGTCGGCAGAAGTGATGAGTTCGCCTTCCACCTCAAGTGTGATCTGCATGGCTGCATGCTGCGTGGGATGCAGGATTCCAAGATCGACATACATGTCAGACGTCAGGTGTCGTGCCATCCCGAGGGAGACAAGTACCTCGCGTGTGCTCACATCGCCATCTTCTCAGGCGGCGTCTTTCACCATGCTGAGTCGCCAACGTCTACGCTCCTAAGTGTGACGGCTCCTCCCCGACTTCGTGTCGGCGTAATTGGCACAGGCCGGGCCGGAGCAGTGATCGCCGCCGCCCTGCAACGCGCGGGACACCCTGTGATTGCCGCGTCGGCTGTGTCGGACTTGTCGCGACTACGAGCTCAGGCGCTATTGCCCACGACCCCCATCGTTGATCTCGCAGAAGTTGCGACATCGGCAGATCTCGTGCTGGTCGCGGCGCCAGACGATGCCCTGATCGGACTCGTCGAGGGCCTTGCCAAGGCCGGTGTGGTGACGCCTGGCCAGTTCTGGATGCATCTGAGTGGTCGCTACGGCATTGCAGCGCTTGATGCGGTGACCAGTGAAGGTGCATTGCCGCTGGCCATCCATCCAGTGATGTCCTTCACCGGAACGAGCATCGATCTCACTCGTCTGGTGGATTGTCCCTTTGGTGTCACGGCTCCTGAAGCCTTGAGAAGTGCTGCTGAGGCACTGGTGAATGACATGGGGGGAGAGCCAATCTGGGTGCCCG
>JAUSQD010000055.1 GCA_030652695.1 Actinomycetota bacterium
ACGCGCTCGTACTTCTTGAATTGCCGAGATCACCTTGTCATGCATCGGGCTCTTGGGCGAAGGCACGATCACGACCACGGGCAATCCTTCTTCGATCAGCGCGATCGGACCATGCTTCAACTCTCCGGCTGCGAAGCCCTCGGCGTGCATATACGCCAGCTCCTTGAGCTTCAGCGCACCTTCCAGTGCGACTGGATAGCCCACGTGCCTGCCGATGAACAGCACCGCGCGCGCATCTGCGAGTTGGCGGGCAATTGCACGTACGGGCTCGACTGTGTCGAGCACCAGATCAACTTTCTCGGGCATGTTGTCCAGTTCGTCAAGGATCGCCTTGATCTCGGTCTGCTCCATGGAACCGCGAACCTGAGCGAGATACATGCCGATGAGGTAAGCCGCGATGATCTGGGTCAGAAATGCCTTGGTTGAAGCGACGGCGATCTCAGGGCCTGCGTAGGTGTAGAGCACACCATCGGCCTCACGTGGGATGGTCGAGCCAACGGTGTTGCAGATGGCAAGTGTGCGGGCACCTTGATTGGCAGCGTGACGCAGGGCCATCAGGGTGTCCATGGTCTCCCCGGACTGCGAGATCGCGATGACCAGAGTGCTGGGCCCAACAATGGGATCGCGATAGCGGAACTCGCTTGCGAACTCCACTTCAACCGGGATGCGAGTCCAGTGCTCAACTGCGTACTTCGCAACCAGCCCCGCGTGATAGGCCGTTCCGCAGGCAATCACGACGACCTTGTCGATACCCCGCAGTTCATCATCAGTGATGCGCATTTCATTGAGCTGGATCTGGCCGCTGGCCGACAGCCGACCGCGCAGTGAGTCTGCAACAGCCTTCGGCTGCTCGTCGATCTCCTTGAGCATGAACAGGTCATAGCCGCCCTTCTCGGCGGCTGAGGCATCCCAATCGACGGTGAAGGGTCGGACTTCAACCTCATTGCCCAGAAAGTCCGTGACCGATATGGCATCGGGAGTGAGGGTGACCACCTGGTCCTGTCCGAGTTCGAGGGCATTGCGCGTGTGATCCACGAAGGCGGCGACATCGGAGGCGAGGAAATTCTCGCCCTCGCCGACACCCACGACCAAAGGCGAATTGCGACGGGCACCCACCACGACATCGGGGTGCAGCGGAGAAACTGCCACGAGGGTGAAGGCGCCTTCAAGGAGTGCGCACACTTCGCGCATCGCGACGGAAAGATCGCCAACTTCAGGAAGGATGCGCGCTAACAGATGGGCAACGACTTCGGAGTCAGTGTCCGATGACAACTGCACTCCGGCATTGGTCAGCTCTTCGCGCAGTTCGGTGAAGTTCTCGATGATCCCGTTGTGGATGATCGCGACCGAGCCGTCTTCACTGACATGCGGATGAGCATTGCGATCCGTGGGCCCACCATGGGTGGCCCAACGGGTATGTCCAATCCCGGTCGTGGAATCAGGGAGCGGGTCAGTGCCCAACAGGGTTTCAAGATTGGTGAGCTTGCCTGCCTTCTTGCGGACATCCAGCAGCCCGTCAGCAATCACAGCCACGCCAGCGGAGTCATAGCCGCGGTATTCAAGCCTGCGCAATCCCGAGACGATGATCTCCAAAGCCTGCTTCTGGCCGACGTAACCCACGATTCCACACATGATGACCAGCCTACGCAGGTGTGCTGCAAGATAGGCGCGTGCTCACCGTGCGCCTCAATTGCCCTGCGCACCTGAGCGAGCAGGCCCAAGGAGTCCTGAGCCAAGAACATGGCGTGAGCGCGCTCAGCGTGATCACGGGCGCGAGCAGCCAGCCGGCCGGTGATCTGATCTTCGCCGACATTCCCCGCGAGAGCGCCAACCAGGTGATCTCCGCACTGCGCGAACTGGGTGTTGATCAAGAAGGCACGATCGTCATCAACGATGCCCAAACCTGGATCTCTCGCGAAGCATTCCAAGCGGAGAAGGAAGCACCGGGCAAGGGCACCGATGCCGTGGTCTGGGCATCAGTCATCGAGCGGGCCTATGCCGAGTCTGCATTGACCTGGACATTCATCAGTTTCATGATCTTTGCAACGGCACTTGCCTCCATCGCCATTGTCACTGACTCGATCATCCTGGTGATCGCTGCAATGGTGTTGGGGCCTGAGTTTGTGGCAGTGGCCTCACTTGGCCTGGCACTGGTGCGCAGGCGCCCCAATCTGTTCCGTCAGGCAGCAAGGACTCTGGCGATCGGCTTTGGGACCTCCATTGCCGTGGTCGCGCTGTTGGCGGGGATCGCCCGCCTGATTGGACTCATCGATCTTGCTGAAGTCAGCAACCTGCGGCCTGGCACCAGCTTCATCTACACACCTAATGTCTGGTCCTTTGTCGTGGCGCTGATCGCTGGAGCCGTGGGCGTGCTTGCCTTGACATCCACCCAGTCCGGCGGACTTATTGGCGTGTTCATCTCCGTCACGACCATTCCTGCTTCCGGGGACGCAGCACTGTCACTGGTCTTTGGACGTTGGAGTGAACTCGCTGGATCGCTGACTCAGCTGGTCATCAATATTGGCGGAATGGCGCTTGCGGGATGGATGACCCTGGCGCTTCAGCAGCAGGTGTGGAAACGAGTCAGCGCAAGGCGAGGTGTGTTCGCACGACCTCGGCCAGATCATCAGTGATGCGCTGGGCTATTTCAGGCGTTGGCGCTTCGACCATGACTCGAATGACTGGCTCAGTGCCTGAGGCACGAAGCAGCACGCGGCCGTGATCACCCAGTTCTGCCTCAGCCGCTGCAACTGCGGCAGTGACAGCGGATGAACTGCTCACAGCCGTCTTGTCGACATCGCGAACATTCACCAGCACCTGCGGCAGTTTGGTGATCTGCGCTGCAAGCTCAGCCAGGCTCTTGCCGGTGGCCGTCATCTGGGCCAGAAGATGCAGCGCGGTGAGCACTCCATCGCCAGTGGTCGAATGATCAAGCATGACCACGTGACCACTTTGCTCGCCGCCGAGATTGAATCCTTCAGCCCTCATCGCTTCCAGCACATAGCGATCGCCAACGTCGGTCTCGATCACGTTGATGCCGTGCTCGCGCATCGCGATCTTGAATCCGAGGTTGGCCATCACTGTCGCCACGACCGTGTGCTTTGCGAGCAGGTCGGCTTCATTCATGCCCAAGGCGATGATGGCAAGGATGTGATCGCCGTCCACGACATTGCCATCAGCATCGACTGCCAGGCAGCGATCAGCATCACCATCATGGGCAATGCCTGCATCTGCGCCGTTGGCCTTCACTGCGGCGATGAGATCGCCGAGATGGGTGCTGCCGCAGTTGTCATTGATGTTCAGCCCATTGGGCTCATGATGAATCGCGATGACCTCCGCACCTGCCGCGGCCAAGACTGATGGCGCGATGTACGAAGCAGAGCCATTGGCGCAGTCAACGACGATCTTGAGCCCATTGAGTCGATGCGACACGGTGTTCAGCAGGTGGCGCTCATAGAGCTCAATAGCGATGTGGTTGTCGACAATGCGGCCTACATCCCCACCCAGTGGGCGTTCCCAGGGCTCTTGAAGTCGCGCCTCAATTGCATCCTCGATGGAGTCATCGAGCTTGTGTCCACCACGAGCGAAGAACTTGATGCCGTTATCGGGCATCGGGTTGTGCGAAGCAGAGAGCATGACGCCCAAATCGGCATCAAGATGTGCGGTCAGGAAGGCGACCGTTGGGGTTGGCACGACACCCAGCAAGGTGACATCCACACCGGCACTTGCAAGTCCGGCAACGATCGCCGATTCAAGAAAATGACCGCTGATGCGTGAATCGCGTCCAACGATTGCATGCGGACGCCGACCAATATTGGAACTGGATTCGCACAGCACATGTGCTGCGGCAACGCCAAGATCAAGAGCGAGTTCGGCCGTGAGATCGCGGTTCGCGAGCCCGCGAACCCCGTCGGTGCCAAACAGCCGACCCAAGGCTTAGCGCTTGCTGTACTGAGAAGCCTTACGAGCCTTCTTGAGACCGTACTTCTTGCGCTCCTTGACCCGTGGGTCGCGAGTCAGGAAGCCGGCCTTCTTCAGTGATGGGCGGTTGCCGTCGTGATCGATGGCATTGAGGGCACGTGCAACACCAAGGCGAAGGGCGCCAGCCTGACCCGAGACGCCACCGCCGTGGATGCGAGCAAGCACGTCGAACTTGCCTTCAGCACCCGTGGTGGTGAAGGGGTCGTTGACCTCTTGCTGGTGAACCTTGTTTGGGAAGTAGTCATCAAGGGTGCGACCGTTGATGGTCCAGTTGCCGGTGCCCGGAACGATGCGCACGCGTGCGATCGCCTGCTTGCGGCGACCGGTGGCAGCACCTGGGGCGACCACGACATCGCGCGTCACAACTGCGCGAGCAGGAGTCTCCGAGGTGTACTCCGAAGGAGCGTCCTCTTCGATGTCGATGTCTACGTCTTCGATGGTGGCCTCTGACACGCGATGTTCCTTAATCTAATTCCGGTTGATGTCTACTGGGCAGACGCTTATTGAGCGATCTGGGTGATCGCGAAGGGCTGCGGGAGCTGAGCGGCGTGCGGGTGCTCGGCGCCTCCGTAGACCTTGAGCTTCTTCAGCTGCTGCTTGCCGATCTTGTTGTGCGGGAGCATGCCCTTGACTGCCTTCTCAACTGCCTTGCGGGAGTTGTTGTCGAGCAGATCGGCATAGCCAGTGGCCTTCATGCCGCCCGGGTAGCCCGAGTGGTGGTAGGCCTTCTTCTGATCCCGCTTCTGACCGGTCAAGGCGACCTTGTCAGCGTTGATGATGATGACGAAGTCACCAGTGTCAATGTGGGGGGCGTACGTGGTCTTGTGCTTGCCGCGCAGCAGGTTCGCAGCGTGCGTGGCAAGACGTCCGAGGACAACATCGGAAGCATCAATAACGTGCCAGGTGCGAGATACCTCACCGGCCTTTGGGCTGTACGTGCGCACGGGACGCCACCTTCATTGTTGGATCGGACTTCTGCTGCGAACTTCAGGACTGTAAACGGGGAGCACTGAAGCGACCCCAAAGAGTACCCACTGGGCGGGCCTTGCGCAAAACTGGGTGCGAGTCCCCATGAAATAGGGCGAATCGATGAGGGGTCAGTCGCATTCATCACCCAGGCTTCGACGGGCCTTGGTGATCTGTTGGCGGTCTGCCAGCTGATCATCTGCCGGGTACCCGACCTCTTCAAGGGTGAGCGCGTATGCCGGCTGGACTGTCAGGCCGACATTGCGCTCCCCTGCCGACAGGATCTCGCTGGGCCAGGAAGTGGGCTTGCGTCCATCGCCCACTGGGATCATGGAGCCAACGATGCTGCGGACCATGGAATGGCAGAAGGCCTCTGCCTGGATCGTCATCACGCAGAACAGGTCTTCGCGGTGCCAGTCCAACCGTTCCAGAGCCCTGATGTTGCTTCCGAACTCACGGGACTTGCAAAAGGCCGAGAAGTCATGCAGACCAAGAAGCCCTTGCGCCGCCTCATTCATGGCATCCAGATTCAGTTTGTGTGGATGCCAGAGCAGCTGCCGACGCAGCAGTGGGTTCATCAGGGTTGAGTCATCGCAGATGCGGTATGTGTATCGGCGCCACAGGGCCGAGAAGCGCGCGTCAAAGCCTTCGGGGGCGATGGACACGGCGCGAATGCGGATGTCCTCGGGCAGGGCTCTGTTGATGCGCTCAGCGCCCCGCAGCAGATCCACCTGCTGTGGGGTGAGATCGCAATGCACCACCTGGCCGCGCGCATGCACACCGGCGTCAGTGCGCCCAGCGGAGAACAGATCGACACTGCTCTGGGTGAGCAGACTCAGGATGCGCGTGACCTCGCCCTGCACAGTGCGCAGGTCCTTTTGCACTGCCCAGCCATAGAAGTCGGTGCCGTCATAGGAGATGTCCAAGCGCAAACGGATCAGCCCGTCACCTGGGTATCCAGGGACGGGCTGATCGAGTTCGTTCTGGGTCAGGACTTGTCCGCTTCCGGGCTTTCCTCTTCTGCATCAACCTCGATGACGACAATGTCCTCTTCGATGATCTCACCCTCTGCATCCACGGTGATCTCGTCAATGATGATCTCTTCTGCCACCACATTGCCCTCGGCATCAGTGATGACTTCATCAACGATCACATCGGCCACGACGGGGGCGGCTGTGGCAACTGCTGCTTCCTTGGCTGCACGCTTGGTTGCGGCACTGGCCTCGGCCACCACCTGCTCCAGCATCGGCTCACACAGTTCGATAATCGCCATAGGTGCGTTGTCGCCCTTGCGGTTGCCGATCTTGGTGATGCGTGTGTAGCCACCTTGGCGACCAGCGAAGCTTGGGCCGATCTCGGTGAAGAGCGTGTGGACCACTGACTTGTCATGCACGATCGTCAGCACACGACGACGCGCATGCAGATCACCGCGCTTGGCAAAGGTGATGAGGCGCTCGGCCAATGGGCGCAGGCGCTTGGCCTTGGCCTCAGTGGTCGTGATGCGACCATGCTCGAAGAGCGAGGTGGCAAGGTTGGCCAAGATCAGCCGCTCATGGGCCGGACCACCGCCGAGGCGGGGACCCTTGGTTGGCGTAGGCATCGAAAAATCTCCTGTCAGATGGGTGAATCGCTGGTGCGACTAGAGCTGCTCGTCCTCAGCAAATGCCAGGTCGTCATCTTCATCGTCTTCGTAGTAGGCAACCGCCGAGGGATCAAATCCTGGAGGGCTGTCCTTGAGGGCCAAGCCGAGGCTCACGAGCTTCACCTTGACCTCATCGATTGACTTCGCACCGAAGTTGCGAATGTCGAGCAGGTCGGCCTCACTGCGGGTGATGAGCTCACCAACTGTGTGGATGCCTTCACGCTTCAAGCAGTTGTATGAGCGAACCGTCATGTCCAGCTGCTCGATCGGGGTCGACAGCTGCTCGGCAACGAAGGTGTCGGTCGGCGATGGGCCAATGTCGATGCCTTCAGCATCAACATTGAGCTCACGAGCCAAGCCAAAGAGCTCAACCAGTGTCTTTCCAGCAGATGCCACAGCATCAGTTGGGCGGATCGAGTGCTTGGTCTCGACGTCGATTACAAGCTTGTCGAAGTCAGTGCGCTGCTCAACACGGGTGGCCTCGACCTTGTAGGTCACCTTGAGCACTGGGGAGTAGATCGAATCCACGGGGATGCGACCGATTTCCTGGCCAGGCTGCTTGTTGAGCGTCGCTGAAACGTAGCCGCGGCCACGCTCGACAACGAGCTCGATCTCAAGTGAGCCCTTGTCATTGAGTTCAGCAATGTGCAGCTCAGGGTTGTGTACCTCGACACCAGCAGGTGGCTGGATGTCAGCGGCGACGACCTTGCCTGGACCCTGCTTGCGCAGGTACATGACCACTGGCTCGTCATGCTCAGATGACACCACCAACTGCTTGATGTTCAAGATGAGCTCGGTGACGTCTTCCTTGATGCCCGGAATCGTCGTGAATTCGTGCAGCACACCATCAATGCGGATGCTCGTGACGGCAGCACCTGGGATGGATGACAGCAGGGTGCGACGAAGCGAGTTTCCAAGGGTGTAGCCGAATCCTGGCTCGAGGGGCTCAAGCACGAAACGCGAGCGGAACTCGCTGATCGGCTCCTCGGTAAGCACGGGGCGCTGGCTAATAAGCAATTTTCTTCCTTCCCGCGACGACCACTATTTGAAGTCGCGTTTCATCGAGTGGGGAGATTCCTCCCCACAAGGACTTACTTGGAGTAGAGCTCCACGATCAGTTGCTCTGTGACTGGGGTGTCGATGATGGCGCGTGCTGGCAGGGCGTGCACCAGGATGCGCATCTTTGACGGGATGACCTCAAGCCATGCCGGCACGGTGCGATCACCGATCTCGGCGTGGGCGATGATGAATGGCGTCATCTCGCGTGAACCCGGTGCCACCTCAACGATGTCATTGGGCGAAACGCGGAAGGACGGGATGTTCACCTTGTGGCCGTTGACCAGGAAGTG
>JAUSQD010000057.1 GCA_030652695.1 Actinomycetota bacterium
TATATTCCGGTTCCCGGTATCGACGGCGGTGCGCTGCGCGAATTCATGGACGAGGCATCGGCCGGCATCGGCGGCATGCTCAACATGTTCACCGGCGGCGCCATCTCGCGGATGGGGATCTTCGCGCTCGGCATCATGCCCTACATCACTGCGAGCATCATCTTGCAGTTGATGACGGTCGTGATTCCACGTCTGGAATCCTTGAAGAAGGAAGGCCAGGCCGGTCAGGCGAAGATCACCCAGTACACGCGCTATCTGACGATTGCGCTGGCTGTGCTGCAGTCAACTGCGATCCTGTCGCTGGCTCGTACGCAAGGCGCGCTGTTCAGTGGCTGCAACGAGACCATCATTCCCGATCAGGGCGTCTGGATCCTTATGGTGATGATCCTGGCCATGACCGCCGGTACTGCAGTGGTGATGTGGTTCGGTGAGCTCATCACAGAACGCGGCATCGGCAATGGCATGTCCTTGCTGATCTTTGCGTCCATCATTGCCACGGTGCCTGCACAGTTTGCCTCGATTTGGGGCAGCCATGGTCCATTCACCTTCGGGCTGACTCTTCTGGTCGGCGTGGCCGTGATGGCATTCGTGGTCTTTGTCGAGCAGGCTCAGCGCCGCATCCCAGTGCAGTACGCCAAGCGCATGGTCGGTCGACGGATGTATGGCGGTACTTCGACGTACATCCCATTGAAGGTCAACATGGCCGGTGTTATCCCGGTCATCTTCGCCTCGTCCCTGCTGTTCATCCCCACTCTGCTCGTGCAGCTCACCGGCAGCCAGTCAGATCTGGCGATCTGGGTGCAGCAGAACTTCGGCACCGGCAGCGGTGCTTGGTATCTGCTCTTCTACTTCGTCCTCATTGTCTTCTTCTGCTACTTCTATGTGTCGATCACCTTCAACCCCGTTGATGTGGCGGATGACATGAAGAAGTACGGCGGCTTCATTCCTGGTATTCGCGCAGGCAAGCCAACCGCTGACTACCTCGACTACGTGCTCACGCGCCTGACAGCGCCTGGCTCGATTTATCTTGGTCTGATTGCGGTGCTGCCAGTCTTTGCCTTCGGACTCCTTGGAGTCTCTGGGCAGTTCATCTTCGGTGGCACCAGCCTTTTGATCATGGTCGGTGTAGGACTGGACACGGTGAAGCAGATTGAATCGCAACTGCAGCAGCGCAATTACGAGGGATTTCTCCGCTAGGAGCAAAAATGCGTCTGATACTTATGGGTCCGCCAGGTGCGGGCAAGGGCACTCAAGCGATCGTGATCGCAGAGAAGCTGGGGATCCCTCACATCTCAACCGGTGACATCTTCCGCGCCAATGTTGGTGCCGGCACACCGCTGGGCATTGAAGCCAAGCGGTATATGGACGCTGGCGAATATGTGCCTGATGACGTCACCAACGCCATGGTGCGTGATCGCCTCACGCACGCCGATTGCGCTCCCGGATTCCTCCTTGATGGCTACCCACGCACTCTGGAGCAGGTCGGTCAGCTTGACTCCATGCTTGAAGGGACGCCAATCCAGAAGGTCGTGGAGCTCACTGTCGATACCGATGAGGTCGTTGATCGGCTCGTGAAGCGTGCCTTGGATCAAGGCCGTGCAGATGACAGTGAGGATGTGATCCGTCGCCGTCTTGAGGTCTACGCCGAGCAGACTGCTCCGCTCACCGCGGGCTACAGCGAACGCGGCCTGCTCGTGCAGGTTGACGGCATGGGCGAGGTCGCTGATGTCACCGCACGGCTCCTTGCTGTGCTGGGCGAGTAGTCAGCGTGTTTCGCAAGAAGGAAAGCATTCAGATCAAGACGGTTGATCAACTTGCCATCATGCGTCAGGCAGGACTGGTGGTCGCCACAGCTCTGAAGACGGTTTCTGAGGCCGTGCGCCCTGGTATCACCACTGCCGAACTTGATGAGATTGCCCACCAGATCATTCGTGATGCTGGTGCGACTCCATCCTTCCTTGGGTATCACGGATATCCGGCAGCCATCTGCGCCTCGATCAATGAAGAGGTTGTTCATGGGATCCCAGGTCCTCGTCGCCTGCTTGACGGCGACATCATCTCGATTGACTGTGGTGCGATCGTTGATGGCTGGCACGGCGATGCAGCGGTCAGCGTCTTCGTCGGCACGCCCAGTGCTGAAGTCGCAGAGCTTTCGCGAGTGACCGAGGCGTCGATGTGGGCAGGGCTTGCGCAAGCGCGTGCCGGCAATCATCTCAGCGACATCGGCCATGCAGTTGAAAATGTCATCCGAGCTCAAGGCGACTACGGGCTGGTTGAGGAATACGTCGGACATGGCATCGGCACTGCGATGCACATGCCACCTTCGGTTCCCAACTACGGCCAGCCCGGGCAGGGCCCACCGCTCAAGGTCGGCATGGCCTTGGCAATCGAGCCAATGGCCACTCTGGGTTCGCCCGAAGTTGAGGTGTTGAGCGACGGCTGGACAGTGGTCACCAGCGATCGACTCTGGGCCTCGCACTGGGAGCACACCGTCGCGATCACTGAAGAAGGTCCCTGGGTGCTCACCGCGCTTGACGAGGTACGGCTCTAGTTCGTGGCGAAGCTCATCTATGCAGTGATCTGCTCCCTGGATGGCTTCGTGAATGATGCCCAGGGTGATTTCGACTGGGCGATGCCTGACGAGCAGTTGCATGCCTTCGTCAATGATCTGGAAAGCTCTATTGGCACCTATATCTACGGCCGACGCATGTACGAGATCATGCAGGTCTGGGCGGACTTTCCCGGCATTGAAGACGAGCCAGCAGTGGTGCAGGACTATGCCAAGGTCTGGGCTAATGCCGACAAGCATGTCTTCTCCACGACCCTCGACAGCGTGAGCACGGCCCGCACGCATCTGCATCGAGAGTTCGATGCGGATCGTGTTCGCGAGTTGAAGGACACAGTGGCGCACGATGTCAGCATTGGCGGACCCACGGTGGCGGCCACTGCTCTTCGCGCAGGTCTGGTGGATGAGATCCACCTCTTCATGCATCCAATCGTGATTGGCTCTGGGACGCCGGTCTTCCCATCGGAGCTCCGACAGAATCTGGAACTGCTCGACCAGCGTCGATTTACTTCAGGTGTCGTGCACCTGCATTACCGCGTCTAGGCAGAACTTCAGGAGATCCGTCTGGCCCTGACCACGATGTCACTCATCGCGGTCAATCCATGATGCTCAGCTCCGGCAGTTCGCACTCGAGTTTCAGCGGACACAATCTCCAGTGATTCGTCAGCGATCCACTTCAGCACATCGTCGACATCGAACATCAGTTCCCGGTGGTGTGCTGGTCCGTGATTGTGGTCAGAGGCGTCGTGCCCGACGATGAGCAAGGTGCCTCCGGGAGCCAGGGCCGGTACGAGATTGCCGAACAGCAGGCCTTGGTGGGGTGCAGGCAGATGCATGAAGTGTGAAGTG
>JAUSQD010000064.1 GCA_030652695.1 Actinomycetota bacterium
TTCGTCCATTCGTGCGGCGCCGATGACACGGTCACCGTCATCCAGGCGGATGACCTCCCATGACGGCTTGCTGAGTGCTTCCGGCACCACTCTCTTGACCTTGCCCTGAGCAGTGGCCAGAAACAGCCCACCAGTTTCATCCAAGGTGGTCAGCGCAAGAACCTGCTCGCCGCTGGGCAGATCCAGGAAGGCACCAACCGGCGCACCGGCGCTCAGCGCTGGGGAGCCGTGGACCGGCGGAAGATTGGGAAGGTCGAGCACAGAGAGGCGCCATACCCGGCCGCTGCTGGTCACGACTCCGATCTCACCGCGCGAAGTGGTGGCGCAGGCACTCACGATGACATCGTGCTGGGATCGAGTGCTGTCGGTCGCCTGGCTCAGATCGATGGGCGCAGTGCGCGCGAGAAGACCAGTGCTGGAAAGCAGCACGACACACGGTTCGTCGTCGATCTCAAGTGGCATTGCCGTGGTGACCGCGACTGCCGCTGATTCCATCAGCAGGGTGCGCCTTGGTGTCGCGTGCTCTTGTACGACATCTTGAAGTTCAGTTGAGACGAGCGCGCGAAGCTGCCTTTCATCCTCGAGAATCTGTGTGAGGGCAGCGATGGCCGCTCGATGTTCATCAGCCTCAGTTTCAAGCTCGATGCGCGAGAACTTGGTGAGTCGACGAAGAGGCATGTCCAAGATGTAGTTGGTCTGCTCCAAGCTGAGATCAAAGACCTGCATCATTCGCTCGCGTGCAGCGGCAGCATCGTCAGACTCGCGAATCAACTGGATCACCTCGTCGATGTCGATGATGGCGATCAGCAGGCCTTCTACCAGGTGCAGGCGATCCTGGGCCTTGCGACGCCGGTAGGAGCTGCGCCGTCGGACGACATCGATGCGGTGATCCAGGAATACCTGCAGAAGTTCGATGAGTCCCAGAGTGCGAGGCTGCCCTTGGACCAGAGCAACTGCATTCACGCTGACTTGTTCTTCCATCGGGGTGAGCTTGAACAGCTGTTCCAGCACTGCATCGGGATTGAAGCCATTCTTGATCTCAATGACCAAATTGAGTCCCGATTCGCCATCAGTGAGATCGGCAACATCTGAGATTCCCTGCAGCTTCTTGGACTGGACCAGATCCTTCATTCTTTCAATGACCCGCTCCGGCCCGACATTCAGTGGAAGCTCGGTGACGACGATTCCCTGACGCCGTGGGCTCACCTGTTCGATGCGAGTCCGCGCCCGCACTCGGAAGCTTCCGCGCCCGGTGGCGTAGGCCTCACGCACACCGTCGAGTCCGATGATGACGCCACCGCCGGGCAGGTCAGGGCCGGGGATGAATCGCATGATCTCGCTGAGTTCAGCCTGCGGGTGCGCAAGCAAGTGGCGAGCGGCACCGATCACTTCTGTGAGGTTGTGGGGAACAAGATTGGTGGCCATGCCCACTGCGATGCCGGAGGCACCGTTGACCAGCAAGTTGGGAATTGCAGCCGGGAGCACCACTGGCTCGGTCTCTCGCCCGTCGTAGTTCGACGTGAAGTCAACAGTGTCCTCATCGATGGTTGCCGTCATTGACAAGGCGGCCGGTGCCAGCCGCGCCTCGGTGTAGCGCATCGCAGCAGGACCGTCGTCGGGTGATCCGAAGTTGCCGTGCCCATCGATCATTGGCAGGCGCAGGGAGAAGGGCTGGGCCATGCGCACGAGCGCGTCGTAGATGGCTGAGTCACCGTGAGGGTGGAGGCGACCCATGACCTCGCCAACGACTCGGGCGCTTTTGACATGACCGCGGTCGGGACGAAGGCCCATCTCGCCCATCTGAAACAGAATTCGTCGCTGAACCGGCTTCAGGCCGTCTCGGGCGTCAGGGAGGGCACGGGAGTAGATGACGGAGTAGGCATATTCAAGAAAGGACGACTGCATTTCGGCAGCCACATCCACATCGATGATGCGCCCTTCCCCGGGCGGGGTTGAGCGGGAGGTGCGGCGTGCCATGTGCGAGCCCTTCTGACGCTGACAGTTGACGCTACCGGCAGAGGGTGCCAAGTCCAGTCATCGGGAGGCGCTCGCCGTGTCCTGTGATGATTGGGGAGTCAATGCTGGAAGCGACCAGAATGAGCGCATGGCTGGGGGAGAGTGATGGCGGACTACCCGATTGAGTGGGAAGCCGACGTGGTGCTGTCCAATGGTCGACCGGTCAATCTGCGCCCGATCACCCCTGGTGACACCGAGCGCATGCAGGACTTCCATCAGAGCCTCTCGCCAGAAACCATTTACTTCCGATATTTCACCTCCAAGCCCTTTCTGACCGATCGCGAGCTGCATCACTTCACGCATGTGGACTATGTGGATCGCGTCGCACTTGTCGCGCTCGTCAACGATGCGATCGTCGGTGTTGGGCGCTATGAGCGCATCAACGAAAGCGATGCCGAGATCGCCTTCAATATTCGCGATGAATATCAAGGTCGGGGGCTCGGTTCGGTCTTTCTCGAGCATCTGGCTGCTGCAGCTCGCGACCGCGGAATTTCGCGATTTGTTGCCGAAGTGCTTCCCGAGAACAGAAGGATGATCAACACCTTCAAGGAAGCTGGGTACACGATCGCTCAGCGATATGAGGATCATGTCCTGGCAATCAGCTTCGCGATTGCCTCCACAGAGCAGAGTCGGGCTGTCTCACTTGCCCGTGAGCATCGAGCCGAGGCGCGAAGTGTGCAACTGCTGATGACGCCATCATCGGTTGCAGTGATCGGCGCATCTGACCGACCTGGCAATGTCGGTCGGCAACTGGTCGACAATCTGATCAGCGGTGGATTCAAAGGTCGCATTGTTCCGGTGCACCCCATCACAACATCAGTACTCGGACTTGAGTGCATGAGCAGTCTTCGCGATGCCGGCCATATCGATCTTGCGATCGTGGCCGTGCCCGCCCGCGCAGTGGCTGCGGCCGTGGCAGATGCCGCCTTGGCTGGAATCTCCGGACTCATCGTGGTGGGGCGCGGCTTTGGTGATGCCGGAAACGAGGGCATGCGCTTGCAGGCTGAATTGCTCGCCTTCTGCCGCACCCATGGCATCCGGCTGGTCGGACCCAATGCACTCGGGCTCATCAACACCGATCCAGCCGCTGACATGAACGCCTCTCTTGCTCCGTCCATGCCAAGTTCAGGCTCCATTGGCTTCTTCAGTCAGTCCGGAGCTCTGGGCGGATCCATCCTGAGCCGGCTCGAACAACGTGGGCTCGGGGTCAGCGCCTTCGTCTCAGCTGGCAATCGAGCCGATGTCTCGGGCAATGATCTCCTGCAGTACTGGGAGTCAGATGAGCGGACTCGCAGCATTCTGCTGTACTTGGAGAGCTTCGGAAATCCGCGAAAGTTCGCACGACTCGTGCGGCGGATCGCGGCAACCAAGCCCGTGCTGATGGTGCAGATCGGCGGCGCGGGTCTGAATCTTCCCTCAGGGCACCGCGCGGAGCGAACGCGGTTGAGCGAGCATGCGATCGACGACATCCTCCAGGCGTCAGGTCCAATTGTCCTGGGATCAATCGATGAGATGCTGAATCTGGCGGGAGTGCTGGACAGCCAACCGCTGCCTGCTGGCACCGGCATAGCGATGGTCGGCAACAGCGAAGCGCTGATGGTCCTGGCTGGCAATGCTGCCCACCGCATTGGCTGCGATCTGGCAGCTGGTCCGATCACCTTGCCAACCGTGCAAGATCCCGAGGGCTACCGAAGTGCGGTGCGCAGAGTGCTGGAAGAGGATCGGGTCGATGCACTGCTGCTGATTCACACCCCTGGCACCAGCGGCAGTCGCGATCGAGAAATCCGCGAAATGATGCTGGAGGAAGGTCGTGCGGTGGCAAAGCCCGTATTGGCCGTGATGCAGGATTCAATCGCAAGCTTCCGCATTGCCGACGGCGTGCCCACGTTCCTCGATGTGGAGGATGCCGTCAGCGCACTTGGCTCACTGCAGACCTTTGAGCACTGGCGCGAGACCCTGTCCGATGATCCTGAACCGCCCGAAACGGTGGATCGTGAAGCCATTGAGCAGATCATCAGCGAGGCACTCGGCCGCGGCGATCAGCATTTGTCCGACCGCGATGCCCGTGCGCTCCTGGCGGCGGCAGGCCTGCCGCTGCAGGCTATTCCGGCGGCCGGACTCGTGGGTCGAGGCTGCACGTTGACCCTTGTGATGGATCCGCAATTTGGACCGGTGTGTGGCATTGGCGTGGCTGATCCGATTGCCGCCGTCCTTGACGACATCGTGTACCGCCTGGCGCCGATGCACCCCAACCATGCAGCCGACGCTGTTGATTCGATGCGGGCATTTCCACTGGTGGGTGGTGAGCAGCTGGCAGGCTCCTACGCCGAGTACCTGTACCAACTGAGTTGGCTGCCCGAGTGGGCACCGGAGATTTCACTCGTGAGTTTGGCCGATCTGCGGTTCGTCGGCGATCAGCGGTCTGCGTCAGTCTCAATTACCCTGGATCCCAATCCGCAGGTCTTCGACCCACGCATGCGTCGCATGGCAGGATGAACGAGTGTCCAATCTTGATCAAAGCCTTCGTACGGATATTCAGCGCAGTGGGTACTACCCCGACCTGGTAGCCGATGCCCTTGATACCGCTCTTGCCGGCGAATCCCTGCAGGCCTACCTCGTGCACCACGAGGCGACTTTCGATCACGATGAACTGCGTCGGCACGTCACCGTCCTTGCCCTGACCCCTACTCGCCTGATTGTCGGTCATACCGATGAGCACCCGGCTGACGAGCATCATCCGGTGTCCTTTGCAACGGCCTCGACCGAGGCAGTGCGGCTGGAGAGAGTTGACTCCGTCGTGGTGACCAGAGTCGTCAGTGAACCGGCCACCCACCTTCCTGGTGGCAGTGCGGCTGAAGTGGTCATCACGATCGGCTGGGGCGCGGTTTCACGCATTGAGCTTGAGCCGGCCAGCTGTGGGGACCCGCAGTGCGAAGCCGATCATGGGTACACCGGCACCTCCAGCAATGACGATCTTTCGGTGCGGGTGTCGCAGGTTGCCGACGGGGCGGATGTCGTTGAGCAGGCACTTGCCTTTGCCTCAGCGCTGTCGCAGGCAACGGCTGCGCGACTTCGTTGACGCAGAGCGCCCTGGCGGTCGCGCCAGGTGAGATTTCCCTCGCCCAGATCCTGCCGTCCGTCGCTGCAGCATTGCGTGTTCGTGGGTACACCGACGTCGTCGGTCTGGGTGAGCCGCAGCATGTGGTGTGTTGCCTGATCGATGGGCTGGGCGCCGCCCAATTGCGGCAATACGCATCGACAGCTCCTGTGCTGGCTGCCATGAGCGGACCATTGGCTGCCACCACGATTCCCTCGACCACGCCTGTGGCGCTTGGTTCCTTTGGGATAGGCGATCTCCCGGGTGCGCACGGCATCGTGGGCGCATCCTTCTGGGTGCCTGAGTTTGAAGACGTACTGGTGCCGCTGCACTGGGCCTCTGGCATTCCGGCCTTGGCGATCCAACCCGAGCCGACGATGTTGGAACTGATGGCAGCCGCCGGAATTCACGTGACGACTGTTGCCCCCGAGGCCTACCGCAACAGCGGACTGACCCGCGCCGTGCTCCGCGGCGGCTCCTACGAAGCCGCCGAGGACGCCATTCAGCGGGTGCGTGGAGTGCTTGCCGCCACGGCTACGAGTCTTCGTTCGTTCACCTATGTGTACTGGCCCCAACTTGACCGCATAGGCCATGAGTTCGGCGTCGGCAGCAAGGACTGGCTGGAAGCGCTCGTACGCGTGGATCAACTGGTCGACGCGTTGCGCAGTGCCCTGCCGCGCAACACCGCCATGATCGTGACCTCCGATCACGGGATGATCAACTGCAACACGCGGGTTGCTGTTGACGTCGGTGCTGAGTTCACCGATGGTGTCTGGCTGGTCGCCGGTGAGCCTCGCGCTCGTCACGTGTACGCAAAGCCGGGACAGGCATCGCAAGTCGCTGCCCGCTGGCAGGAGGCACTGGGTGATCTGGCGCAATGCGTGGAGAAGGAGGAGCTGCTCGCAAGTGGCGTCATTGGGCCGGCTATCGATGAGATCGCCGAACGCCTGGGGGATGTCCTGGTCTTTGCCAAAGCAGATGTCGCGTTGACCGCGACCCTGGACAAGCGAGTGTCAGCCCTGACCGGACAGCACGGATCGATCAGCAGTGATGAGTGGGAGATTCCGTGCCTGGTGACGCAGAGTTCGGGGCTGTGATCAGCTAAAGATCGTCGTTGCGACTGGTGCCGAACAAAATCTCATCCCACGTCGGAATGCTCGCGCGCTTGCCTTTGGCCTTGGTTGCCTTCTTGGCCGCCACGGGGGCTGGAGCGCTCTCCTCGTCGGCAATGGGCAGCATCAAGGTGTGATGCTCAGGCTCTTCGGCCTTCAGCGCCGGAACCGCGACAAGACGCGGCCGGGAGTCTTCAACGATTTCGACCTCGGCCTCTTCGACGAGCACAGCGATCGGCGTCTCCGTGATGAAGTCGAGCTCACCCTCAGGAGCCACACCCATGAGACGCCGAGCAACATCGTCCAAGGGGTGCAGGTTGTGACCTTCGTGGTCATAGCTCCACGTGGCCGCGGTGCCGTGCTTCCACTTTGGAAGGGCGGCAACCACGATCCACTTGCCGTCTTCGCGACGATAGGAATCCCAGATGATGTTCGTCGGTGAGTACTTGTCAGGGGCGATCGCCATCGCAACCGTGTCCGCAAGGGAGACCGATTTGCCTGTGCGGCGAAGTTCGGTCTTCAGCGCCTGTCCTGCGACATAACTGCGTTCAGCCAATGGAGGACCTGCATAGCGCATGACTTTGTCGATCGGCCAGCCCGTCTCAGCCGCGATTACCTCTGGATCGGCTCCCGCACGCACGCGAGCCTGGATCTCTCTGGGGCTCAGCGGTTCCAGGGCCTTCTCCTCACATGCGAATCCAAAGGCACAACATAGCGCCTCACGGGATCACCGGTGTCGCGCGTGCAGCCAGTGTCGGACCCAGGGCAAGCAGCGTTGCGACCCACGCGCCCAGCACAGGGAGGATGAAACTGACCGAAGTGCCAAGAGAATCGATGAACAGACCCGACAGGGAAGTCCCGGCCGCGTATCCGAGAATCATTCCTGAATTCGTCCAAGTCAGGGATTCAGTCAGGAGGACGGCGGGGGCAAGACGTTCCACGAGCGCATACGTCGAAATCAGTCCGGGAGATATCGCGGCTCCTGCGATGAATGTCGTCACTGCCAGCACCTGAACCGACTCCACGAAAATCGCTGGGATCAGCACCAGGCCCAGAATGAAAGTGCAGACGATCAGATGTCTTTGCAGACTCGACTTCCAGGCTCGCGATCCGAACCAAAGACCGCCCACGGCTGAGCCTGCTGCCCACAGGCCGATGACCAGCCCACTCCAGCCAGGCATGCCTTGGTCACTTGCAAAGGCAACAATGGTCACCTCGTAGCTGCCAAACACCCAACCGAAGGCTGCCCCCACCAGCGGCATTCGCCACATTGCCTTTTGGCGCAGTGCGTTGCCGAGATCATGACGCTCGGTCTGAATCGGCGGTTGCGTCGCGTGCTCATGTGCGAGCAGCAGGCAGCCTGTCACCGTGAGCACGCTGGCCACGACAAAGGGCCACGCGTATCCCAGTTGGACTGCCATCACGGCAGTGATCAGCGGGCCAATGGTGAAGATCAACTCATCCAGCACGCTTTCCCAGGCAAATCCGGTACGCAGCTGATCGGGTGCATCCGTCAGCGCGGCTGCCCAGCGTGATCGCACAACTGAGCTCATGGGCGGATAGGCAGCGCCAGCAACGACCACTCCGATGGCTTGCAGAACGAGGCTGTCGGGACTGAGAACAAAGAGCAGCAGACCGGCGACATTGACTACAGCCAGCGCAGGAAGAGTCGCTCGCTGTCCTCGTCTGTCCATGATGCGACTGGTGACCAGTCCGCCGGCAGCAGCAGCGATCTGAAAGGCGGCCGCGAGTGCTCCAGCCTTGGCAAAGGAACCAGTGCTGTCTGAGACGTAGAGGACAATTGCCAGCATCACGATCGCCATCGGCAGTCTGGCGATGAAGGCCGCAGCGGAGAATCTCTTGGCTCCGGGAGTGCGCAGCACTTCGCGGTAGGAAGCCAACATCACGCCCACGCTAGTACTGCACGGGCCCAAGTGCACTAGAGGTGGACAGACAATGATGGGCGCATGGACGATCTCGCAGATCTGCTCAGTTCCCATGAGCTGCTGCCCATCGGATGGGCTGCAGCTGTCGAAGCGGCCCTGTTCCTGCGCGACGAACGTCCGAGTGCTCTTCAAGTGGACACCAAGTCCACCGCTGTAGACGCTGTCACCGAGATGGATCGTGGCGCCGAGGCACTGCTGATCACGCGACTCCTCGGCTCTCGTCCGCAGGATGGATTCTTGGGCGAGGAAGGGGGAGAGCGGCCAGGCACGTCCGGAGTGCGTTGGGTCGTTGATCCGCTTGATGGCACCGTGAACTACCTCTATCGAATCCCGATGTGGTCGGTCTCGGTTGCTGCAGAAATCGATGAGCAGTCGGTGATTGGCATTGTGGTCGCGCCAGAATTCGATGAGGCCTTCGTTGGCATTGCCGGCGCTGGTGCGTGGCTGGTGCGAGGTGCGCTCAGCGGCCCGCAGTCAGTTGAGCCAATGGCTGTGGGGGAGTGCGCGACCTTGGAAATGGCGATGGTGGCCACCGGATTCGGCTACTCCTCACAACGGCGCCAAGAGCAAGCAGCCGTGATGTTGGCCATGGCCGGCCAAGTGCGTGACTTCCGAAGGATGGGTGGTGCAGCGATCGACTTCTGCTGGCTGGCCAGGGGCCGGCTGGATGGCTACTACGAACGCGGTCTGGCGCGGTGGGATGTTGCTGCTGGAGCACTGATTGCTCAAGAGGCGGGAGCGCAGATCAGCGGGCTTTGGGGCGAAAGCGTGTACGAGGAAACGATGGTGGCTGCGGTTCCCGGGATTGCGCAGTCCCTGCGGCGTGCATTGCAGACAGCTCAAGGCTGACTGCGAAGTCAGCTGAGTCGGCGCAGATCGGCTGCGTAGCGCTTGGCGTTGGCGACATAGCCGCCGGCGCCCTCTTCATTCGGACGGCCAATGACCGCGCCTTCAGTGATCACGCATGGAACCCCGATTGCCCGTGCCTGGGGTGGAACAATCTTGCGCATCGGCACGAGGGCACCTGCGCCAACCAATGAACGTGGCCCGATCTCAGAGCCATTGAGCACGATCGAGCCTGAGCCGATCAGGCAATCGTCGTGGATGTGAGCACCCTCGATGTGCACGTTGTGACCGACTGTGCAGCGATCGCCGATGATCGTCGGCTCTTCGTCGGTGCAGTGGACAACAGTGCCGTCCTGAATCGAAGTTTGCGCACCAATGGTGATGGTTCCGTAGTCGGCGCGCAGCACAGCGCCGGGCCACACACTTGATTCGGGCCCGATCCGCACATCGCCAATGATCACTGCATCGGGGTGCACGAAGGCAGTGGGATCAATCTGAGGAACGAGGTCGCCAAGTGCGTAGATGGGCATGTCATGCAGATTAGCGCGATCGGGATTGCCAGGCCTTGAGTCCTCGCAGGAGATTCACAAAGTGATGAGGCACAATCCTCGCGCCGCTGGAGTTCTGCGGCATTGAGCGAAGGGCTGGCGGATGGCTACTGACTACGACACACCGCGGAAGACAGACGAAGAGCTCGCGGAGGAATCCCTTCAGGAACTCAAAGCTCAGCGTGCGGAGAAGAATTCCGGCGCGATCGACATCGATGAAACTGAAGCGGCAGAGAACCTGGAACTTCCAGGCGCAGATCTTTCAGATGAAAGCCTGACGATCCGGGTGCTGCCAAAGCAAGCCGATGAGTTCACCTGCACGAAGTGCTTCCTGGTTCACCACCGCAGCCAACTGGACCACGAGGGCAGCACTGGACCTGTGTGCAGCGACTGTTCCTAGCGTGGCTTGTTCCTGGTGCTACTTCGCGCCACGATTCATGACGCGAAACACGACGACCTCAACAGCGGCCGCGGTGGCCGCAATCCCAACTGCCCAGACCAGTGCCCGTCCCAAAGGAACGCCAGGGTCGCGCGGATCAGGCGCGTCGCCGCCAGTCTTGCGGGCGTAGGCCGAAGTCAGGACTTTGCGCAACACCATGGTGGCCGCAATGGCGGTGAAGGGAGCAATCAGGTGCAGGACCGGATTTGGTTGAACTTCCAGCTCGTCATTCTTCTGCTCGCTCATAGGCACACTGTGGCAGATCGCGCGTCGCTCTAGCGAACAGAGGCCGCACTTGAGCTGATCGCCGACATCAGCTCTGCAGGGTGCCGACTGCTGATGAGCCAGGCCGGATGCGGATCGTTCGGATCATTCAAGGTGACCAACACCGATTGCGAGGCCGCCCAGCTCTTGACGAGAACAAAGTTGCGAGCATCCACCCGCCTGCTGCGCGCATCTCGAGTCTGCTCCGAACTGAGCACTTGAACTGCGTCGACATACTGCAGAGGCAACCGTGCATGTGCAACTTCCAGAACATCGGACACGGCGATCACTGGAGAGCCGAAGAACATCGCGAGGCTGGTCAAGGCAGTGATGCCAAGGAACATGAGCCAACCGACCAGTGCACTGATCGCAGCGCCGTAGGCGATGCTCAACATGGCGATGAGCGAGGTGATGAAGACAAACACCCACCACTTGGGCAGGAGTCGCTCTCGATACACCGTGTTCATGCTCCAGAGCCTATGCACGCCACGATCGCGCGTGCGGGTCAGTAGAGTCGTTGCTCGTGGATGTTGCAGTGCTCATCAATCGCCTCGACGAAGAACTCCCGCTCCCTCGGTACGAGCACCCCGGAGATGCGGGCATGGATTTGCTTGCCAGGGTCGATGTCACCTTGCTGCCCGGCGAACGTGCCCTCGTTCCCACTGGTGTCGCGATCGCCCTGCCACCTGGCTTTGCGGCGTTTGTGCATCCACGCAGCGGTTTGGCGCTGCGAAGCGGATTGGGCATGGTCAATGCGCCAGGAGTCATTGATGCGGGCTACCGGGGGGAAATCGGCGTGATTCTGGTCAACCACGATCCAAGCGAAGCCATCCGCTTGTCACGGGGGGATCGGATCGCCCAACTCGTGGTCTCTGCTGTGGCTGCGGCCCAATTGATCGAAGTGTCGGAACTGCCCGGCAGTCATCGGGGGCAGGGTGGGTTCGGGTCAACCGGAGGACAGGCCGCTACGGTGGAGGCGTGACAGAGGATTTGCGCGCACTTGGCCCGTGGGACGAATCAGAGATCGATTGGGACGGCACTGAGCGTCTGGATCTTGGCAGTGTGCTCATTGCTGCTGCCCCCGGTGTCGATGTTCAGGTGCAAGTGGACGATGCAACCGGGGCCGTGGCACTGGTCACCTTGGCCACAGCCGATGCCGGCGTCCAGATTCAGGTCTTTGCCGCGCCGAAGTCAGGCGGCTTGTGGGAGGAGACCCGCAAGCAGATTGCCTCATCAATCAATGCAGCAAACGGGCTCGTTGAAGAGGCCATAGGTGCCTTTGGACCCGAGCTTCGCGCGCAGGTTCCGGCTGAGCAGGGCCTGCAGCCCGCGAGATTTGTCGGCATTGAGGGCCCACGCTGGTTTATCCGCGCAGTCTTCCTCGGAGCTGCTGCGCGCCCAGGGTCGTCAGCTGACCAGCTGGAGGCCGCCTTGCGTGGCTTGGTCGTGGTGCGCGGAAATGAAGCGATGCCCGTGGGAAGTCCCCTTCCGTTGCAGCTTCCTGCGGTGGATGATGGAGTAGTCCCAGAAGATGATTCGCCTTCAGCCCTGCTGCCGCCTGAGCGCGGCCCAGAGATAACGGAGATTCGTTGATGTCGAGCCAAGGTCCATGGGCAAAGTTCCTGCGTACTCGAGCACAGTCCGAGGCAGATGAACTCCGGGAGCAGCTCAACAACGAGTCGATCGCCTGCAGCGCAATCGAGAATTGCAACGCCGGCGAACTTGTCAGTCTGGCCGGCACGGTCCGCTACGTGACGATTCTTCCCAAGGACAAGGCTCCGTCATTTGAGATTGAGCTGTACGACGGATCAGGCGCGACCAAGATCATCTGGATGGGACGCCGGACGATCCCTGGCATCGTTGCTGGCCGCCGGATGACCATCACCGGAAGAATGACCAATATCGATGGCAGCAAGACGGTCTACAACCCGCGGTATCAACTGAAGCCATCGCAGTAATGAGCAACGAGGAAGCAGCTCCCTCGCCAACACATGAGACGCCCGAGGATTTGCGTGCGGAATCTGTGCTGCTGGAACGCGCAATCGGCGGCTGGCGCGGGATCATCGATTCAGGCCTGCCCACGGTCGTCTTCGTTGTGGCGTACCTCATCACCAGTGAGAATCTTGGGACTTCGCTGGCAGCGGCGCTGATTGCCGCTGGTGCAATTGTCCTGTGGCGACTGTTCAGGCATGAGCCGCTGCAACAGATCGCTGCAGGCTTCGCCGGAGTGCTGATCTCTGCAGGATTCGCCAAGTACACGGGCAAGGCGGAGAACTTCTACGTGGCGGGGCTCATCACCAATCTTGCCTATGGCCTTGCATTCTTGATATCCATCATTGTTGGTTGGCCATTGATCGGTGTGTTCCTGGGCTTCTTCACAGGCAAGGGCACCAGCTGGCGCAAGGACATCGCTCAGCGAAGAGTCCTGGCGGCTGCAAGCTGGATTTGGGTCGCGCTGTTCTTCGGACGGCTGCTGGTGCAGGCGCCTTTGTACTTTGCTGGAAGTGTCACCGCCTTGGGCATCGTCAAAGTCGTGATGGGCTGGCCACTCTTCCTTGGTGCGGCGTACTTCACCTATCGACTGCTAGGGCCGACCTATCGGGCGATGCGCGCAAGCAGCAGTTAGAGATGGCCCAGAAGTCGCTGCAGTGCCGGCTCCTGATCAGGTGACGCAACAAACAACAGCTCATCGCCTGGGTCCAGTGGATCATCCGCGGACGGAGTGATCACCCGTTGTCCGCGAACGATGGCGACCAAGGCGGTATCGGGTGGCCAAGGCTGCTCGCCCACACGCTGACCCGCAACGGGGGAGTCAACCGACAAGGTGATCTCAACAAGATTTGCCTCACCCTGTCGGAAGGAGAACAGTCGTACCAGATCGCCAACGCTGACGGCTTCTTCGACGAGTGCTGACAGCATGCGAGGTGTCGACACAGCAACATCAACACCCCAAGTCTGATCGAACATCCATTCGTTCTTGGGATGATTCACGCGAGCGACCACTCTGGGCACGCCATATTCAGTCTTGGCAAGCAGGCTCACCACGAGATTGACCTTGTCATCGCCGGTGGCTGCCACGACAACCTGGCACTGCGACAGCAGTGCCTCATCGAGCGCTTCAATTTCGCAGGCGTCAGCGAGCAGAGTCTCGGCTCCTTCGACCACACCGGGTCGTGCAAGTTCTGCATCGCGATCGATCAGCAGCACATGGTGTCCGCTGGCGATCAGTTCACGGGCAATCGAACGCCCGACCTTGCCGGCACCTGCAATAGCAACGCGCATCTATGCCTCCTGAGGGCCTTCATTGAATACACGCTCGACCAGCTCCACGTCAGCAACGCGGTAGGTGGCGTACACGTGATCCCCCTCTTGAATGACGCTGTCGGCACTTGGAATCACCGGCTCGCCGTAGCGGGCAAGAAAGGAAATGCGAGCGCCTGAGGCATGTTCCAGGGCGCTGGCGCGCTGGCCGATCCACTTGGTGCCAACAGTGATCTCACCCATGGCGACATTGCCGCTGGAATCGCGAAAGAGCTCATCGCTGCCAAGTGGCAGGATCCGCCGCATGATCTGGCTTGATGTCCAAGCGACAGTGGCAACAGTGGGAATGCCCAGACGTTCGTAGATCTCTGCTCGACGAGGGTCGTAGATGCGAGCCACTACTCGACCCACGCCATACGTCTCGCGCGCCACTCGCGCAGCCAGGATGTTGGTGTTGTCGCCGCTGCTGACCGCGGCGAAGGCGTGAGCCCGCGCGATACCTGCATTCTCAAGGGTTTCGCGATCAAAGCCGACGCCCTTGACAGTGAGCCCACCGAATTCAGGGCTGAGACGTCGAAATGCACCTGCGTCTTGATCGACGATTGCTACTGAGTGGCCAGCCTCGTCAAGTCGCTGTGCAAGAAGGGACCCAACTCGCCCGCACCCGAGGATGACGATGTGCACGTGCTGAAGATACATGCACCGCGTAGCATCCGGAGACGTGCCGGTCTCAGATTCCCTCAAGCGCCTGTTCCTTGGGCGTGCGCTTCGCAGCGATCGACTGCACGAGACCTATCTTTCAAAAAAAATCGCGCTTCCCGTATTCGCCAGCGATGCCCTGTCCTCCAATGCCTATGCGACTCAGGAAATTCTGCTGGTCTTGTCACTTGGCGGACTTTCGCTCTATGAGTGGGGTCCTTTGGTGGCGGCCGGGGTCGTGCTCATCTACTTCACGGTGGTTGCCTCCTATCGACAGACCGTTCATGCCTATCCAAGTGGTGGTGGCGACTACGAAGTCGTGACCCACAACCTGGGTCCCAACTGGGGCGTCTTTGTTGCAAGTGCGCTGCTGATCGACTACGTCATGACCGTTGCTGTGTCGATAGCTGCGGCAATCGACAACCTTGGCTCGGTATTTCCCATCATCAATGCGCACAACGTCTGGTGGGCGGTGATCGCCATCGTCGTGATCACCTTGCTCAACCTGCGGGGAATCAAGGAGTCGGGTGCGCTGTTCGCAGTGCCCACCTACTTCTTCATGGCGTCCATCTTCATCATGATCGGCACCGCGATCATCCGGATGATGTTCGGCGCCAACCTTGAGGCTGAAAGTGCCAGCTGGGAGATACTTCCCGAGGGCTCCTTCACGGCATTCGCACTGGTGTTCCTGATTGCCCGAGCATTCTCATCAGGTACGACGGCCCTCACGGGCATCGAGGCTGTGGCAAACGGTGTCCCTGCATTTGCCCCCCCAAAATCCAAGAACGCCGCAACGACTCTGCTCCTGCTGGGCGTGATCTCCATGGCGATGTTCTCTGGGATCACCTGGTTGGCTTTGCAGACCAATGTGCATGTGACCGAGAAGGATTCAGATCTCATCGGGCTTCCTGCGGGGCAGGATCAGAAGACGGTCATCGTGCAGGTGGCCGATGCGGTGTTCGGAAACTTCACCATAGGTGTCTGGGTCATCTCAATCGCCACTGTGCTGATTCTGGCGCTCGCCGCGAATACGGCCTTCAATGGCTTTCCCGTGCTCGTATCGATCCTCGCACGCGATGGCTATTTGCCCAGGCAGTTGCACACGCGCGGCGACCGGCTCGCGTTCAGCAATGGCATCTTGAGTCTCGCCGGGCTTGCCGTGATCCTCATGATCATCTATCAGGCAGATGTCACGGCCCTGATTCAGCTGTACATCCTGGGTGTCTTTGTCTCCTTCACGCTGAGTCAGATAGGCATGGTTCGTCACTGGACCAGGCTGCTCAAGGAAGAAAAGGACCCGAAAGCACGCGCAAAGATGATTCGCTCACGAGCGATCAACTCCTTTGGGTGCGTGCTCACCGGCATCGTGCTGGTGATCGTGCTCATCACCAAGTTCACTCATGGCGCTTGGCTTGTGGTGCTGGCGATGCCGATTATCTTCGCGCTGATGAAGGCCATTCGGCGTCACTACGACCGAGTGGCTCGCGAGCTGGCAACCACTGACAACGAGCGAGTCACCCTGCCTTCTCGAGTGCACGCGCTGGTCTTGGTCTCCAAGATCCACAAGCCAACACTGCGAGCCCTTGCCTACGCCCGAGCCAGTCGTCCAACTGTGCTCGAGGCGATCACGGTGAATGTCGATGACGATGACACCGCGCGACTTCAGCGCGAGTGGGCCGATCGCGAGATTCCTGTGACGTTGAAGATTCTGGATTCCCCATACCGGGAAATCACTCGACCAATTCTCACCTATGTTCGCGAGCTTCGAACCGACAATCCCAATGACATCGTCACGGTGTTCATCCCTGAATACGTCGTCGGCCGATGGTGGGAGCAGTTGCTGCACAATCAATCCGCCCTGCGATTGAAGAGCAGATTGCTGTTCACCCCCGGTGTGATGGTCACCAGCGTTCCGTGGCAGCTGGCATCAAGTGAAAACGCAATAGACCAGGACGTCTGAGATGGTCAAGCCCACCAAAGAGAAGGTGGAGGTTGGCCAGGAGTTCACAGTTGAAATCGGGGCGATGGTCCACGGTGGTCACGCGCTGGCGTACCCCAAAGGCAACACGGCATTCGTGCGGCACGCCATACCGGGGGAGTCAGCCCGGATTCGGATCACTGAGGTGCGTTCGAAGTTCATCCGCGCTGATGCAATAGAGATTCTGAATGCCTCTGAGCACCGAGTGCAGGCTCCGTGTGTCTGGGCCCATCCTGGCGGTTGCGGGGGTTGCGACTTTCAGCATGTGGAGTTGAGTGAGCAGCGACGAATCAAGGGAGCGATTGCGCGTGAATCGCTGATGCGACATGCGGGCGTAGACCCAGGTGAAGCCGAGGCGATCCCTCTGCGGGATGACCATGGACTCCACTGGCGCTCGCGGATGCGCTGGAGTGTGGACCAAGGTGGCAATGCGGGATTGCTCGCTGTGCGCACTCATGGCGTCCTGCCGATAGATGAGTGCATTCTCGCAACGCGCGCGATTGCCGCCGCCAAGGTCACTGAGCGTCAATGGCCTGGCGTCGAGAGCGTGCACACGGTCCAGGGATCAAACCAGGCGGTGAGCATTTGGGCTGATCGTGAACTGATTGACGGCGGCCGCAAGGTGACGCAGCACGTGCACGATCGCGAGTGGGAGATCGGGGCTTCGGATTTCTGGCAGGTGCACCCCGATGCGGCTCCCGCGATCGTTGACTTCGTGATTGCAGCCGCCGCACCACAATCGGGTGAGCGCTGGCTTGACCTGTACGCGGGCGCTGGACTCATCAGTGCCTTTCTGGGTGAAGCGGTCGGGGCTGAAGGCCGAGTGCATGCGGTGGAGAGCTATCGCAGCGCTCTTCGCGATGGCCGACGCGCCCTTGCCGACCTCACGCAAGTCGAATTCATCGAAGCCGACGTCAGCACTTGGAACCTGCCGAGCCAAGTCGATGGAATCGTGCTTGATCCACCTCGACGAGGCGCGGGAGTCGAAGTGATGGCAGCAATCGCCGCGGCCCAGCCGCGAGCAGTGGTGTACGTCGCGTGTGACCCAGTGGCCTTTGCAAGGGACGCCTCATTCTTGATGGGGGCTGGCTACGCTCTGGCTGAGTTTTCGGTGCTTGACGCCTTCCCGATGACCCATCACATGGAGTGCATTGCCAAGTTTGTTCCTGGTGCCCAGAGCGATCTAGGGCCAGTACAGGCGATCAAGGTCAATCGGATACGTTGAGAGCAACAAAGCGAGAGGGAAGTGGCTGGCGTGGATAGTTTTGGAGCCCGGGGAAATCTCCAGGTCGGATCACATGACTACGAGATTTTCCGCATCTCTGCAGTCCCTGGCAGCGAGCGGCTTCCGTTTACCCACAAGGTGCTCCTGGAGAACCTTCTGCGCACCGAAGATGGCGCAAATGTCACACGCGAGACCATCGCGCTGCTCGGAAACTGGGATCCCACTGCCGAGCCCAGTGAGGAAATTCAGTTCACTCCAGCCCGCGTGGTGATGCAGGACTTCACTGGTGTGCCTGTGGTGGTGGATCTGGCGACCATGCGTGAAGCCGTCGCCGAGCTTGGTGGCGATGCCTCCAAGATCGAGCCGCTAGCTCCAGCTGAACTCGTCATTGACCACTCGGTCATTGTGGACTTCTTCGCCAGCCCCAACGCCGAAGCCTTGAACGTTGACCTTGAATACGACCGAAATCTGGAGCGCTACCAGTTCCTGCGCTGGGGCCAGAGCGCCTTCGAAGAGTTCAAGGTGGTGCCGCCAGGCACCGGCATCGTCCATCAGGTGAACATCGAGAGCCTTGCTCGAGTGGTCATGGCTCGCAAGGTACAGGCCTACCCAGACACTGATGTCGGCACCGTTTCGCACACCACCATCGTCAACGGGCAGGGCGTTCTTGGC
>JAUSQD010000065.1 GCA_030652695.1 Actinomycetota bacterium
CGCCGACCCAGTCCCAGAAGCCGTACATGTGTCCGGTGTCGATTCCGAATTTTGCCACCTCATCAGCATTGGTCGAGACCGCAACAAAGTGCTTGGCCACAGCGGCTTCACCCAGTTCAGCTACCAGCCAGTTGCGGCCAGCTGCAGCATTGGTCATCGTCTCAAGGGTGGTGAATGTCTTGGAGGCAATGATGAACAACGTGGTATCTGGGCTGAGGTCTGCGAGCACCTCGCCAATGTCACAGGGGTCCACGTTGGAAACGAAGTGGCAGCCAATGCCCTGCTCGCGATAGTGCTGCATCGCGATGTACGCCATCGCCGGACCCAGGTCGGATCCGCCGATCCCGATATTGACCACATCGGTGATCGCCTTGCCAGTTGCGCCAGTCCATGCACCAGAGCGAACCTCTTCCGCGAATTCGCCCATGCGATCAAGCACGGCATGCACCTCGGCTACCACGTCTACGCCATCAACAACCAGAACTGAGTCGCGAGGCAGACGCAAGGCTGTGTGGAGCACTGCGCGGTCTTCACTCGTATTGATATGCGTGCCATCAAACATCGCATCCCGCAGTTGCAGTACGCCAACCTGTGCCGCCAACTCATGCAATGCACTGAGGACATCGGCGTCCATGCGCTGGCGCGAGAAGTCGCCAAAGATTCCCGCGGCTTCAAGTGTGTAGTTCTTTGGTCGCGCATGATCAGCATCAATCAATTCACGAATCGTCCCTGCGCCGACCGTCGTACTCAATGCCTCCAAAGACTGCCAAGCAGTACAGGCACGCGGATCGATCGTAGGGACTTTGTTCATGGGTGGAACCTTCCACTAACCTCATCGAAATACGACCTCGGACAGACCGATGTCTAGTGGTTCAGGAGGCAACATGGCAACCTCACGTCCAGTAACCCTCGGCATGGTCGGACTTGGTCGAATGGGTGCAAATCTGGTGCGTCGCGCCATGCGCGATGGTCATTCATGTGTGGTGTTTGATCAATCGCAAGACTCCGTTCAGGCACTTGTCACTGACGGGGCAACAGGCGCAAGTGATCTCGCCGATCTCGTGGCCAAGCTGCCGACACCACGTGCGGTCTGGGTCATGGTTCCAGCGGGAGCCATCACCGAATCCGTTGTCACCGAACTCATCGGTCTGCTTGAGCCAGGCGATGCGTTGATCGATGGTGGCAACTCCTACTACCGCGACGACATACATCACGCTCAGCGATGCGCCGAGAAGGGCATCGATTTCATCGACGTCGGCACTTCTGGTGGCGTCTACGGCCTGGAGCGCGGCTACTGCCTGATGATCGGTGGTGCCGAAGCGACCGTGGATCGACTCTCAGGTCTTTGGGACACCATTGCGCCTGGCTTTGAGTCTGCGGAACGGACCCCTGGCCTCACAGGTGAGCCAACTTCGGCCGAACGAGGCTGGCTGCATTGCGGGCCAAGCGGTGCAGGCCACTTTGTGAAGATGGTCCACAACGGCATTGAGTATGGGTTGATGTCGGCATATGCCGAAGGCCTGAACATCCTCAAGCATGCAAATGCCGGCAAGGCAGCCCGAGATGCAGATGCCGAGACTGCTCCGATGTCCAATCCTGAGTACTACCAGTTCGATCTCGACATCCCCGCAATCGCAGAGGTCTGGCGACGTGGAAGCGTCGTTGGATCCTGGCTCCTGGATCTGACCGCCTTGGCCTTGTCGAAGTCTTCAGAGCTTGAAGAGTTCAGCGGTCGAGTGTCGGACAGTGGCGAGGGTCGTTGGACGGCAATCGCAAGCATCGAAGAAGGCGTGCCCACGCCCGTGCTGACCGCAGCTCTGCAAGAGCGCTTCTACTCCCAGAGTTCAGCGCTGTTCGGCGATCGCATCCTCAGCGCCATGCGCAAGGAATTCGGCGGCCATGATGAGAAGAAGGCCTAGCTACAGCTGAACACCGAGCAATGCGTGCACAGTCGCTCTCATGAGTGCTGGCGCGTCGGCATCTGAGCCGCTGCCCGTCAGTGCTGCCATCGCCCAGGCGTCGATGATGTCGATGGCTTCTGGAGTGCGAAGGTCGTTGCTCAGGTGTTCGCGCACCTTCGCCAACACCGGAGCGAAGTCCAGGGCGCGGCTTGTGTCGGCCGCAGCACGCCAGAGGGATAGGCGATCCTCAGCGCCAGCCAAACCGCTTTCAGTCCAGGTCCAGTCGGTGCGGTAGTGATGTGCAAGCAGTGCAAGGCGCAGGGCCATGGGGTCGTGACCTTGGTGTCGCAATTGTGAGACGAACACCAGGTTGCCGCGCGACTTGCTCATCTTGTGCCCCTGCCAGGCAACCATGCCTGCATGCACGTAGTGCTGAGCAAAGGGGGCCTGACCCGTGAGCACTTGGGCTTCTGATGCGCCCATCTCGTGGTGTGGGAAGGACAGATCGCTGCCACCACCCTGCACATCAATCATGGGTCCAAGGTGATCAAGTGCGATCGCGACGCATTCGATATGCCATCCGGGTCGCCCGTGACCCAACTTGGTATTCCATGCGGGTTCATCAGGACGAGCGTCCTGCCACACCAGGCAGTCAAGAGGATGACGCTTCCCCGGCCGATCAGGATCGCCACCGCGCTCAGCGAAGATGGCCAGCATCTGTGCTTCATCAAGATTGGCCACCGCCCCAAACATCGGATCGGAGTGAACTGAGAAGTACAGATCATCGTCGACCGCATAGACACTGCCCTTGGCCTGCAAGGCGATCACATGTTCCGCTACGGATGGAATGGCTTCGACAGCTCCGATGTACTCACGTGGAGGGATGACCTGCAGGCTGTGCATATCCTCCCGGAACAGCGCTGTCTCCCGCTCGGCTATTGCCTGCCAGTCCTCACCGCGCTCGAGAGCCCGCTCCAGGAGTGGGTCGTCGATGTCCGTGACGTTTTGCACGTAGTGCACTTCATGGCCAGCATCCAGCCACATGCGATACACCAGATCAAAGGCCACGTAGGTCGCTGCATGCCCCATGTGGGTCGCGTCGTATGGGGTGATGCCGCAGACGTACATCCGCGCCACTGGGCCAGGGGCGGTCATGCGAATCACCTTTGCCGCTGTATCGAACAAGCTCAATGGCAGCCCACTGCCCGGCAATTTTGGAACGGAGGGTTGCTGCCATGACTGCACCCGGTCACCTTAGCCAGTGATGGACGCCCTGTCTCAGTAGAGGGGCCACGGAACTGCAGGCCAATAGGTCGGCGGCTGCGGAAACCTCTTCTTGCGCAGCAGTTCTCGAAAGCGCTCAGCACAAGCGTCCAGTTCATAAGGCAGCAACCAAGGCGAGAGCGCACTTTCCAGCTGTCCCCACTGCGCGAATGCAAGGTCCACATCGACCAGGAAATCCTCCGGTACGGACTGACCTGACCATCCCCAAAGCACAGTGCGCAATTTGGGTTCGTCGTTGAACGTCAGTCCGTGATCAATGCCCCAAAGCTTCTGCTGTTCATCAATCAACAGATGTCCGGCCTTGCGATCGGCGTTGTTCATCAGCACATCAAGGACAGCCATCTGCTGCAGATCTGCACGGTCGACGTGCATCAAGTGCACTGCATCTCCGTACTGACTCTCTCCTGTCAGCACGTGTCGCCAGCCTTCGCGGGCTTTGCGTGAGGACACCACATCGACAAGTTCCTCGCCCTCGACCTCATCAATCCACAACTGGCACATGCCTGGACCATGGGGTCCGTCATCTCGCCAGACGGTCGTGGGAATCAAATCCCAGCCGAGCAGAAGATTGAGCTCATACGCTGCGACTTCGCGAGCTGCCAAGGTGCCGGATGGAAAGTCCCAGAGCGGCCGCTCGCCTCGAACAGGCTTGTAGACGCATTTCAGATCAGTGCCATTGCCAGCTGCAACCGTGCAGAACAGCGTCGCGTTGGATGCGCCAGCCAGGCGCCCGTGAATTTCGAGCTCGCCCAGTGCCAGGCATTCCTCGACGAGCATTAGCCCTGGCGCCGAAATCCGTTGGCTCGCGGGCAGATGTGTCCGTTGGGGTCAAGAGGCTGACTGCAGAAGGGGCATGCGGGTCGGCCAGAGGCAACCATCGTGCGCGCTCGCTGCATGAATGCCCGAACCTGCTCTGCGGTGAGACGGACACGAAGGGTGTCGACACCGTCTTCGTCGTCTTCGCCCATTTCGGGCACTTCTTCCTCGGTGACCGCGTAGGCCTCGATGACCATTTTCTGGGATTCGTCATCCCACCCCAAGGCCATCGTTCCGACACGAAACTCTTCGAAGATCGGCAACTCCAGCGGCTTGTCGTCGATGACAGCCGGCAACGGCAGATTCGTCCCGTGAAGGACAGAGAGAATCTGCTCCATTCGATCCGCCAGTGCTGCTACCTGCTGCTTCTCCAGCACCACGCTGACCACGCGGTTGCCCGTGCGCGCCTGCAAGAAGAAGGTGCGCTCCCCCGGCATCCCGACGGTTCCGACGACAAATCTCTCCGGTTCGGCGAAATCGAAGAGTTGGCGAGTCACCGTTCGAGCCTATCTGCCGCTCCTGTGCTGCCGCCTCATCCGGCACCTCCGCCCACGACAGCATCCCCCTTGCGAGCTCGACGTGATTTCTTCTTGGGGATCAGCCGAGAAAGATCGCTGCCTGTGTCATTGATGTGAATGGCGAAAGGCCGCCCAGGCGTGTACTCGATGACACTGATTGAGCACGGATCAATCTGCACCCGCTGAAACAGGTCGAGGTGGGCGCCCAGCGCATCACTGACTATTGCCTTGATGACATCACCATGGCTGACCATCACGTACATGCCATCGGCGCCAAAATGAGCATTCCAGTGATGTACCGATGCAATGGCTCGATGCGCCATTTGGGTGATGGACTCACCATCGTCACCTGGGAAAACCGCAGCGCTTGGCTGACTCTGCACGACCTTCCACATAGGTTCCTTGGCGAGTTCACTCAACGGGCGACCAGTCCATTCGCCGTAGTGGCATTCGCCGATGCGCTCATCGTTCTCAAGCGGGATGTCTCGATCGCCAATGATGGCCTTGGCCGTTTCTACCGTGCGATCAAGCGGAGACGTGACCACTGCCTTGATCGGCAGATTGGCAAGGCGTGCTGCAGCTTTGGCCGCTTGCACGATGCCCACTTCATCAAGATGCACTCCTGGAGTCCATCCAGCAAGAATCCCTTCACGATTTGCGGGAGTTCGGCCATGGCGCACCAATATCAGCGTGGTCATGTTCGTAGTCTCGCAGGAATCCCCCACAATGAGATCTGTGATTCGTGGAATGGGCGTCTACACCCCTGAAGGGGTCGTCCCGATAGATGACATCCGAAGTTGGCAACACCCAGGCGACGGACATCCGGGTCCCAAACTTGAGGGCCTGCGACAACGCTGTGATGACAACCCCAACTCCTTCGTCTGGCTTGGACTGTTCGAGCCGACCAAGGACGAACTCGACATGATCACCCGCGTCTTTGAGCTTTCTCATCTGCAGGTCGAAGATGCAGCGAACCCAAACCAGCGAGCAAAGTTTGACTTTGACGACGACGGACACGGCCTGGCCGTGGTCAAGGTCTTGGACTACTACGAGCCCAGTTCAGACGTGAACACCGGACAGATTGCCATCTTCGTCGGCCCTTGGTTTGTGATCACGGTGCGATTTGGACAAGTCGGCGACCTGCAAGGCCTGCGGCAGCGCCTTGAGCGCTCTCCAAATCTAAGAGCCATGGGACCCATCTCGGTTCTCTACGCCGTGGTTGACAAGGTCGTCGATGAGTACATCGCCGTTTCAGAAGAAGTCGCCGTCGATGTTGAAGAGCTCGAGCAGGCTGTCTTTCAGCCGGGCAAGCGGGTCGATTACGCAGATCGCATCTATCGGCTCAAGCGGGAGAACGTTGAAATCCGTCGTGCGGTGAATCCTCTGGTATCCATCGCTCAGGACTTCGAGCAGCAGGATGTCCCGTGGATTCATGCTGACATCAGTGCCTATTTCCGTGACGTGGGCGAACACCTCATGCGGGTACACGATGCAGTCGAAAGCACGGACACGATGTTGGTGACCATGCTGATGGCGGCCACATCAAAGCAGGACCTTCAGCAGAACAAGGACATGCGCAAGATCAGCGCATGGGTCGCCATCGCTGCGGTGCCGACGATGATTGCCGGGATCTACGGAATGAATTTCGACGACATGCCCGAGCTTCACTGGAAATTCGGCTATCCAATGATTCTCGGCGTCATGGTGACTGCCTGCTCGTTGCTGTATAGGGCTTTCAGAAAGAGCGGTTGGCTTTAAGCCTGCAGAACACCAACCCAGAGCAGAAGAATCACGGCAAAGCCCAACAGAATTCGATACACCACAAATGGCAGGAAGGTCTTGGTGGTGATCCATCTCAGCAGCCAGGAGATGACAGCAATGCCCACGAAGAAGGCAATCACCGCCGCGAGAATTGTGGGTCCCCACGAAGCCTGTGAATCGCCGCCGATCTTGGTCATCTCATAGAAGCCGGATGCAAGGACTGCGGGCACCGCCAACAAGAAGGCATAACGGGCAGCGGACTCTCGCGTATAGCCCAGGGCAAGACCCGTGGAGATCGTCGCACCTGAGCGAGAGACTCCTGGAATCAATGCCATCGCCTGGCCAAGCCCAAACAGCAGTCCATCGCGGCCATTCAATTCAGTCAGGTCATGCTTGCGCGAGCCGAGAGCATCGGCAACGCCAAGGACCACGCCGAAGATGATCAACATCGCCGCGACAAGCCAGAGGTTGCGTGCAGCGGTTTCGATCTGGCTGGAGAAGGTGACTCCGAGAATGGAAATCGGGATGGTGCCGATGATGATGTACCAGCCCATTCGAGCATCCAGCTCCCGACGAAGGCTGGCGTCGCGCAGGGACCGAAACCATGTGGAAAGCACCCGAGCGATGTCATGCCTGAAGTAGACGATCACCGCAAGCTCCGTGCCGATTTGGGTCACAGCAGTGAAAGCGGCACCGGGATCCTCCCAGCCGAACAACTGCGAAACGATCAATATGTGCGCTGTTGAAGACACCGGAATGAACTCGGTGAGACCTTGCACCAGGCCCAGCACGATCGCTTCAAACCACGTGACTGAACCGGTCATGAAGCCAACCCTGACATGTCCAGGATCTCGGCCATCTCCCTGACACTCGTGAGGCGATCCTCAATCGTGTTCCCAACAGCGCTGAAGGTGATGTTGGTGACGCCGGCTTCGGAGAATGCGATGAGACGCTCCTGGATTCTTTCCTTCGGTCCGATGAGTGAGACTTCGTCAAGCAGCGAGAACGGCAGTGCCGCTTGGGCTCCTGCGTAGTCCTTGGCCAGGTAGAGATCCTGAATCTCCTTGGCCTCACGTTCGTATCCCATCCTCTGCACCAGTTTGTTGTAGAAGTTCTTGTCTCGGCTGCCCATCCCACCTATATACAGCGCCGATCCTGCACGCAGTTGGTCGGCGCAGGCCTCGAGGTCATCGCCGATGACCACCGAGGTTGATGCCACCACATCAAAGCCAGCCATCGACTTTCCCGCAGCCAGGCGCGCATCGCGCACGATGCCAAGCGAGTGTTCGGCATGGTCGGGAGAGAAGTAGACCGAGAGCCAGCCGTCTGCGATCTCGCCGACCATCGCCAGCGCCTTGGGGCCAATCGCTGCCAAGTAGATCGGCAACTGCTCTCTGACCGGATGGATTGTGAGCGTGAGTGCCTTGCCTGGGCCATCAGGCAGGGGCAGGGTGAAGCACTCGCCTGCGTATTCCACCCGCTCACGGGCAAGGGCCATGCGCACGATGTCGACATACTCGCGCGTGCGCTGCAAAGGTCGATCAAAGGCCACTCCATGCCAGCCCTCGGAGACCTGTGGTCCTGACACACCCAGGCCCAAGCGGAAGCGCCCACCGGACAAGGTGTCCAAGGTGGCTGCGGTCATTGCGGTGTTGGCCGGGGACCGGCCTGGAATCTGAAACACCGCTGTCCCCACATCAACTCGAGTCGTCTTGGCGACGACAAATGCGGCAACCGTCGCAGCATCCGAGCCATATGCCTCCGAAGTCCAGACCACGTCATAGCCAAGTCGGTCGGCTTCTTGGGCCAGCACAATGTTCTGCGCATCATTTCCGGCACCCCAATAGCCAAGATGGAGACCAAGTTTCACGAGAGTCCTTTCGAAGCGGGCGCAGCGAGCCTAATCCCCCATGTTCAAGGCCTTGGGTAACGTTCCTGCATGCAACAACGCCCCCTTGGACGCTCCGGATTGTGGGTCGGACGTCTGGCTCTTGGCACCATGACATGGGGCCGTAGCACCGATGAATACGAGGCTCGCGATCAGCTGGCCGCCTTCATTGATGCTGGCGGAACTCTCATCGACACAGCTGATGTCTATGTCGACGGCATCGCTGAACAACTCCTTGGCGAGCTGGTCGAAGAATTTGGCATTCGCGACCAAGTCGTGTTGGCGACCAAAGCAGTGAGCATCCCCAATGGCGAGCGTCGGTATGACGCATCCCGGCATCACCTCATGAAGGCCATCGACACCTCCCTCAAGCGACTTCGCACGGACACCATTGATCTCTGGCAACTGCACGCCTGGGATCCGCTGACACCAATGGAAGAAACTCTGGCTGTGTGCGACGACATCGTCCGCAGTGGCAAGGCGCGCTACATCGGCATCTCCAACTACAGCGGTTGGCAGACCGCGCGCGCAGCCACCTGGCAACGAGCCGTCCCAGGCCGGGCACCAATCGTGACGGCTCAGATGGAGTACTCATTGCTCGAGCGCGGCATTGAGCGTGAAATCGTGCCAGCCGCTCAAGCCTTGGGCCTGGGAATTCTGCCCTGGTCCCCCCTTGGTCGTGGAGTGCTCACCGGCAAGTACCGACATGGCACTCCAGCGGACTCCCGTGGGGGCAATGCCGACACCGCTGGATGGGTCCAGACCTACATGGATGAGCGCGGCAGAAGGATTGTGGACGCCGTTGCCACAGCGGCCGACGGACTCGGGGCCTCGCCCACCGAAGTTGCTCTTGCCTGGTTGCGCGATCGACCCGGCGTGGTCGCCCCGGTGCTGGGCGCTCGCAACAACAGTCAATTGATTGCTGCTTTGGCCAGCGAAGAACTCGAACTGCCAGAGGAAATAGGCAGAGCACTCGACGAAGTTTCTGCACCTGCGGCCAATTACCCCGAAGCCGGTTGGGCTCAGCAGAGGTAGGTTTTGTCAATGGCGATCCGGACGGCAACCACGCCCCACTGGGAGTACCGCGAGATCGCCCTGCCACGAGGCACTTCACGCGAAGCAGCACGCCAACTCATGACAGGTGCTGCCGACACAGGTCACTGGGAGCTTCAGCAATCCAGAGTCTTTCCTGATGGTCGACGCAAAGTTCGTCTTCGCCGCCGCGTCTATCGCGTCGTGAGAACTGCCTGAGCGGTAACCCGCTACTTCAGATACTTTTCCGTCAGCCGAGCCGGAGCACACACCAACCAGGCATCGAGCAATGCCTCAGTCAACTGCTTATTGGTCACCTTGTTCAGTTGAATCAAGTAGGCGTTGTACCCATCGAGATGCGTAATGTTGAAGAAGGCCTTGGGGTTCGAGGCGATCACGGCCTGCTTGTCGATCTGATCTTCAACTGACACGCCCAGGATCACACCTTCAGGCACTGGAGCGTCACCGAATCTCTTGACGTCGGCCTTGGTGAATGGCCGCTCCCAGACAAAGGTCTTGCCATTGACCATCCACGAGCGATTGCCATAGCGCACACCTTCAGTGACTTCGTCCAATGCCAAAGCAATGGCGGCTACCTCGTCGATCGAGACCACGTCAACACCCCCGCAAAAATCGGTCGAGCACTTTGACACCGAATTCAAGTCCCTCGATCGGCACTCGTTCGTCAACGCCATGAAAGAGCCGCCAGTAGTCAAGATCGGCAGGCATCTTCAAGGGCGAGAAGCCGTAGCACTCGATATTCAAGCCCGCGAAGGACTTCGCATCAGTGCCGCCAGAGATCATGTAGGGAACGGCCCGCGCTGTTGAATCTTCGGCACGCAGTGCCTGCGCCATCAGATCAAAGAGACCGGTGTCCAAGGGAGCCTCAACTGCGATGCCTGTGTTGATCATTTCGAATTCGACCAGCTCACCGGCTAGTTCGCGAATAGTTGCATCGAATTCTTGCTCGAATCCAGGCAGGTACCGACCATCGATCTGCCCAGTGGCTTCTCGCGGAATGACGTTGGCTTTATACCCAGCATCAAGAACCGTGGGATTCGAAGTGTTCTGCAAAGTCGCACCGACGACATAGGCCAAGGTGCCCAGCCGCGAATACAGCTCCTGCTCATTTGCATTGCTCAAGTCAATCTCGAAGGCAGCAGACAATTCGTCCAGGAAGCGCTGCACTGTCGGGGTCTTGCGAATGGGCCATTGGTGCTGGCCGATACGCGTGACAGCTGCAGCCATCTCAGTCACAGCGTTGTCGTGGTGAATCATCGAGCCGTGGCCCGCGCGGGCTGCGATGCGCAGACGCATCCACTTCAGGCCTTTTTCTGCAGTCTGAATGGGATAGAGCCGCAAATCGTCGTTGACCGTGACACTGAATCCGCCGACTTCACCGATGGCCTGCGTGACCCCCGCAAAGAGCTCTGGGCGATTGGCCACCAACCACTGCGAGCCATGAGTCGAACCGGCCTCCTCGTCCGGCAGGAAGGCAAAGACCATGTCGCGTCGAGGACGAAATCCCGAGCGTCCCCAGTCTCGGAGGACTGCGAGCATCATCGCGTCCATGTCTTTCATGTCGACGGCGCCGCGACCCCAGATGAAGCCGTCCTCAATGATGCCGCCCAGCGGCGGCACCGACCATTCGGAGGCAATGGATGGCACCACATCCAGATGCCCATGCACGAGCAGTGCGCCAGCTGAGGGGTCTGTGCCGGAAATCCGCAGCACCACGCATCGACGGCTGTCACCGCTGGTCACGATGATCTCGGGATCCCAGCCAGCCTCCCGCATCCGCTCGGCCACGTAGTCCGCGGCGGCGGCCTCACCGACCGTCTCAGATGACTCACCGAAATTGCTCGTGTCGATCTGAATGAGCTCTTGGGTCAGTGTCACTACATCTGAGGCCATGTGAGCATCCTGCCGCCTAAGAGATTGTGGGGCGAGAGCCAGACCCCATCAACGACAGGTATAGTTCACCGGTCGCTTCAGGGCGACGAGTCCGGGTGGCGGAATAGGCAGACGCTCTAGCTTGAGGTGCTAGTTCCCTTTACGGGGAATGGGGGTTCAAGTCCCCCCTCGGACACCATTGCAATATGGCACTTCGCCAATGATCGATCCTCATCGAAGCCTTGTGATCCTCATCCTCACAGCACTGCGCTCACGATGACTTGGCTGCTCGTTTCGGGCAGTACATGTAGGTCTTCGCACCGGGTCCGCCACGATCAAAGACATGGCTGGATAGCGGCTCGCTGCACAACGGACACGGCGCGTGCGGATCCGGCTTCCACGGTTGCTCGCCGGGGATTGGAAGATTCTGCGCGGGCCCCAGAAATCGGTAGCAAAAGCGATTCCAGGCGTTCAGCATCCCCTTTTGCCCGTCCCACGGACTGGAGGGAATCTTCGCTGAGTCCTCAACTCCATCTTGTTTGTACACAAACGATAGTGTACAAACAACTCCTATGAGCAGCACAGGGAGCCCTGTATCAAACGACGATGACCTGCTAGCGCTGGACCGACAGGTCTGTTTTGGACTGGCAGTCGCCAGCCGGAGCGTGATCGCCTTCTACCGCCCCATTCTTGAACCGCTCGGTCTCACGCATCCTCAATACCTCGTCATGCTCGCGCTTTGGCAAGGTGCGCCGCTGAAATTCAAGGACCTCGCCGCGCAACTGCGCCTGGACCCAGCGACACTGACTCCTATCGTGCGTCGGCTCGAACGAGATGAGCTCATTGAACGAGGAAGGCTGGAAGGTGACGATCGATCATTCACCTTGTCTCCGACTGAGAAGGGCGCAGCACTGCGACAGCAAGCTCTGGCCGTTCCAAGCACAGTGATCGAACGGCTAGGCCTACCTGTGGAACAACTGCTTGCACTGCGCGATGGACTCACTGATCTCATCGCGGCAGTCGATCGCGCAACATGAACAGGCGCTAGAGCTCCGGCGCTTCGGGGTCGTTGGCCCGATCATCGGCTGCCAGCACATCGTTGGCCCAGTCTGACCGCTTCCACAAAGGCACGGGAGTGATGGTGTCCGATCTGGGGACGAATGGCGAAGCCTCCACGCGCTGCATTTTGTGGATGTAGCGCGGGCAGTTGGGAAACACTTCGCGCACCTCGACACGGACCATGAACTGCGCTTCAGGGAAGTCCGAAAGCAGTTCGTCTTCCTGGTCAATCCGCGCGACGCCATTGACCCGCATCCGACTTCCATGCTCGAAGTCGATGAACAGCATTCCAACATTCGGATTCTCAAGCACGTTCCCCGCCGACAGGTACATCCCGTTGCCGTCATAGCTCGGGAACACAAGAGTGTGCTCATCGATCCCACGCACAAAGCCGGGGTCGCCACCTTTGTAAGAACAATTGGGCCGCCCATGTTCATCTGCAGTTGCAAGGAAGAACATGTCTCTGGCCTCAACGTAGGCGATGTCGTCGGGTGTGAGCCGGTCATGCACCAGTCGCTCTTCGATGCGGTCCGCGAGGCGCCGGGTGTCAAAGCGGTCCTGCAGGCTCCGGGCTCCGTCATTGAACATCGTTGACATGATTGCCCCTTAGAGGTCAACTCGGTGTGCTCGAAGTCTGGCACCGCAAACCACGGCAGGCAAGATCTCACAGCTTTCGTGCAGACTATGCAGATCAGAATGGAACACGCAGGAGAATCATCATGACAACACGAGTACTCACCGACAGCGGTCTTGAAACCTGGCTCATCTTTCTTCGAGGCGTCGATCTTCCCGATTTCGCTTCCTTCCCACTGCTGGATGATCCAGACGGACGAGAGCTGCTCGCGGAGTACTTTCGCGAGCACCTGCAGATTGCAGCCGAAACCCGCACCGGATTGGTACTCGAAACACCGACCTGGCGAGCCAGTCGCGACTGGGGACTGCGACTCGGCTATGAAGCCGAGGCGCTCGATCGAATCAACCGAGATGCAGTGGCATTCATCAGAGAGCTTGGCTGGGATTTCCCTGACGTTCCCCTGATCGTCAGCGGCAACATCGGTCCGCGTGGGGACGCATACGACCCAGCTCGACTCATGACTGGCGACGAGGCGGCTGCCTACCATCGACCTCAGATTG
>JAUSQD010000121.1 GCA_030652695.1 Actinomycetota bacterium
GCCTTGGCGTCAGTGAACGTGTCACCAGCCCGACTTTCGTTGTAGCGCGATCGCATGACGGCAGTGTCCTTCCACTTGTCCATGTGGATGCCTATCGCCTTGGCTCGTCCGTTGAACTCGACGAGCTCGATCTGGACTTAGTCGGCAGTGTGGTCGTGGTGGAGTGGGGAGAGGGCAAGACCGAGAATCTCTCCGAAGATCGTCTCCTTGTGCGCATTCAGAGAAGTCAGAACGACGATGAGACTCGGCGGGTGGACTTCGTCGGAGTCGGACCTCGCTGGACCACTGCATCAGTTGAGGACCTGACTTCTCAATGGTGATGCTCGCCGTTGACACCTCGTCGCCGGCGACTTCTGTCGCCTTGCTCGATGGTGCAGATCTCCTCGCGCACGAGGTGCATGTCGATGCGCGTAATCACGCAGAGGTGTTGGCCGTGATGGTCGAGCGTGCATGGAAATCTGCTGGCCTGCCTCGCATCTCCGCTGTGGCATGCGGAGTGGGGCCAGGCGCTTACACGGGTCTGCGCGTCGGCGTGAGTTCTGCTCAGGCCTACGGCTTGGGCTGGGATGTGCCTGTCTACGGCGTCTGTTCACTGGACGCGATGGCCCTTGCCGCGTCCGATGCCTCGGCATCGCCCTTTGCCTGCGCAATTGATGCCAGGCGCCGGGAGATCTACTGGGCGCAATACGACCAGGCTGGATCGCGTGCTCAAGGTCCATTTGTGACGATGCCAGGTGAGATTGATGCCGACGTTCGTGCACTGCCATGGTTCGGTGAAGTAGCAGTGACCTACTCATCGCTCTTGAACAGTGAAGGAGCGCACAGAGTCGCGTACCCAGATGCCATGCACATTGGGCGCTTCGCGGTACATCAACTGGCATTGGGCACGAGCATCGACGAGACACTGATTGAACTTGCAGCACATGGGGATGACTCCGGTGCGACTGCCGCTGCGCTTCATGGGCAGAGCCTTCTGCGTCCGCTCCCTCTGTATGTTCGCCGGCCGGATGCAGTGGAGTCCAAGAAGTGACGGCTACGGAAGTGCAGCTCGTGCCGATGCGCTGGTGGCACATCGAGCAGGTTGCTGAACTCGAGCAGCAACTCTTCCCGGTGGATGCCTGGTCAGTTGAGCAATTCTGGGCGGAGATGGCACAAGCCACGCGCTATTACTTTCTGGCAGTCGACGATGATGCGGTGCTGGGCTACGCCGGCTTGTTTGCCCTGAGTCCTGATGCCGATGTCCAGACCATTGCAGTGAGCCCAAGGGCTCAAGGCAAAGGAGTCGGAACCCTCCTGCTCGAAGAACTGGTCGATCAGGCGATCGCGCGCAACTGCACACAACTGGTGCTTGAAGTTCGCTCTGACAATCAAGCAGCGCTGTCGATGTACACCAAGCGTGGCTTCGAGCAGATCAATGTGCGCAGTGATTACTACGCCCAGGGTGTCGATGCCTTGGTCATGCGTTTGCGACCTTTGCAGAAGCGGGCAGGCCAATGAGCGATCCGCTGATTCTTGGCATTGAAAGCAGTTGCGATGAAACGGGTGTGGGCATCGTGCGTGGCACCACCTTGTTGGCCGATGCCGTGGCCTCCAGTGTCGATGAGCATGCGCGATTTGGGGGAGTCGTGCCTGAAGTTGCCTCTCGAGCGCATGTTGAGGCGATGGTCCCGACGATCAAGCGTGCGTGCGCAGCGGCCGGCGTATCGCTGACTGATCTCGACGCCATCGCTGTCACTGCAGGCCCCGGGCTTTCCGGTGCTCTGCTCATCGGCACTTCGACCGCGAAGGCTCTTTCCACGACCCTTGACATTCCTGTCTTCGCGGTCAATCACCTTGCCGGGCACGTCGTGGTTGATGAACTCGAGCATGGTCCCCTGCCCGCAGCTGCCGTGGGTCTGCTGGTCTCCGGAGGTCACTCCTCGTTGTTGATGGTTGGTGATGATGTCCAAGTGGTCACCTCGCTCGGCGCGACCATTGACGATGCTGCGGGCGAGGCCTTTGACAAGATCGCGCGTCTGCTTGACCTGCCCTTCCCCGGCGGCCCGTGGATCGACCGCGAGGCGCTGCAGGGTGATCCCAAGTCGATCGACTTCCCCAGAGGCCTGACTGCCTCCCGTGATCTTCAGGAGCGGCCCTACGACTTCTCATTCAGTGGAGTCAAGACAGCGGTGGCACGGTGGATCAAGCAGCAACAACAACTGGGCAATGACATCTCGGTGCCTGATGTTGCGGCCTCCTTCCAGGAGGCGGTGGTTGATGTGCTCACGCGCAAGGCCATCACGGCCTGCAAGGACACCGGCATCGATCACCTGGTGATCGGTGGTGGTGTTGCTGCCAACTCCAGGCTTCGCGCCCTGGCCGCTGAGCGCTGTGCTGCTGCTGGGATCAATCTGCGCATTCCGCGGCCACAGCTGTGCACCGACAACGGGGCGATGATTGCGGCCCTTGGCTCCAAGCTCATGCGCCAGGGCGCGCAGCCCTCTCCATTGGGATTCCCGACACTTTCGGTTCTGCCGGTGTCAACTGTCCTCATGCACGAGCAAGGTTGAGCGTGTTCCCTCAACTCGGGCAATCACGATGGTTGCTGCCTGTCCCTTGGTGAGCTTCAGCTCCCTGCGCAAGGAGTCGGCGTTGATCTTCATGCCACGACATTTGATGGTCAGTTCGCCAATATCGCGAGCCTGCAAGGCCTTGCGCAAGGCCCGGGTGTCATTGGGCAGTTGATCAAGGACGCGGTAGCTGCGCAGCATTGGGTGACTCACCAGTGCCGTTGAACTCAGCCAAGTTCCCGTCTGGTCCACTCGATGCACCGGTGCATGAGCACTGCAGAAGTCATCAAGCAAGTGTGCCTGGATCAGACAGGAATCCGGTTCGACCAGCCATTGGCCAAGCGCTGCGGTGGTCGTGACGGCTCCGCCATCTGAGGAGAATTGCGAGCCAAAGGCGCCGAGTGCCAGGGCAGTGCGTGCGTGATCCAAGGACCACGAGCACAGCATCGCCTCAACCGGCTCGCGATTCATGCTCGTCCAGATGCCCGACCAGCCGACTGGCACCTGCGCCGGATCAAAGCCGGGAGGCAGCTTCACGCACACCCGCCTGCCGCCCAGTGCCAGGGAGGTGACGAAGGACCACGGTGGCGACCACAGTTGCGGGTCTCGTTCGGATTGCGCCCGAGAGCCATCTGCGGTGCGCTGGCCTCGACGCCGTGCCGGGTCCAGGAAGATCACAGTGTCGGCACCTGCGCTCTGGATCAGCGAGGCAGCGATCTGCGTTGCATCGGCGTGCACTACTTGAGCCCCTGGGACGTTCATGCGCAGGTACTGCGCCGTGAGCGCATCCTTCTCAACTGCGGTCACCTCAAGTCCGGCCGCCACAAAGGCGCGCACGTCAAAGCCCAGCCCCGAAGTCAGATCAATGACTCGGCGGGCGCCTTGCTCTCGCAGAAATGCTGCGCGGCGCGCAGCGACCTCAGGCCGAGTGGCCTGCTCGAGTCCGTCACGGGTCAACAGGAGCTGCTCGGCCTGGATGCCATAGCGCTCATGTGCCAGCTGACTCAGTTGTGCCTGCTCGATGGCCACAGCTGCCTGATCAGGTGCCAGATCGGGCAGTTCTCGTCGCAATGCGGTCCCTGCGAGCAGTGGATCCTTGGGGGAGGCCGCAAGCAGGCGGGCTGCCACTGCGCGGGCTGCGCGCCCCTGGGCGGTGGTGATCCATGACATCACGGGAATCCTCGCAGGTGGCGGGGTTGGCACTCGACTTGACGGAGTGCTAACTCCTTGCGTAGATTCTGCGTTGGCACTCCCCGCCGGGGACTGCTAATTGACCTAACCGTTTCGCCCCCTAAAAAGGGCCCAGCCGACTATCCGGAGGACGCAACCGTGTCGGTCACCATTAAGCCACTCGAGGACCGCATCCTGGTCCAAACCCTCGAAGCCGAGCAGACCACCGCTTCTGGCCTCGTCATTCCTGACACTGCCAAGGAGAAGCCTCAAGAGGGCACCGTGATTGCAGTGGGCCCGGGTCGTTTCGACGATGCCGGCGCCAAGCGCATCCCATTGGATGTTGCTGTCGGAAATGTTGTCATCTACAGCAAGTACGGCGGCACAGAGGTCAAGTACAACGGCGAGGATTACCTCTTGCTGTCTGCACGCGACATTCTCGCAATCGTCGAAAAGTAAATCTCTGACGCAGCGCCCCGTTCACCGGTCTTCCGGGGCCGGGGCGCTTCGTTCATCGCATCGCTGATCCATTTTGGAGTGAACACGCATGGCAAAGATCCTGGAATTCGACGAGGACGCCCGACGCAGTCTTGAGCGCGGCGTCAATGCACTTGCTGACGCAGTGCGCGTCACCATCGGCCCCAAGGGCCGCAATGTCGTCATTGACAAGAAGTGGGGCGCCCCCACCATCACCAACGACGGTGTCACGATCG
>JAUSQD010000125.1 GCA_030652695.1 Actinomycetota bacterium
CGCCAGCTCGCCATCAACGGCATCGGCTTCAAGCCACACGACGTCACCATTCTCATCCTTCATGATGAACACCAGATCCAAGATAGTGACGATTCCGGCCTGCGCCAGCGCGGCAATTTCTGGGGCGATCTCGCCCTTGAACTCATTGCCCGGGAATTCCACAACGAGATACTCAACTGGGCCGATTTCCATGCGGGTCTCCTCTAGATCGTGGCGGGAGTCAGCGTAGTGTGCGGTCACCAGTGCGCAGACGCCTTGGTAGGCAAAATGTCGGCTTGATGCAAAGGTTTCGCAACTGTCTGCTTCGTCGTAGACACCCGTTCACACCGGAAGTTAGGGTCCCTCTATGTCAGTTGCATTCCTCACGCGCCGCATGCATGTTGATCTCATGCGCGTGACCTCAATGCGCTGTCGCTAGTCGCCTCCCCCCTTTCGGCGACCCATCCCCTGCTGTTGCTGGTCTTCCAGCGCTGCGCGCTCCTCACCCATAAAGGAACTGATGACGACCACGACCGGTGCCACCCGCCCCGCCAAGTCCAATGGCCAGTGGGCGGTGGACGGTGATGCCCCATTGAATCCCAATGAGGTCATGAAGCAGGAGGCCGACGGTCTCTCGGTTCGTCACCGCGTGGAGACCATCTACGCCCTTGAAGGCTTTGACTCCATCCCGAGCGATGATCTGCGCGGTCGGCTGCGCTGGTGGGGTCTGTACACCCAGCGCAAGCCAGGCATTGATGGCGGCAAGACTGCTGCCCTTGAGCCCGAGGAGCTTGAAGACTCCCATTTCATGCTGCGCGTGCGCTCTGATGGCGGTCGCTTGACTCTCGAGCAATTGCGCACGATTGCCAACATCTCCATCGACTTTGGTCAAGGCACTGCCGACGTCACTGATCGTCAGAACATTCAGCTGCACTGGATTCGCATTGAGGATGTCCCCGAGATCTGGCGCCGCTTGGAAGCCGTTGGTCTTTCCAGCGCTCAGGCCTGCGGCGACGTTCCCCGCGTGATTTTGGGCTCGCCGGTTGCTGGTGTGGCAGTCGACGAGATCATCGATGGAACGCCAGCAATCGAGCAGATCATCAGCACGTACCTCCTTGACCCTGAGTTGGCCAACCTGCCTCGCAAGTTCAAGTCAGCCATCAGCGGTTCACCTCGCCTGGATGTCGCGCATGAAATCAATGACATCTCCTTCGTTGGTGTGGTTCACCCCGAGCATGGGCCTGGCTTTGACCTCTGGGTCGGTGGCGGACTGTCCACCAATCCGCATCTGGCTGTGCGCCTTGGCGCTTGGGTGCCGATCGAAGATGTGCCTGAGGTGTGGGTCAGCGTCGTGAAGATCTTCCGTGACTATGGCTACCGCCGCCTTCGCACCAAGGCACGTCTGAAGTTCCTTGTCTCTGACTGGGGCGCTGAGAAATTCCGTCAGGTGCTCGAAGACGACTATCTGGGTCGCAAGCTCATCGACGGCCCATCAATCGACGAAACCGGTCAGCGCGACCACGTAGGTGTGTACCCACAAAAGGACGGCCGCAACTACGTCGGCGCAGCCCCCACCGTCGGTCGACTTTCAGGTGAGCGACTCGCAGCACTTGCTGACATCGCGGAGGCGGCTGGCTCTGATCGCGTTCACCTGACCGCCGATCAGAAGATCGTCGTGCTCAATGTCGAGCCCGCCAATGTCGATGCACTTGTCACCGAACTGCGCACCATTGGCCTTGAGGTCTTCCCGACTCAATTCCGACGCAGCACGATGGCCTGTACCGGCGTTGAGTTCTGCAAACTGGCGATCACCAACACCAAGGACCGTGCCACAGCACTGATCTCAGAATTGGAAGCCCGCCTGCCTGAGTACAGCCTTCCGCTTGCCGTGCACATCAATGGCTGCCCCAACTCCTGCGCTCGCATTCAGGTTGCCGACATTGGCCTGAAGGGCATGCGTGCCTTGGATGCCGATGGAAATGATGTTGAGGGCTTCCAGATTCACCTCGGTGGTCGTCTTGGACATGAGTCCGGCTTCGGTCGCACAGTGAAAGGCCTGCGCCTGCCTGCAGATGAACTTCCCGACTATGTCGAACGAGTGCTTCGTCGATTCACAGAAGAGCGTGACGAAGACGAGTCATTCAGCACCTGGGCCCTTCGGGCAGATGATGAGGCGATCAGATGACAGTCGTGCAAAGAAGCGATGCTCGCGTCCTACAAGCTGTGGCGCGATACGCCACTGCAGGTCTTGAAGGCGCTGACGCCGCTGAAGTGATCCGTTGGGCCGCCGACTCCTTCGCCGGTCGAGTCGTGTCGACTCAGGCGATGGCCAATACCTCGATGTCCCATCTCATCTCCACCATCGCTCCTGAGATTCCCATCGTGTTCCTGGACACCGGCTACCACTTCCCTGAGACTCTCGCCACCCGCGATGACTTGGCAGCACGCACCAATCTCAACCTGATCACCATCACGCCCGTCCAAACAGTTGCCGAGCAGGATGCTCAGTACGGCAAGGATCTCTGGGCCCGCGACCCCGATCTGTGCTGCCAATTGCGCAAGGTTCGGCCGATGGAAGAAGCGCTCGTTGGCTATGAGGCCTGGATCACCGGACTGCGTATCTCCTCTGCCACCAGTCGCGAAGAAGTTCCGGTTGTGCAGTTCGATGAGAAGCGCGGTGTGCTGAAGATTTCTCCGATGCTGCACTGGTCAGATGAAGATCTGCTGCGCTACACCCTGGAAAATGACGTTCCTGTCAATCCGTTGATGTACGACGGGTACCCGTCGATCGGCTGTGGTCCGTGCACCGCTCGGGTCGCGCCAGGCGCTGACCCTCGCTCAGGCCGTTGGGCTGGCCAGGACAAGATCGAGTGCGGCCTGCACACATGAGCAGTTACCCACTCTCGCTGAATCTTGCGGGCAAGCGGGTGGTGGTGATCGGCGCAGGTACCGTGGCAAGCAGGCGGGTGCCAACACTTATTGAGGCTGGAGCCCGCGTAGTCGTCATTGCGCCTTCGGTCACCGAGACCATCCACCAGCTCGCCGAGCAGGGTCTGATCGAGTTGCAGATGCGCTCCTTTGCGGCCGCCGACACCTCAGGAGCGTGGCTGGTGCATGCGCTCACCAACCAAGCCGAAGTCAATGAAGCTGCAGCTGCCGAAGCTGACTCGGCCGGCATCTGGTGCGTACGCGCTGACCAAGCTCTGTTGTCTGAGGCCTGGACACCTGCCTCCACCAGTGTCGATGACATCACCGTCGCCGTCACCGCAGGTGGTGACCCGCGTCGTGCAGCAGCGATCCGCGATTCCATTGCCGATCAACTCAGAGACGGCTCGCTCCCAGTACGACGCATCCGCCCATCAGATGGCCATGTGGTGCTGATCGGTGGCGGTCCGGGCGATCCCGATCTCATCACTGTGCGCGGACGCCGCGCCCTTGCGATGGCCGATGTGGTGGTCTTTGACCGACTCGGCCCGATTTCGCTGCTCGAAGGACTCGCTGACGACGTCGAGCTCATCGAAGGCGGCAAGAGCCCTGGACATCAGTCACTGACTCAGGACGAGATCAATGAAGTCATCGTCGCTCGCGCACGCCAGGGCAAGCGTGTGGTTCGACTCAAGGGCGGAGACCCCTTTGTCTTTGGTCGCGGATCCGAGGAAGTCCAAGCATGCGTTGCCGCAGGCGTCACCGTTGAGGTGATTCCAGGCATCAGCTCTGTAGTTGCTGCCCCCGCTGCTGCGGGTATTCCTGTTACCCATCGCGGCCTGGCCAATGGCTATGCGGTGATCACTGGTCATCAACTCACACTCGAAGAAGTCACGCCATTGGCTCAGTTGCCATTGACCCTCGTGGTGCTGATGGGTGTGGCAACTCTGCCGGTGCTGGTCAATGGTCTGCTCGTCGCCGGGAAGACCGCCACCACTCCTGTCGCGATCATCGAGCGGGCCAGTACTCCAACCCAGCGCGTCACCGTCGGCAGCCTGGAGACCATTGTCGACATCGCAGCCGAGGTCGGCGTGCGCAACCCCGCAGTCATCGTCGTCGGCGATGTCGTAGCTGTTCCGACCATGCTGATTGCCGAGCAGTCACTCCACCAGGTGTCTGGCTAGCACGTGGGCGAACTCATCGTGCTGCTTGCCCATGGCAGTCCTGACCTGCGATCCAGCCAAGCAGCAGCCGGGGTAGCGCAAACACTCGAACGGCATCTTGCTGGCCCAATCGTGCGCATCGCCTACCTGCAGCACAACTGGCCAACGCTGACGGCAGCCATTGGTCGCGAAATGGACTCTGGAGCAATCAGCAGGGTTCGAGTACAGCCACTGATCCTGACGGAGGCCACGCACGCGGTGCGCGACATTCCCGAAGCCATTGCCCGGGCCGAACGCGACCATCGAATGATCTTGGATGTCGGCAGCACCATCGGGATGGATCCGAGTCTGGGCAGGGCGATGGACGCATTGATCCCCCAAGGTTCCCCGGTAGTCCTAGCCTGGGCCGGGGGTCGCACACCCGCGGCTTTCGCCTCCACCCAGGCTCTTGCCGACAGCTGGGCCCACTTCAGCAATCGCGAAATTGCGCTCGCCATCGTCAGTGAATCCGGTGATTCCATCCTCGCCGCGGTTCAGGATCTGGCTGAGCGAACCGGGAAGAAGCCCGTCGTGGCCACATTCACCCTTTTCCCAGGGGTTCTCGCTGACCAAATTGCCGCTGCCGCTGCTCGCGCAGGGACATGTGCCACCACCCCGCTCTATGAGTTGCCCAAGCTCATTGACATTCTTGACCAACGCCTTCATGTGTAAGCGCCAGAAGGTGGGCAAACCGCTTGACGCGACTCCACACGCGTAGAACGCTTCACTTAACCCGGGAGGAACACGTTGGACCTGCATGAACTGCGCCGTCAGGACTACACGCTTGAAGAGATCAGCCAGGAAGTTCTCGTCGCCTTCGGCGATTTCTTTCGCGATCAGTGCCCCACCTCAGTAGTACGCGCCTCAGAGCCCCTGGGCTTCGATCAGAATCTTTGGGATCGTCTGGTCGAGATGGGCACCACGACCATGGGCCTGCCTGAATCTGCAGGCGGTGACGGCGCTGGTGTCATCGAGCTTGCCTTGGTCGCAGAAGAGTTTGGTCGCGCTGTTGCTCCAGTGCCGTACATCGAGCATGTCGTCACATCGCGTGCGCTGGCTGCTGCCGCTACTCCGGCACTTGATCAGGTCTTAGCTGGTGCCGCAGATGGCTCGCACATCGTTGCCCTTGCGAGTTATCCGATCCAGCCCGGATCCAAGCAACTCGTGCCAGCGGGCGCAGTTGCCAAGAGCGTGCTTGGGCTAGCTGGGGATGACCTCATTCTGTACACAGTTGAGCAGTCTCCTGCGCTGGTGCGAAATCAAGGGCACACTCCCTTGGCCTGGTGGGATTTCGATTCGGCAGGCAGTCGAATCGTCGTGGCCACCGGGGCGAATGCACACGCAATCTTCAAGCGAGCACACGACGAGCGAATGGTGCTGATGGCAAGCGCGCTCGTGGGCATGACTGAGTCAGCACTGGCATTGACCGTGGAGTTCACCAAGACACGCGAAACCATGGGTGTGCTCATCTCAACGCTGCAGGGCGTGGCGTTCCCGCTCACTGATATCGCCACCAACATCGCGGGAGCCCGCAACATCGCCCGCAAGGCAGCCTGGTTCCTGGACAACGAGCCCGACCAAAGACCAGAGCTTCCCGCAATCGCGATGGTCTACAGCGCGCAGACTGCAACACACGGCACGACCAATGCCGCGCACTTCCAAGGTGGTTTGGGCTTTACCCTTGAAGCAGACGTCAGCCTGTACTTCTTGCGCAGCAAGGGTTGGAGTGCTCTCGCCGGAGATCCGAGTGCACATCTCGTCGATATCGGCGATCACGTTCTGGCATCGGCCAAGTAGTTCACGGATAGGAAGAGGAACCCCAATGGATTTCGCACTAATTGACCTGGACGAAGAGCATCGCGCACTTCAGTTGGAGATTCGCGAGTACCTCACCGAGCTGTTCACCCCCGATGTCTTTGCCCAAGAGCATGAATTCGGCGACGGGTTCAACAAGAAGGTCTACGAGGGCCTGGGTGCTCGTGGCTGGCTCTATCCCGAGCTCCCGGCGACTCAGGGTGGGGCTGACTTCACGCCTCTTCAGCAGCGCATCATGGATCTTGAGCTGGATCGTCAGGACGCTCGCATCATGATGATGCGCGGCACCTCGAGCCTGCCAATGTCGGCAGTGCGCAAGTACATGCCAAGCGACATGGCCGAGCCCATCCTCAAGGCGTGCGCGCAAGGCCAGGCCGTGATGTGCCTTGGCTACTCCGAGCCCGATGGTGGTTCTGACATTGCCAACGCCAAGGTTCGAGCAGTACAAGACGGCGACATGTGGACGATCAACGGCTCAAAGATGTGGACCACCGGCGCGCATGTGTCGACCTACACCTTCTTGGTGACTCGCACTGATCCCGATGCGCCCAAGCACAAGGGCATCACGATGTTCCTGGTGCCCTTGGACACTCCAGGCGTCACGATTCAAGGCATTCGCACCTTCAGTGGTGAGCGCACCAACATCGTCTACTACGAGGATGTCCAGATTCACGACCGTTACCGCATTGGTGGGGTGAATGACGGCTGGAGCGTGCTTCACGGTCCCCTGGATGCTGAGCACAGCATCGGTGTGGACATGTCAGATGGCCTGACCGACCTTTCCATCGGTGCTGGCTTCTGCAAGGTCCTGGCTGGCTCCATCGTTGAGGTCGCTGAGTGGGCCAACAAGACCACAGGTCCAGATGGCCGAAGCATGGCCGAGGACACGCGCGTGCGCGAGCGTTTGGGGGCCGCTTTGGTCGAGTACGAAGCCGGCATCAACACCCCTGGCCCCATGGGCCGTGTCCGGGCGTCGGATGCCCTGGTGAAGCAGTCAGCGATCCTTCAGGATCTCCTGGGTCCCGCGGGGCTGCTGCCGATGGACGAGGAGGGCAGCATCGGCAACGGCGACACTGAGTACGCCCATCGTTTTGCGCAGGGCACCGGAACCTACGGCGGCACCGTCGAGGTTTTTCGCACGATCATCGCTCAGCATGTGCTCGGACTACCGAAGGCCTCCTACCCAGGTTCGAAGGTCTTCCTCGCCGGAAAGAAGAAGAGCTAGCTGCGAGACATTAAGTGCGAGACACCAAACGCACGGGCGGAAGCTCAGGGGCCATGATCGGCTCCTGAGCTTCGCCATTTGGCCAGCCAAAGACGGGGTGGTCTGCGGGATCAGTTGAGTGTGACTGGTTCTCGTCATTCCACTGCCGCTGAAACTCAACGATCTCCTCGTGAGTTCTGCCGATGAAGTTCCACCACATGACAATCGGCTCACCCAATGGTTGGCCGCCAATCAAGAGCACGCGGGAGTCAACATCCGCGTGCAGGACAATTGTCGACGTGCCAGATTGCACAAACGCAAGATGCTGAACGTCGACATCGAAGCCTTCAATGCTCACTGCTCCGGCATCCAGAAGGACTCCGTGCTCATGCATGGGATTGACGTCGAGAGCAATCGTCGAGCCCGCGTTCAACAGCAGCTCGGCGCCGAGCAACGGGGTGTATGTCATCACGGGCGAAGTGCTGTCCAGCACAGATCCGAGAAAGACCCGAGCCTGCACACCTTCCCTTTGGACGACCGGGGGCTCATAGTGATCAAAGCCCGGCTCTGTCCAACGATGCGCATCGGGAAGTGCGACCCACATCTGGACTCCATGCAACGGGCTGCCGCCAGGCTCGGACATTTCAGAGTGGCTGATGCCTCGACCCGCCGTCATCAGATTGAGCTCTCCTGGCAGCACTGCTGCAACAGTGCCGGCGCTGTCTCGATGCTCGATGCTGCCTGAGAAAAGCCAGCTCACGGTCTGCAATCCGGTGTGTGGATGTGCACGCACCGACATTCCCGCTGAATGGATCCCGGAGACTGGTCCGTAATGATCAAGAAAGCACCAGGCTCCGATCAGGCTGCGGGCGCGCGTCGGCAAGGTGCGACGCACGGGCAAGCCTTCATCGGCGCCCAGCGCGACTTCATGCGGCGCGATGACCTCAACAACAGCCATTGATCACACGCGATGCGGCTGGATGGCATCCGCTGGAATGACGCCCAGCCGACCGGCCTGGAAATCTTCGAATGCCTCGACGATCTCGGCCTTGGTGCTCATGACGAATGGACCGTATGCAACCACTGGCTCTCGCAGTGGCTCGCCACCGATGATGAAGAGCTCAAAGTTCGGTGAGCGTGACTCCTGCTTGTCAGCAGCGGCAATGCGCAATGCTGTGCCGTACTGCAACAGTGCAGTCTGACCAGCGGCCAGAGGTCGTTGCTCAACGCCGACCGACCCTGAACCAGCGAGTGCATAGACGATCGAGTTGAAGCTCGGACTCCACGGGATATCGATCTGAGCTCCAGGTGCCAGCGTCAGATGCGCGATCGACAGCGGGGTGTGCGAGATGCCTGGGCCCTGGTGTCCATCGATCTCACCCGCGAGCACCCGAAGCACTGCGCCACCATCAGCGCTGGTCAGCAGAGCCGAATCTGCACTCTGCAGATCCTGGTACTGCGGGTCAATGCGCTTCTTTTCGCGCGGCAGATTGATCCACAACTGCAGACCATGGAACAAACCGCCTGACTCCACCAACTCTGCGGGTGGCGTCTCAATATGCAAGATGCCATTGCCTGCAGTCATGTATTGAGTGCCGCCGTCCAAAATGAGGCCACCACCACCGTTGGAGTCCTGATGGATGAACTGGCCGTCAATGAGATAGGTGAAGGTCTCAAAGCCACGATGCGGGTGCCAAGGAGTGCCCTTGGGCTCACCGGGTGCGTACTCGACCTCGCCCATTTGGTCCATGTGAATGAAGGGATCCAGGTCAGCAGCGCTGATGCCGTAGAAGGCGCGGCGCACCGGAAAGCCTTCACCCTCAAAGCCTCGAGGTGCGGTCGTGACGCTGGTAACGGTGCGCTGATCAGCAGTGGGATCCACGCTTACTCGGGGCAGAGTCAGCGGGTCAGCAGAGATGGCAGCCATGGTGGCTCCTTTCGACAGAAAGTAGTTTACCATTCAACTAACTGCGGCACAAGTGCCGAGCCGCCGCTCACCAAGCCCTCATAGCCCATACTTAGCCAGTGTCCACCGCAGCAGAAGATCCCGTGGAAATGGCGGTTGATCGGGCGCTGAAGCCATTGCGTGATGACGCCGTTCGCGATGTCGAGGCGATCTTGGACGCGGCGCTGAAAGCCGCTGAGAAATCCACTCCAGCCGCGCCGCGAGTGGCCGACATCGTCGCCGAAGCAGGAACCTCGAATCAGGCCTTCTATCGGTACTTCACCGGCAAGGACGATCTCATGCAAGCCGTCATGGCTCGCGGACTTCGCCGGGTGCGTGCATATCTAGAACACCTGATGTCCCGCACAACCGATCCGCAGGCCCAGGTCGAACTCTGGATCCGTGGTCTGCTGACCCAGGCAACCAACCAAACCGCAGCTCGACAAAGCGCTGCAGTGACTGAGATTCTTTCCGGCTCTCGACGTCCGGACACCCGCACGGGCGAGGCCACAACTGCACTGCTTGATCTCCTGCTTGAGCCACTGACCCAGCTCGGCAGCACTCACGTGGAGCTTGATGCCCTGACGATCTACGAAGCCACGATGGGCACCATGAATCGACATCTCACGATGCAAACGGCACCCACACCGCAAGAGTGTGATCACCTGATTGCCTTCTGCATCCATGGACTTCGTCTGCCATCCTGATGCCCGCCAATCTCGATAGAGCGGCCGTCGTTGACGGTGCACAGATTCGCTATCGAGTCAGCGGCCAGGGCAGTGACCCAATTGTGCTGATCCACGGCGCAGGAGCCCATCACCTGTGGTTCTACCGGATGTTCGATGCACTTGAGCGCGACTGGCGCTTGATCACTCTTGACTTCAGCGGGCATGGAGCAAGTGACCATCGATCCGAATACTCGGTGCAGCTCTGGGCACGTGAGATTGCCGCTGTCATCTCGGCAGAGAGCGCAGCTCCAGCAGTCGTGGTCGGACACAGCATGGGAGCACGCATTGGTGTGGCCCTTGCTGCGCAGTACCCCCAACTCGTCAGTCGCCTGGTCATGCTCGACGGCAATGTCCGGTCACCTGCTGAATATCCCAAGCCAGGCGAACGTCCTGGTCCGCGCGCGCATCGTGTGATCCACACACGCGAGCAGGCCATCGCCCGATTTCGGCTAGTGCCGGGTCAGGATCAACCTGCGAAAGAGTTTCTGATACCCCTCGCCGAGTACTCCCTGTGTGAAACCGACGGGGGATGGACATGGCGCCACGACTGGAACAGCCCTACGACTCCCTATGACGAGTACATCAATGCCTGCATCGGCAAGCTGTCGATGCCCGTGACTTTCGCATATGGAGCCGCGAGCCCGATCGTCACTGAGGCCAAGGCCCAGTATTTCGTTTCACTTGCTAAGACCGAGGTCACTGTCGTGCCAATTGTCGATGGTCAGCATCACTTGATGCTCGACAAGCCAGATGAGTGCATCACCGCGATCACTGCATGATCACTGCATCCGAATAACAACCTTGCCCGTTGATTTGCGATCAGCCACGAACTGCAGTGCTTCGCGTGTGCGATCAAGAGTGAAGACATCGGAGATATGCGGCACTACTCCATCGAGCACCATTGCATTGAGCACTTTGTCGCCCACATCCATCGCCTCAGTCAAATGCTCAGTCGCAGTGCGCATTTCAAATCCCTTGATGATTCCGCCTTTGAGCAGCACGAGATTCAACGGGATCCGCGGAATGTCTCCCTGAGCAAAGCCCACCACTACAAAGCGACCACCCCAGGCGATCCCACGAAAGGCCTCTTCGGAATACGGGCCACCAACGGGGTCGATGATCACATCAGCACCTGAGCCGGTAATCGCCTTGATGCGCTCCTTGAGCACTTCCGTTGAGTAGTTGATGCCTGCGACTGCACCGAGCTTGGAGCAGACATCAAGGCGCTCCTGGCTTGCCGCAACAGCGATCACTTGTGCGCCCAATCGCGATGCGATATCCACGCACGCGGTGCCGACTCCTCCAGCAGCACCGAGGACGACTACCCAATCACCAGACTTCATGCCGCCGACGGTGACAAGGGAGTGATAGGCAGTTCGGTAGGTCACGCTGAACGCGGCCGCCTGCTCGATGGTGAGTCCTGCCGGTATCGGATTCAAGGATGCAGCTGCAACGCAGATCTGCTCGGCAAAGCTCCCCACAAAGGATCCGCCCATTACCTGATCGCCTACGCGAACATTGGTGACATTCGAACCGATCGACACAACTTCTCCCGCAAACTCACTGCCAGGGGTGAACGGTGGTGGCACCGACACCTGATACAGATTTTCGATGATCAACAGATCAGGAAAATTGATGGCCGCTGCCTGAATGGCAACCACCGCGTCATCAGGGCCAGCAACCGGTTCTGGCAAGTCGAGGATCGACAAGCTTGAAGGCGGGCCATAGCTTTCACACACAACTGCCCGCATGGGGACTCCTTGACTCGGGGTTCGGTGCACTCTCTAAGCCGGGGTCTACGGCATTCCTCCGTCAACACGAATCGTGGCACACGAGGTGTAGCTGGATGCGTCGGAGGCCAAATAGATCACAGCGCCCACAATCTCCGGCGGATCACCAATGCGCTTCATCGCAATGCGCTGCATGCCCGGTGCCATCGCTTCAAGGTCCCAAGCCTTTGAGATATCCGACATCATCGTGCCTGACATCACGGTGTTGACTCGAACGGCAGGGCCAAAGGCCGTTGCGAAGCCCTCGGTCATGGTGTTCAACGCAGACTTTGCACCTGCGTACGGAATGATTGTTGCGCTTGGACGAATCGAACCAGAAGAGCTGATGTTGATGATGGAGCCAGCACCCGCCTCGTACATCCGCTCCCCCATCAGCGCCGTCAATCGGTAGGGGCCCTTGAAGTTCAGGTTCATCACACTGTCGAACATCTGCTCGGTGACTTCTGAATTCTTCTCGTAGATCGGTGACATGCCAGCGTTGTTCACCAAAACGTCGACCTTGCCGAATTGCTTGTACACGGCGTTGACAAAGGGTTCGATCTCATCCCAGCGCCCGACATGCAGGCCATAGGGCATGGCCTTTCGCCCTGTCGTCTTTTCGATGTCCTCGGCTACGGCAACGCAGTTCTCCACTTTGCGACTGGCGATGACCACATCGGCACCTGCCTGAGCGCAGCCATAGGCCATCTCCTTGCCAAGGCCACGGCTGCCACCTGTGATCACCACAACCTTGCCTGTGAGATCAAACAGCCCGTCCAGATAGCTCATTTGATGCCGTTGGGCATTGTCGCGGCCAGACCAGCAGCCTGGCTCATGAGTTCAAGCACGAGCGGCCCAAACCCGGCGAGTGACGGATTGTCCAGACCTTCCTTGACTACCCGGGCATACGACATCTCCAGCACGATCGCGAGCTTCCACCGAGCAAGCACCAGGTAGTAGTTGAAGTCGGCAGTGCTGCGCCCGCTCAACTTCTCGTAATAGGCAAGCAGTTCCTCCAGGGAGGCCTGACCTTCAGTGGTCTTCTTGATGTTGGTGTCATCCGCATCACCCGTTGGACCCCAGTCGCGCAATGCCCAAGCCAGATCAAGCAGCGGATCTCCAATGGTCGTCATCTCCCAGTCGACCACAGCCGCGAGACCGGCAGGCTCGTCATTGGTGAACATGATGTTCGCGAACTGGTAGTCGCCATGCATGATGCCTGGCTCCCATGCGCGTGGCTTGTTGTTGTCCAGCCAAGCTGTCGTCTCTTCAAGGCCTGGGATCTCTCGGAACTTGTAGCCATCAAGGAAGGAAGTCCAACGACCGACCTGGCGTTCGTGGAAGTTTTCCGGACGGCCAAAGCCCTCAAGCCCTTGGGCCTTCCAGTCGACCGCAGCAAGTTTCGCCGCACCCTCAACGAGTGCATAGCCAAGAGAAGGGCGCATGCTGGGATCAGATGCGTAAGGCTCTGGCCAATCACCTGTCATCGACCAGCCGATGATCTGCTTCATCAGGTAGAAGGGGATACCCAGTACTTCGGCATCCTGACAACCCACCACCAGTTCGCCTCGGGGTACGTCAGTGCCATCAAGGGCGCCAAGGA
>JAUSQD010000069.1 GCA_030652695.1 Actinomycetota bacterium
ACTCCACCAAGTGTCATGGCGGCCTTGTCCTGCCCACCGATGCGCGAGCCTTTGCCACCAGCGAGAATGACAGCAGACCAACGCTTGTCCTGATCGCTGGAGCCCACGGCTTGAGCATGCCATGCAAGCGGTCGCAACTGATGAGTCCATCGTTGGGAGGAAGTCAATGAGCAACGAGCAGTTGGCCGCGCCAATTTCCTTCACGCAGATCACATCCGAGCCAATCGTGATGGCAGATTTGGAAACCACAGTGCTGACCGATGAGATCGGCGCCTCAGTGAATTTCATCGGACGCGTGCGCAACCACGATCACGGTCGAACGGTGATCTCACTGGAATATGAAGCTCATCCAGACGCAGATCTGATACTGGCCCAGATCACCAGCACCGTCGCAGGGCAGTTTGAAGGCGTGCGTATTTCCGCCGTTCATCGAGTCGGTCATCTCGGCATTGGCGAAACGGCCCTTGGCGTTGTTGTGGGGGCAGCGCATCGAGGTGCTGCTCTCGCGGCCTGCGGCGCACTTGTGGAGGAGATCAAGTCCACACTGCCCATTTGGAAGCTGCAGACTTTCGATGACGGAACTACTGAGTGGGTGAACTGCTTATGACGCCTGCAACGTTGATCGACACTTTCGGTCGGCAGCATCGAGACTTGCGCCTTTCACTCACGGACAAGTGCAATCTGCGCTGTACCTATTGCATGCCTGAAGACTTTGCTGCATGGACACCGCAGGCCAAGCTCCTGACTCGGCATGAACTCGTGCGAGTGGTCAGAACTGCGGTTGATCTGGGCATCACATCAGTGCGACTCACGGGCGGCGAGCCATTGCTCCATCCGGAAGTTGTGGAGATTGTGCGCGACATCGCCCAACTGCCGAACGCGCCTGCGATCTCACTGACAAGCAATGGTCTGCTCCTGGCACAATTGGCCAAGCCCTTGCGCGAGGCGGGACTGCAGCGGATCAACATCAGCCTAGACACCCTTGATGCCCGGCGTTTTGCCCAGATCACCAAGCGCGACCGCTTGGCAGAAGTGCTGGCTGGCATTGCGGCTGCCGAGGAAGCTGGAATCAGGCCAATCAAGATCAACACCGTCTTGATGCGCGGAGTCAACGAATCCGAGGCAGGCGATTTGCTGCGATTTGCCATTGCATCGGGCTGGTCTCTTCGATTCATCGAGCAGATGCCCTTGGATGCAGGTGGAGTGTGGTCCCGAGCAACGATGGTCACCGCGGAGGAAACACTTGCGGCGCTGAAGTCTGAATTCGAACTGACACCTCACGGCGTCAGAGGCAGCGCGCCAGCAGAGGAGTTTCTCGTGGACTCCGGACCAGCAACCGTCGGCATCATCGCCAGCGTCACCAAACCCTTCTGCGGCAACTGCGACCGCTTGCGTGTGACGGCAGATGGGCAAGTGCGCAATTGCCTTTTTGCCCGGTCTGAATCAGACCTCCGCGGCATCCTGCGCGACGCCAAACTCACCGAGGATCAGCGAACCTCAGCGATCGCTGAGGTACTCGGACTCTCTGTGCGCGCCAAACTCCAAGGACACGGCATTGGAGATCCGCTGTTCTTGCAGCCCATTCGCCCGATGTCAGCCATCGGCGGATGATCGTCAGCCGCCCGCAAAAGGCGGCAACACATCAAGCACTGAACCAGCCACAATGAACGCGACCCCACCCGGGTCCGAAGGCTGCACGCCATCAATGAGAAATGAGCAAGCGGGGAGAACCGTCGCCAGAGCGGGATATCGCGCTATCAGCTCCACACTGATTGAGGCGATTGTGCCTGGCTCAAGAAGAACTTCAGCCACGCCCGCCGCGGCTTTGGCCGCAGCGAAAAGCCGTACACGGACCACACCTTCTGCTGCACTCACAAAAGCAACCTAGTCGCAGCGAAGGTGATGCGTCGTCCTGCCGAGCAGCCGATCGACACGACTACGCTGAACGGATGCGGACTCCGCAGGAGTATCTGGCCTCAATCCTCAATGGCATCGCGCCACTGGCCGCCACCAGTCTTGACTTGGCCGAGGCCAATGGCTGTGTGCTGGCTGAGGATGTGCATGCGATGTGGGCGCTTCCCTCATTTGCGAATTCTGCAATGGACGGCTACGCCGTGATCGCGAGCGACGTGGCCGACGCGAGCGTGTCACATCCCGTTGCATTGCAGGTCATTGAAGACATTCCAGCTGGTTCGTGGCCATTGTTGGAAGTCACTAGCGGCACGGCAGCACGCATCATGACTGGGGCGCCGCTGCCTGTCGGAGCAGACGGTGTCGTCAGAGTCGAGCACACTGATGGCGCAATGCCCGTGGTCCTCGTGCACTCCCCGTCTGGGGGACACATTCGAAGTATTGGTGAGGATGTCCAGCCCGGAGAGCAAGTGCTGAATCAAGGGCAGGTGTTGTCGGCTCGCACTATCGCACTTGCGGCAGCAGTTGGGCGGTCCACTGTGCTTGCTCACCCAAATCCGCGGGTTGCGGTGATTTCCACCGGCAGTGAACTCGTCGAACCGGGGCAGCCCTTGGCGGCTGGTCAGATCAGCGACGTCAATGGAGTCATGCTGGAGATCAGCCTGCGCGAGCTCGGCGCGCTCGTCATCCGCTCATCCATCGTTGACGACCATGCGGACGCGCTGCGCCAGGCATTGGATGACGCCGCACAGCAGGCAGACCTGATCATCACCACCGGTGGGGTGAGCATGGGCGCCCACGACACTGTCAAGGAAGTGTTGAGCAGCCTCGGCACCGTCACATTCGAGCGAGTGGCGATGCAGCCTGGAATGCCGCAGGGTTGTGGCCACATCGGGTCGCCACCAACTCCCATCGTCACGCTTCCAGGCAATCCCGTGAGCGCTCTGGTTTCGTTTGAGGCCTTTGTTCGTCCAGTCATTCGACGCCTCCAAGGGCGCGAGGATTCCAAGTTCAGCAGTGGCGAAGTGATCGCCGGCGCAGCATTCAGTTCACCCAAGGACAAACTGCAGTTCGTTCGAGCCCGATTCTCGTCGGGGAGTGCTCTGACTGCGACGCCGATCGGTGCGCAAGGCTCACACATCCTCGGTGGACTCGCGCAGGCTGAGTGCCTTCTGGTCGTTCCTGCGGAAGTGGAACTCGTCAGCGTTGGTGACACACTGGCATTCATTGATCTGCGAAGGGAATCACGTTGACTGCGGACAAGCTCACCCATCTCGATGACGAGGGACATGCCCGAATGGTTGACGTGACAGAGAAGTCAGTCGCCGTGCGACAGGCGACCGCCACCGCACGGGTCCGGATGGAAGAGTCGACGATCAGGCTTCTTCGCGACGGACAACTGCCCAAAGGTGACGCACTGGCCGTTGCCCGCGTTGCAGGCATCATGGCTGCCAAGCGCACTCACGAGCTCATACCGCTGTGCCACCCCATCGCCATTCACGGCGTTGAAGTTGAACTGATGATCACTGACCAATCAGTTGACATCTCCGCCACGGTGCGCACGGCCGATCGCACTGGAGTGGAGATGGAGGCGCTGACCGCTGCCAGCGTTTCTGCGCTCACCATGATCGACATGATCAAGGGCGTCGATCGCTTTGCCTTCATTGATGCGCTTCAGGTTGAATCCAAGGAGGGCGGGCGCTCAGGGACCTGGACTCGCTCATGACCAGAGCTCTTGCCATCACTGTCTCCACTCGGGCCGCTGCTGGAACGCGAACAGATCTCTCGGGCGCTGCATTGGTCGCAGGGCTGCGGGCCTTCGACTTTGAGGTCGATGGTCCACTTGTGGTCGCTGACGGTGAGCCAGTCGACGCCGCGTTGCGCGCAGGAATCCAGCAGGGCTACGACCTCATCATCAGCACTGGTGGCACCGGAATCAGCCCGACTGATGCGACTCCAGAGATCACCACTCGCCTGATTGAGCGGCTGCTCCCTGGGATTCCCGAAGCCCTGCGAGCCGATGGTGTCAAGCGCGGAATTCCCACTGCCCTGTTGTCTCGAGGAGTTGCCGGCACTGCAGGCCAGACCCTGATCATCAACTTGCCAGGCTCCCCTGGTGCTGTGCGTGATGCCTTGGAGGTTCTCGCACCGATCCTGGGCCACGCGGTCGATCAGCTCAGTGGCGCAGATCACCAAGGCGCTGACCAGCCCTGAACAAAGTCGACTCTTCAAGGCGCGAATTGTGCTTAGAGCGCACTGATCGCATTTGCGAACAGGTCTCAATTAGACTGAGCCCATGATGTGTGGATTCCGGCTCCCTGCGGTCCGAGGCGACTGTTCGCCCGCGCATGCCTGCCGGGCCTAGCCCACGCCCACACATCCGTCGCACAATTCTTGTCTTGAAAGGCTGCCTCAAGTGAACTGGGGAGAGCAACTTCGTGAGCACGACATTCGCATCACGCCGCAACGACAACTGGTAATCGAAACCGTCGAGCGGCTTCATCACTCCACCTCCGAGGAGATCCTGTCGGAGGTGAACAAGTCATTTCAGGGCGTGAACCTCTCGACCATCTACCGCGCCTTGGAAGTCCTTGAAGATGCAGGGCTCGTGGCCCACACGCATTTGGGGCATGGAGCACCGAGCTACTACATCGTCAATGACTCCGAGCACATCCACTTGGTGTGCAATATCTGCGGACAGTCAGAGTGCATTGGCGAGGGTGTCGCCAATGAGTTGCGAGTACAGGTGCATGCTCAACACGGATTCGATGTCGATATGGGACACCTGTCGATCCATGGCACTTGCCGAAACTGCACAGAACTGGCACAACTGCTCGAGCCATCTCAAGTGGTCCACGCCCACTAGGGGCTCGGCCGCTCCACATCTCTAGTATCCAATTGTGAGCCAGCCCGCGCGAGTTGTCAGCGGACAGCTCCGCTTGCTACGCGGGCTCCTGCTTGGCATCGCCATGGTGCTGCTGACGGCCACCGCGCACGCCGGCGCACATGGCCAGCTGCCAGATGCCGGAGCTTTAGGGCTGCTCACCGTCATCAGCGTCGGGCTCGGCACGATCGCGATGGAGCGACCGCGCGGGATCTCCTGGTTTCTGCTCTACGCCATGGGCATGCAGACTCTGCTGCACGTGCTTCTCGTGACGACCACGGCTCACACAGCACACGGAAACTCACTGGTGCCGAGCGCTTCAATGGTCCTTGCGCATGTCCTCGCTGCAGGCGCTCTGGCCGTTCTCCTGGCTCACGCTGATGCAGTCCTGCTGCGTTTCGTGTTCTACATGCGCACGGTGTTGTTCGCTCTCATCCGACCGCTCGTGCTGCATGTCCCTTGGCAGACAGACAACTTCACTGCTGTCACTCCTTTGCTTCCACAAGTCACGATCAAGTTCGCCATTGCTCGCAGAGGTCCACCCGCAAGAAGTCAGTAGGACACCTTCGCCCGCGCACATGCGCATTCAATTCAACTGACTATTTCTAAGGACCTTTCATGCACACCAAGATTCATCGAAATTCTGCACAATTCATCTGGCGCTTCACCGCCGTGGCTGTGGTGCTCTTGAGCTTCCTCGGACTGGGCGCTGGCGTTGCCTCGGCCCACACGGAACTCATGTCATCCACGCCCGCCAATGGCGCGGTGCTGGCAAATCCGCCGGCATCCGTCAGCTTTGTCTTTGGGGAGCCGCTCCTGCCGACCCTTGACACCGTTTCGATCAATGACGCCGAGGGTTCGAACCTTGCACAGCAGAAGGTCACCCCGACCGGCAATCAAATCAGCATTCAATGGCCCAATGACCTACCCGCAGGGGAGTACGAAGTCGCCTATCGGGTGGTGTCCGAAGATGGACACCCATTGAGTGATGCGATTCGCTTTTCATACGGTCGGCCAACTCCCGAAGCCACAACCGCAGTCACACCTGACGCACCGGCCGACGAACAGTCGACTCAAGCCATCGGCCCTTGGGCAATCGGGCTGGGCATCGTCCTGCTCGCAGGATCGATAGGTGTGATCTACGTGCTGGTGAAGCGCAGGCGCTGATCAGCCTCCGGCGACCGCTGGGATGATCGAGATCTGAGCACCATCGGCAGTCGGCGAAGCGAGTCCCTCGATGAAGCGGACATCATCGTCGTTGACATACACGTTGACGAAGCGACGAAGCTGCCCGTTGTCATCGAGGACTCGCGCTGCGATGCCTGGGAACTGGCCATCAAGGCTGGTGATCACCTCTTGCAGGGTCGTGCCATCGGCAGTCACCTCAGCGGCTCCTGCGGTGTACGTGCGCAGGATGGTGGGGATGCGGACTGTGGCACTCATTTGATGACCTCCGAGTAAGCAGCTTCAAATTCGTCGTATGACGGGGAAACAGTGATGGTCGGACCGCTGGTTGGGGCAACTGCATCAAGAGTCTTCAGGCCGTCGCCCGTATTCAGCAGGACAACCTCTGCGGCTGGATCGATGAGTCCCTCAAGGAGAAGCTTGCGATACGTGCCCACCACAACTCCGCCAGCAGTCTCGGCAAATATGCCTTCGGTCTCAGCCAGCAATTTGATGCCTTCGACGATCTCGTCATCAGTGACGTCAGCGATCGCACCCTTGGTCCGGCGGACGACATCCAGTGCATAGGGGCCGTCAGCAGGGTTGCCAATGGCCAAGGACTTCGCGATGGTGTCTGGCTTGACCGGCTTGATGAACTCCTGACCAGCCTGGAAAGCGGCCGAAACAGGGGAACAGCCTGTTGCCTGAGCTCCGAAGATCTGCGTTGGGTGATCCGAGACAAGGCCCAGCTCAACGAACTCGCGGAACGCCTTGTCGACCTTGGTCAGCAAGGAGCCAGAGGCGATGGGCGAAACGACTGCGTCAGGCAATCTCCAGCCCAGCTGCTCGGCGATCTCGTAGCCAACAGTCTTGCTGCCCTCGGCGTAGTACGGCCGCAGATTGACGTTGACGAATCCCCAGTCACGAGCAGCCGCAACTTCAGTGCACAGACGATTCACGTCGTCGTAGTTGCCTCCAATGGCAACCAGGACTCCGCCGTACACAGCGGTAGTCACGATCTTGCCGGCTTCAAGATTGGAGGGCACAAACACCACCGACTTCAGGCCAGCGCGGGCAGCCGCAGCGGCAACGGCATTGGCCAAGTTGCCAGTGGACGCGCAGGCGATGGTCTCAAAGCCGAGGCGACGGGCATTCTCCAGGGCAACGGCAACGACGCGATCCTTGAAGGAGTGCGTCGGGTTGCCTGAATCGTCCTTGACCCACACAGCCTTGGCACCAAGGGCGGCGGCGAGATTGTCTGCTCGCACGAGCTTGGTGAAGCCAGGTTGCAGACCCGGACGATGCCCGGCTCCCGGTACAACCGGAAGCAGTCCTTCATAGCGCCACATTGACAATGGGCCCGCCTCGATTTGCTCACGAGTAATGCTGCGCGCTTGGTATGAGACTTCCAAAGGACCAAAACACTCGAAGCACGCATAGCTTGCGTCAAGGGGATAAAGGGCGCCACATTCGCGGCACTTCAAGGCAAGGGCAGCACCGAGTTCAGGGTCGGTGCCCAATGTGGTTGTCATCTTTGCGAGGCCTCTCTGGCTCATCTGTCCTGGTGTACAGGTCGGAGTTGGCACCGAACTTCGAAGGCCTCGCAATGCGAGTATTCGAATAGGTTGCCGGGGCTTCAACGGGCCGTATCCCTCTGCCCCTCTGGATGAGGTATTTAGTTGTGTGGAGAACTTTAGCCGGTGGGACTTGTCACACCAAATGGGGGTGCTGGAACCTTGCTTGGCATCAGTCTCGGCGAATTCGGCCCAGCACCTTCAAGGCCACCACGCTTGCCAGAGTTCCTGCCACCGCGGCAATGCGCTTGGGGCGCACCCCACCGTTTTCATCCACAAAGGCTCCAGCGACCACACCGAGACCTCGCTTGGCGAAGGCAGCCGGGGTGAGTTCGCCCTTGAGTTCATCAATGGATGCCAGCAACTCGATCCGTGCGGCCGTGATCTCAGCGATCAGGGCAAGGAGAACTGGGTCATTGGTGGTGGTGTCAACTGTTTCGGTGGGCACGGTCTCAGCCTACGCTGCTCCAGAGCCCAGCAAGCACGGCTGCTTATTCGACTTCTGAAGTATCTGCAAATCTTTTGCTATTACACATAGTCGATATTAGAGTGCCGGGATGCGCAAACCTCTCCTCATGCTGCCACTGCTCGCATCCGCTGCGCTCATGCTTTCCGCCTGCTCATCAAGCAGCGATGAAGCCGATGCCTCAACCAAGCTGCTCGTGGCCACCACGGTCTCCCCCATCACTTCAATTGCATCCAGCATTGGCGGGGACAGGATCCAGGTTGAGGGCATCGTTCCTGAGGGCACGAACAGCCACACCTACGAGCCGGCTCCGCAGGTCGCTGAACTTCTCAGCAAGGCAGACGTCATCTTCATCAACGGGCTCAAGCTTGAGGACCCCACAGCTGAACTCGCGCGGGAGAACATGAAGGCCGGCGCTGATCTGATTGAAATTGGCACGATGACCTTGCCGGAGTCTGACTACATCTATGACTTCTCCTTCCCCAAGGAGGAGGGCAAGCCCAACCCCCACTTGTGGACAGATCCGCTGTATGCCATCAAGTACGCAGGAGTCATCCGCGATGAGCTCAGCAAGCGGGACTCCGAAAACGCCAGCTACTACCAGGCCAACTACCAGGAGTTCGAGCAGCAGGCCACTGCGCTAGCAGATGCAATCCGCGCCGATCAGAAAACAGTCCCCGCTGGCAATCTCAAGCTGCTGACGTACCACGATGCTTACGCCTACTTCGCCAAGAATTTCGGATGGCAGGTCATCGGCGCGGTGCAGCCGAAGGATTTCGCTGACCCGACGCCCGCAGAGGTTGCAGATCTCATCGATCAGGTGAAGAGCCAGAAGGTTCCGACTATTTTCGGCTCTGAAGTGTTCCCCTCAAAAGTGCTCGAGGAAATTGGTCGCGCCAGTGGTGCCAGATACGAAGACACACTGCGAGATGACGATCTTCCTGGCGCCCCCGGCGAGGCTGAGCATTCTTGGATCGGACTCATGAAGTATGACTACATGACCATGATCCAGGGACTTGGCGGAACGACGAACAACCTTGCAGCCATGAATGCTGTTCCGACAAAAGCAGACACGGCTGTTTATCCACAGTGACCGGCATCGGTGAGGGTCCAGAGCTCATCCAGCTCGACGATGTCGATGCGGGCTATTCGCATCACCCCGTCATCACTGATGTGAACTTTCATGTTCACGAGGACCAGTTCACGGGCATCGTCGGACCGTCAGGTGCAGGCAAGACCACCCTGCTGCGACTCCTGCTCGGCACGCTCAAGCCGATGAAGGGACGCATCACACAATCCGCGGGGCTCCGCATGGCCTATGTGCCGCAGTTGGAAACGGTGAGCTGGAATTTTCCGGTGACTGTTCGCGAGTGTGTCTTGATGTCGCGCAAGTCAGCAAACCAGCTGCCCTGGGCCAGCAAGCCCGAGAAACTGCAGGTGGCAGCCGTGCTGGAACGGCTGGGAATTGGCGAGTTGGCCGACCGACATATACGCGAACTCTCTGGCGGCCAACAACAGCGAATGTTTCTGGCACGAGCACTCCTTCGTCAGCCACAGATCATGCTGCTCGACGAACCGACCAGTGGTGTTGATGTCTCCACGCGGCATGACGTACTGCATCTGCTTGCCGACCTGCATGAAGAAGGCGTGGCCATCGTGCTCACCACGCATGACCTCAACGGCATCGCTGCCCATCTGCCGCACCTGGTCTGCGTGAACAAGCGAATCATCGCTTCTGGAACTCCGAATGATGTGATAACTCCCGACGTGCTCGAACAGACTTTCGGAGCGCGTATGGAAGTGCTCGAGCACCTGGGAATACGCATCGTTGTTGAAGAAGGTCCGCACATTGGCGCACTCGGGGGGTCGGTCTAGATGGAGACGCTCCTAGAACCGCTGCAATACGCGTTCTTCCAAAAGGGATTGCTGGTCGCAGCACTTTCGGGAGCCCTGCTGGGCTTCATCGGCGTGTACATCGTGCTTCGAGGGATGAGCTACATCGGTCACGGTCTATCGCACTCGATCTTCGGCGGCTTCGCGGCTGCTCAACTGTTCGCCGCGAACTTCTACATCCTGGGCGCCGGACTTTGGGGCATCGCCTCGGCGCTCGCCATCACTGCAGTCACCAAGCGCAGCCGCCTTGGTGCTGACGCAGCCATCGGTGTGATCACGACCGCCTCCTTCGCGCTCGGCGTTGCCCTGTTTGCAAAGTTCGGCAGCAGTGGGCCTTCATTTGAGAACGCACTCTTCGGCAGCATCCTTGGCATCAGTCCGCAGCAGATCTACGGACTGATTGCCGTGTGCATCCTGACGGGGGCATTCGTGTTCCTGCGCTACCGAGCGCTGCTGTTCAGCACGTTTGATCCAGAAGTTGCAGCTGTCTCGGGCGTGAACGTCTCACGTATCGAGGCCATGCTGATGATCGTCTTGTCGCTTGCAATCCTTGCAACGCTCACGATCATTGGCGTCACCCTGGTGGCCGCCATGCTGGTCATTCCTGCGGTCATTGCGCGCATGCTGACCGATTCATTCGGACGCATGCTGATCTACAGCACCGTCATCGGGCTTTTCTGCGGACTTGTCGGCATGTACTTGAGCTACTACGCCGGGGTGCCTTCCGGCACGATGATCGTGCTCGTTGGTGCTGCACTGTTCCTGATCGTTCTGGCTTTCACCGGCGGCCGAGGTCTTCGGCGCTCGGCGGGGCTTGATGCACACACCGACGCAAGCGCTCTGGCCCCAGTGATCCGCTGAGTTCACCTTCCACGACAACAGGCGCGTTCTCGAGCAATACAGTTCCACTATGGCTCTGGAACCCAAGGACACTGCACCTGCATTCGCACTCAAGGACGACAAGGGCGAGACCGTTCGCCTCTCGCAGTTCAAGGGCAAGCGAGTGGTGCTCTACTTCTATCCAGCGGCGCTCACGCCGGGTTGCACCAAGCAGGCATGCGATTTCACTGACAACCTCAAGGTCTTCGACAAGAGCGACTACGTGGTGATCGGCATCTCGCCTGACAAACCAGAGAAGCTCGCCAAGTTCCGCGAACATGATGATCTGAAGATCATCCTGCTGTCTGACCCAGAGAAAGAGATCCTCAAGAAGTACGGCGCCTTCGGTGAGAAGAAGCTGTATGGAAAGACCGTGGTCGGCGTCATTCGATCCACGTTCATCATCAGCCCGACCGGCAAGATCGAGCATGCGCTGTACAACGTGAAGGCCACAGGGCATGTCGCGAAGTTGATGCGCGATCTGCAACTGAGCTAGCCAGATCTAGACTGCATCTGCACGCGGAAGTGGTGGAATGGCAGACACGCAGCGCTTAGGACGCTGTGCTCTAGGGCGTGCGGGTTCAAGTCCCGCCTTCCGCACCAAATGTTCGACTCAGGCGCGTCCTGCAGTTGGCAGGAGCTCAAGCAGCACCGGTGCAATCGCGCGAAGCGCGCGTCCCCGGTGACTGATTGCATCCTTGGCCTCATCGCTCATTTCAGCAGTCGTGATGTCGTAGCCGGACGGCACGAAGATCGGGTCATAGCCGAATCCGTTGCTGCCACGAGGTGTCGCGATGAGTGAGCCTTCGACGATTCCCTCGACGATGCGCTCGTCGCCTTCTGGGGTCACCACGGCAACCGCGCAGTGGAAGGCGGCACCCCGACGGTGCGCCGGAACGTGATCGAGTTGGGCGATAAGCAACTTCAGATTCTCTTCATCCTTGCCGTGCGTGCCGGCCCAACGAGCCGAATAGATCCCGGGCATTCCGTTGAGCGCATCCACTGATAATCCCGAATCATCGCCGATTGCCGGAAGCCCGGTGTATGCGCACACCTCGCGAGCCTTCAGCAGGGCATTTGCGGCGAAGGATGACCCGGTCTCATCCACATCCGGCAGATCTGGAAACTCATTGGTTCCAACCAACTCAATATCCAGACCAAGTTCAGTCAGGATGCGGCGCATCTCAACGATCTTGTGAGTGTTTCTGCTGGCAAGCACCAATTGAACAGACATGTGCGCTCTACAGGTTTGTCGCAAGTGCCGCGTGCTGCATTGCCGTCAGCTCCTTGCAGCCATCAGTTGCCAAGGTCAGCAGCTGGTCGAGCAGCGCCCGATCAAAGGGAGCGCCCTCGGCCGTGCCCTGCACTTCAACGAAGCGTCCATCGCCGGTCATGACGACATTCATGTCGGTCTCCGCACGCACATCGTCGTCATAGTGCAGATCAAGGCGCGGAACTCCGTCGATGATGCCGACGCTGACGGCGGCCACTGAATCGATCATCGGGTCGGCTTTGAGGTGACCCTTCTCGATACCCCAGTTGATCGAATCGAACAATGCGACATAGGCGCCTGTGATCGCGGCAGTGCGTGTGCCGCCATCGGCTTGAAGGACATCGCAGTCGATGACGATCGTGTTCTCCCCGAGCTTGGACATGTCCACCACCGCGCGAATGCTGCGTCCGATCAGCCTGGAAATCTCCTGAGTTCGCCCTCCGAGCTTGCCCTTGACCGACTCGCGATCGTTTCGCTCGTTTGTTGCGCGCGGGAGCATGGCGTACTCGGCCGTGACCCAGCCCTTGCCACTGCCCTTGAGCCAGCGCGGCACACCTGGGGTGAAGGAAGCGGTGCACAGCACCCGAGTGCGCCCAAAGGAGATCAGTGTCGAGCCCTCGGCCTGCTCTGACCAGCCACGCTCAAAGGAGATGGGGCGAAGTTGGTCATCAGTGCGGCCATCAGAGCGAGGGGTTGCAGAAGTCATGAGACCGAACTCTATGCCTGCCGTTGACATCGGCATGGGGGCTAGCCGAAGTGGCCGACCGAGCCAATCTCTGGGCCAAGGAATCGACGTCCGAGACGTTCGAAGGCGGCAGGATCACCCGTTGCCACGAACCCGTGAACTGGCTCCTCAAGATCGGGATCGCGCACAAGTCCGTGGGCCACCAGCGTCCGGTACACATCCTTGGCGGTCTCTTCCGCGCTTGAAACCAAGGTCACGGATTCGCCCATGACGTAGGACAACACGCCCGTCAGCAGCGGGTAGTGCGTGCATCCCAGGACGAGGGTGTCGATGTCAGCATCATGCAAGGGGTCGAGATAGGCATGCGCAACCTCAAGCAGATGTGATCCCGACGTGACACCAGCCTCAACGAATGGCACGAATTCGGGGCAGGCAGCGGACACGATCTGGAGCTGCGGAGCAGCTGAAAATGCATCTTCGTACGCCCGAGATGTGATCGTCATCTCTGTGCCGATCACGCCGATCCGACCATTGCGGGTGGCTGCCACGGCACGTCGCACTGCGGGATGCACCACCTCTACAACGGGCACTGCGTAGCGTTCACGCGCATCGCGCAAAGTGGCGGCGCTGGCCGAATTGCAGGCGATCACCAAGAGCTTCACACCATCGTCAACAAGCCGATCCATGATCTCCAGGGCGAACTGTCGAACCTCAGCGATGGGGCGGGGGCCATATGGTCCGCGTTCGGTATCGCCCACATACAGGATCGGCTCATGCGGCAATTGATCCAAGATTGCTCGAGCAACAGTCAGGCCCCCGACTCCAGAGTCGACGATGCCAATCGGAGCGTCTGTCATAACCAGACAAGACTACGGCCAGGATCCATGAAATCCCTTGAGTGATCCCTAGGCTGAGGTCGGCCAAGTGCTCTGGCCTCTGTAACCGAGCACCTCACAAGGGGACCACATGTCTGCACCCGCCGCTGTTCGCCGCCCGATCGGCGTGATGATCGTTGCCCTGCTCACCGTCATCGCTGCCTTCTGGAACCTGACCCTGGGCTTCTGGGCCATCGTCTCCAGCTTCGGCGACAACCCCACGATGGACGATGTCTATGGCGTCGCACACACCATTCCGACTTTCACCCTGCTGATGTACGGCGCAATGTCGATCTTCCTTGGGCTCATCTACTTCTGGCTGACCAAGATGACGCTGATCGGTTCGGCCACCGCGCACACCATCATCAGCGTCTTCATGGTCATCAACATTGTCTTCGGCTTCTTCCGGCTGCCCTATGGCTGGTTTGCCATCTTCATCAGCCTGGTGATTCTGCTGATGGTCAATACCAAATCAGCGACAGCGTGGTTCAAGCAGAACCCGTGATCTCACGGATTTAGGCCCAGAGTTGTCCATCGATCGCGGCTTCGGCCTCGTCCAAGGTGCCTTCATACGCGCCAGTGGACAGGTACTTCCAGCCGCCATCGCAGACGATGAAGGCGATATCTGCCTCCTGCTCGGCCTGCACAGCCTTCGCGGCAACTCCGAGGGCAGCATGCAAGATCGCACCGGTGGAGATTCCAGCAAAGATGCCCTCGATTTCGAGCAGTTCGCGGGTGCGGCGAAGGGCATCCAGCGGCCCGACTGAGAACCGGCTGGACAGCACCGATGCGTCATAGAGCTCAGGGATGAATCCCTCTTCAAGATTGCGCAGCCCGTAGACGAGCTCTCCGTAGCGTGGCTCGGCGGCGATGATCTGCACATCGGGCTTGTGCTCGCGAAAGTAGCGCCCGACACCCATCAAGGTGCCCGTGGTGCCGAGCCCGGCCACGAAGTGGGTAATGGTCGGCAAGTCCTCAAGGAGCTCTGGGCCAGTTGAATCAAAGTGCGCTTGGGCGTTGGCTTCGTTGCCGTACTGGTACAGCATCACCCAGTCAGGGTTCTCCGCAGCCAGCCCCTTGGCCACGCGCACAGCCTCATTTGAGCCACCCGCCGCCGGCGAGGTGATGATCTCGGCTCCCCACATGGTGAGCAGCTGGGTTCGCTCAATGGAGGTGTTCTCAGGCATGACGCAGATCAGCTTGTAGCCGTGTTGCTTTGCCACCATGGCAAGTGAGATGCCGGTATTGCCTGACGTGGGTTCCAGCAGGGTCATCCCCGGCTTGATTCGGCCTTCGGCTTCGGCCTGGCGAATCATGTTCAGCGCGGCGCGGTCCTTGACTGAACCTGTTGGGTTGCGATCCTCCAGCTTTGCCCACAGACGCACCGAAGAGCTCGGCGACAGGCGGGGCAATCCCACCAGTGGGGTGTGGCCTACCGAATCAAGAAGGGAATCGAATCTCAAGGTCGTGAGATTTCAGCCGCCAGCGACAGCGGGCAGGATGGTGATGGCGTCGCGATCTGTGACCGCAGTGTTCAGACCGTCCAGAAAGCGAACATCCTCATCATTGAGATAGACGTTCACAAACCGGCGAAGTCCACTTGAATCGATGAGGCGACCACCAATGCCAGGATAGTTCGCATCGAGATTGGCGATAATCGCCTGCAGGGTTGGGCCCTCAGCCGTGACGGCCTTCTCGCCACCTGTGAACTCGCGAAGAATCGTCGGTACCCGTACTTCGGTGGCCACTGGTTCTCCTCAGCAAAAAAGTAAATAGTTTTCCGTTCAACCACAGAGTATGTCGGGAGGTGTCAGCTGACTACCTGAGATTTGTCAGCTGCCAAGGTTTTGCAGATCGAAAATTTCGATCTCTTCCTCAGTCACCTCCCCATCAACGATGCGGTAGGAGCGCAATTCATAGGGTCCTTCAGTATTTCCTGTCTCGCGCGTGGAAATGAGGACGTAGTGCGCTCCCGGCTCAGAGGCCAGGGCAATGTCGGTTCGTGAGGGATAGGCCTCAGTGGCGGTGTGGGAGTGATAAATGACGATCGGATCCTCGTCGCGTGCAGCCATGTCCTTGTAGAGACCAAACAGGTCCCCGGAGTCGAACTCATAGAACGTGGGAGATCTCGCCGCATTGACCATTGGAATGAAACGCTCTGGACGATCTGATCCCTCAGGCCCGGCGATCACGCCGCAGGCCTCGTCTGGGTGGTCTGCTCGAGCGTGTTCCACGATTCGATCCACGAGATCACGGCGAATGCGCAGCACGCCCACCACCTTAGGGGAGCATGATCTGAACGAGGGAGTCTTGGAGATAGGTGAACCAGTCGTAGACCCCCACCATTGCCAGCCTCGGATCGTCCTCGGGCAAGTCGGCAACTTCCTCATGAAAATCATCGTCAATCCCGATCCGCTCGCCCAGGGCAAGGCGGACGTCATTCATGAAGCCCAGCCAACTTGGCCCCAAGGCCACGGGGATGAGCAGCTTCTCACCTGATCGTTCCAAACAATCAAGCACCGTTTCAGCGTGATTCAACTTGGTCTGACGCAGATCGCGTTCAGTGAAGCGTCGAAAATCAGATGAGGCAGCTGGATCTTCGGTGTATGCCTCGGGAAACAGTCGCAAGAGAACGGGATCCTCCGGAGTCATTGCAGCAGCGTCAATCCCCACTGCTGCTGCCAGTGGATCTGCGTCCGGATCTGCTTCATCAGGCGCGACAAGTTCGATGATCTGCTCGCACAGAGAAATCATCAGCATGCGTTCAACGGGCTCCAGCCGCAGCACAAATCTGCCATTGCGATCGAGCGCAAAGCCACCCGACACTATTCGTCCTTTTGCAAGGTCGCCCATAGCCCGAAGCCGTGCATCGCCGTGACATCGCGCTCCATGGATTCGCGCGTGCCGTTGGACACGACAGCGCGACCTTCTTCGTGAACATCAAGCATCAGCTTTTCGGCCTTCTCGCGGTCGTAGTGAAAGTAGGTCATGAAGACATAGGTCACGTACGACATGAGATTGACTGGGTCATTCCACACAATGGTGATCCACGGCCGGTCTGGCTCATGCAGGGTTTGAGTCTGCTCCACCTCGGCCGGTGCGATGGACATACGTGAAGTCTTGCGTACGGCCTTCACGGCAAAGCATCCAGTCTTACTTCACACTCACAAAGAAGGGCTGCGTGGTGCCGGCACCGAGTTGTCCGTCAGCAGCCGCGACCGCGCGGTAGGTGCGCTCGCCCTTTTGCATCGTCGCCTTGAATGACACTCGCGCAACACCTGCTGCATTGGTTGTCGCCTTGCCGGCGCGGAACCAAGCACCACCTCGCTGCTCCTGAACCACCACCCGCTGACCAGCCTGCGCAGGGAGAGCCACCACGCGCACCACGATCTTGGATCCGGAGTTCACCTGGCCCTTCTTTGGGTTCGCGCGAACCCAGCTTCCCACTGCAACTGAAGCAGGGTCACTTGCCTGCTCACCTCGGCCAGCACCGCCTGGCACGAACACCCTCCAACTGCCAGGCGCAGTGAACGTCGGAGTGAACGCAACTGTGCCATCAGCCGCCAGAGGCGCGGTGGCTATCTGCACCCAGGCGCCTTTGCCTCCTGCCCTGAACTGAAGAGCAGCATCAACTCCGGTCACTGGTGCACCCTGAGAATTCGCAGTGGCGGTGATGGGTGCGGAGCTGTTGAAATCAACCTTCGCTGGGGCTACCAGCACAACAGCTGTTGCAGCGGGTGCCAGCTGCTGCGCATACCCGCGAACCAACGGCCACATCGACGGGCTCTCACCGCCGATAGTCCAAAACGCTGCTGCCCCCAGTCCGAGTTGACCTACCAGCTGAGTCCGCACGAGTGCGGCCTGTGGCCCGACCCACCACATCACTCGACGTGCACTACAGGTCTGCGAAGCACCGCTGCCGTCAGTCCAGGTCACGGCTTTGTCATATTCGATCCAGTTCTCAGCGGATGCTTGATCCCACTGCACATCAGCATCGGTTTTACCGAGCGATGTCAGCAGCGCCGGGATAGCGGCCGCTGTTGTGGAAGCCATTGATGTCAGGGAGTTGTAGGCAGTTTTGGCACTGCCCGTTGACGATGACTTGGGGCAGACCCCAGTGAGCTGAAAGTTGCTGCCGGTCTTCTTCGTCCACGACCTGCCGTAAGCGGGAACTCCCACCATCAGCTTGTTCGCAGGCGCCTGAGTGGTCGCGTACTGCATGGACGTCGTCACCCAGCCAATTGGAGCGATAGGCCCAGGGGCGTTGTAGTGGAAGTCGTACGTCATGATCCGAATGCGATCTGCTGCGGCAGCGATTCCGCTGATGTTGTAGACCCAGTAGCCGTTGGTCCCGCCACAGGCATTGTTTGTCGAGCAAGGGCCGGGAATGGTCACTGAGAGTTGCTTTCCTTGGGCGTGAAGCGAAGCGCTCAGCTCATTGACAAAGGCCGTCCAGTTCGGCTGATTCGCGGCCCAGGTACTGCGACCATCGGCGAAGGCGAATTGTTCATAGTCAAGATCAATGCCATCAAAGCCTCGCGAAGTCACCAGGGTCGTGATGTCAGCCACGTGCTGGGCGCGCTTGGCCGGGTCAGCCAGCGTTGCTGCCATTCGACCCTTGCCTGACCCGTCGGCGATGCTGGGCCAAATGGACAATCCAGCACCGCGCAACTGCGAAATTGCCCACGCAGAGTTGGTTTCCGCCTGACCAAAGTTGGGATTGAAGACCACCTTCACTCCGGCTGTCCCGCCAGCGATGGCAGAGAACCAAAACGGCGAGACTTCCGTGAGCACATCGGCATTTGCAACGGCATTGGTGATGCCCTGAGGAGCCGACTGCGTTGTCATCCAATAGGGCATCCAGCCGGTAACGATCTTCGGATTAGCGGCCGCCTGAGCAGCAGGCATGGACAGGCCTGAGACCAGGAGGGCGAGCGCCACAGTGGCTACGCGCGCGATCGCTACGAGTCGTTGCACAGGAGAACTCCAATATCGAAACCGGTGAGTGTCCATTGTGCGTCATGTCTTGCTGAGAGCCGAATAGCTGACATGTATCGGTCGTGTCGCATGATGGCTGCATGCATCACGCTTCTCGGGCCCAATTTCGTCGTGCGCTCCTCGTGATATTGACCGCGTTGCTGGTGTCCGCAGCGGGGCTCAGCGCGCCGAGTCAAGCGCTGCAAATTCCCACGGAGGCTCAGACCAGTGCTGAATCGCGCATCAACAATCGAATTTCGCAACGATTCCATAACAAAGCGATCGGCAAGGAAATCTCGCTTGTCGTGATGGACGCGCAGTCTCAACGGATCATTGCCTCCCGCAAGGCAGACACTCCGATGTTGCCTGCATCGAATATGAAGATTGTGACGGCGGTCAACGTGCTCTCCACAATGGCCCCGACCCAAACATTCACCACCTCCGTGTTCAGTGGCAGCCAACCAGGACACATCACCTTGCAAGGTGGCGCTGACCCTCTCTTGACTGCAAGGAACCTCCGCGCGCTGGCCGCGCAGACTGCTGTCCTCGTTGATCCAACGCAGCCGCTCACAGTTGACACGGATGTCAACCTGCTGCCCAAGGCGAGCAAGGCACCGGGATGGACGAATGGGTACATGCCCTACGTCGTGGCGCCAGTAAGCGCTTTGGCCAAACTCGGTGACTACAGCCGAACGCCAGTCGTTCATGCCCGCGATACCTTCATCGACGAGCTCCGATCTCGCGGATTGAACGTGACGGCTGGCAGTGAGGCAGACGTGCCAGCTGGGTCAGCACCACTGACGTCGATCAGTCCAAACTCGGTTGCTGAGGCAGTGCATTTGATGTTGCTGGATTCAGAGAACAACGTTGCGGAACTCTTGTTTCGACACGTAGCTATCGCGACAGGGCACCCGAGCACTTGGGCGGGAGCTGAGCAGGCAGCGCTCGCCAATCTTGACGCACTCGGAATCGACCGCAGCGCAGCCACCATCGTCGATGGCAGCGGTGTCTCTCGCAAGGATCGGCTCACGGCGCTGAGCCTGGCTGCAATTTTGCGCCTGGCGAGCACCACAGATCCTGCGCGCTTCTCTGTGATGTTTGATCCAGGCTCGCTTCCGACTTCAGGCGTCGACGGCACTCTGGACGATCGCCTGCATCGCTACAGTTCCAAGCCAAGTGCATGCGCTCGCGGCGCCATCCGCGCAAAGACCGGAACCTTGTTCGACACCATCGCCTTGTCCGGGATTACGCAGGATGCTGACGGGCGGGCGAAGATCTTCTCCTTCATGGTCAATGACCGACCGCAGAGAGTGACGCCGTTGAAAACTCGACAGGCCGTCGATGGACTCGCAGCAACGGTGACGGGCTGCTGGTAGCTCAGCGCAGGGCTCTTGAGATCTCGCCGGCCGCCCGAGCCACACGAGGTCCGACTTCTTGCTCGGGAAGTTCGCGCAGTGACACCACACCGACACTTGCTTCAAGACCCGGCACCGAACTGATCGGCGAGGCGATTCCGTAAGCCCCCTGAGGGCCATCGTTGGTCGCAAGGATCCAAGGCGGATCAAGGGGCCGGCCGGCCGCGGTACGAGCTGCCAGGATCGCTCGACCTGCGGCACCAGCTTCAAGAGGATGTCGCGAACCAACGCGGTAGGCGACATGCACATCAGATCGGCTTGGCTCAACCACCACAGCGGCGACTGCCTCCAAGCCGTCAACGATCGTGAGGTGAGCAGTAGCACCGACAGCATCGGCAAGCAGTCGAAGTGCCGGCAGTGCAACATCGCGGACGACGGGCTGCACCTGGCGTCCCATCGACAACAGCGCCAGGCCCAGGCGACACTTGCCGTCTGCAGACCTCCGCAAGAACGCGTGCTGTTCAAGGGTGACCACGAGTCGATAAATCACCGTGCGGCCAATGCCAAGGGTTTGGGAGATTTCGGTGACGGTCAATCCGTCAGGGGCATCGGCCACCACTTCGAGAATTCGCAGGCCACGGCCCAAAGTCTGCGAAGTCTCAGCTGCCATGACTCAAATGTAATGGCCCGCGGCATCGCCGCGGGCCATTCACAATTCGAGCTATGCAGCAGCCTTCTTCACCATGAATGCTCCGATGAGCTCAAAGATGCCAATCACAATCAGCCAAATTCCCACGACCCACGCCAAAGTGACGATGGTCATCGGGACTGTCAGCACCACAAACCCACCGATGATGATGACGATGCCAGAGAAGATCAGCCAACCGCGTCCGGCTTGTCCCTTGCGCTCAATCCCCATGAAGAGATCAGCAAAACCGCGGAACAAGAAGCCGATGCCGATGAAAATTGCCAAGATCCAGCCAGCGATCAAGGCGCTGTCGGTCTCCCACCATGCGCGCAGTGCGTAGAAGCCGATCAGCAGTGACAGCACGCCAGTGATGATGAGCAGCGCACGCGTGCCGCCGCCCAAGCCGGCGCTGAATCCGCGAACAAACTGCCAAAGACCTGAAATGACCAACCAGATTGCGAACAACAGGGCCAAAGTCTTGATGGCAGTTTCTGGCTGGAACACACAAAAGATTCCAACAACGATGCTGACAAGCCCGACAAACAGCAGTACCCACCAGTTGCGACTGACGACCGCGATGATCTGGCTGGCCTCAGCGGTTCCTGTATCCACCGTGGACATACTTCCTCCATATTTCTTGCTCAATGGCGCTAAGCGCACCTAGGCGAAATCGTAGGGGCGAGAACGGAAGGCGTGCTCGCCCCACGCCCAAATTTCCAAGGGATTCAAAGCTTGTGCGCTGGTCAACCCTTGGGAAGAACGCGCGTGACACCGTCGGCAAACCACTGCGCTCGCAGCAGAGCGAGTTGTCCCGATTTCGTCAGTTTCGCCAACACCACATCAACACAGGTGAGCAGTGGATCGCCCTTTGGCAGTGCCAAGTGGTACGTGATTGGAGTCGGTGCGAGAGGAAGTTGGGCAACCACGACCAATGGCTCGCTGGACGTCGCCAGGATGCTTGGCACTTGCTCGACCGGCACGACCATTCCATCGATGTAGCCATCGCGCACTGCAGCTTTGATCACTGCGTTCGACAGATAGACATTTGGATCAAGTTCAAGCTCATCTCTGACGTAGGCCTGGCTAGTGCTGCCGAGCACCACTCCTAGAGTTGCATCGGCCAACTCCGAGGTCGATTGCACTTTCGTTATTGGATTGTCGGGTTTGGCAAGCAAGGCTTGAGTCTCAGTGAAGTACGGCATTGAATACTCAAGGCTTGCACTGAAACGCGGCTTTTCAGCACGAGTGAGTGCCAAGTCGAAAGTCGGGCGACCATCTTTGCCAAGGACGCGGCCCATCGGACTCCACGTCATTTGGTTGGTTTGAAAGCCAAGCCCAAGCGCAACCTCGTTGGCGACATCAACATCGAAACCGATAGGTCCCAAGAGTGAGCGCGGAACGTAGTAGGGAGCCTTTGACTTGACATGGGCTATTGCCAGACGCGAGGCATCAAGGGTCGTCAGATTTGGAAAGGAGCACTCACCAATGCCTGGGGCAAGACCCGTGGCGGCCACCGGGTCGGGCTTGAGCTCGGCTGCCTGCGGAGAGCCACATGCAGCAAGCCCCAGACCAAGCACAAGAAACGCCACCGGAATGCGCGTTCCAAGGAACTGCGAGAAGGACGCGCGGCGAATGCTAATCGCCACCGCGTGGGAGAGATTCGTGAATCTTCTTGCAATCCGGACAGATGGGGAAACGTGAAGGATCACGCCCTGGAATCCACACTTTTCCGCAGAGGGCCTTCACCGGCTCACCTGTGACTGCGCTCTCGACAATCTTGGCTTTCTCCACGAAATGGGCGAATCGCTCGTGATCGCCATCGTCGTTGCTGAGTCGAGTTGCCTCTTCAAGCAGGGTGTCACCCGACAAGCTGGGAGTGTCTAGCGGCGTACTCATGGCAGGAAGTCTAAGCGGCACTTACCCACAGCACTGGCTGACCCGATTTATGGATATGCCGCGTTGTGCCGCTAGCGTTCGGCCGGTGACACTCCTTGATCGCGACTTCCTCCAAGAGTCAGACTTCACCGCTGCAGAGTTGCAGGGCTTGCTTGATCTCGCCGTGCAACTCAAGGCTGAACGCAATTTCGGCAGTGAGCGCCAGCGCCTGACCGGCAAGCACCTGGCCCTGATCTTTGAGAAGACCTCGACGCGGACTCGACTGGCCTTTGAACTGGCAATGAAGGATCAGGGTGGGCAGGTCTCAATCCTTGATCCGGCGAGCTCACAGATCGGTCACAAAGAATCCATTGCTGATACCGCCCGGGTTCTGGATCGTTGGTTCGACGGCATCCAATACCGAGGTGCTGAACATTCCACTGTGGTCCAGTTGGCTGAGGCCTCAGCAGTGCCGGTGTTCAACGGGCTTACCGATCGTTGGCATCCCACGCAAATGCTGGCTGACTTCATGACGATGCAGGAGCATCACGCATCGGGCGGTCCACTTCGGTATGCCTATGTGGGCGACGCGCGCTTCAATGTGGGCAACTCGCTCCTGGTCATGGGAGCAATCATGGGTTCCGATGTACGCATCGTGGCCCCGCGCAGTTTGTGGCCCGATGCTGAAGTACAAGAGTTGGCTCATGTGCGGGCCGCTCTCAGTGGGGCAAGCATCACCATCACCGACAATCCTGCTGAAGGATTGTCGGGCGTTGACTTCGTCCATACCGATGTCTGGGTATCCATGGGCGAGGAAAAGGAAGTGTGGGTCCAGCGTGTGGATCTGCTCCGGCCCTATCGCGTTGACTCAAGTCTCATGCAGTTGACGAACAACCCTGAGGCAAAGTTCATGCACTGCCTGCCGGCCTATCACGACCAGAGCACAGCCGTAGGTCGCCAGATCGCCGATCAATTCGGGCTGATCGACGGGGTCGAGGTCACCGACGACGTGTTTGAGTCCCCCTCAAGCATCGTCTTCGATCAAGCTGAAAACCGCATGCACTCAATCAAGGCTCTGCTTGTCGCAACGATGGCCTGAAGGCGATCCCGCTCAGGCCTTGTTCAGCCGTTCGCGCAGGCCAGCAAGTTCCAGATGCAGTGCCTCTGGAACCCGATCCCCGAACTGCAGGTAGTACTCCTCGGTGAGGTCTGCTTCGGCCAACCAGGTGTTGGGGTCAATGGCGAAGAGATCTGCGAGCTTCTCGGTGCTGATGTCCAGTCCCTCGACATTGAGATCTCCTGCAGCAGGCACTCGACCGATCGGCGTGTCCACTGCTTCGGCCTCGCCATCAAGACGACGCACGATCCACTCAAGCACGCGAGAGTTCTCGCCATAGCCGGGCCACATGAACTTGCCGTCTGAATCCTTGCGGAACCAGTTCACTGAGTAGATGCGTGGCAACTTGTCCGGAGTGGTGAAGGCACCGACCTTGAGCCAGTGACCCCAGTAGTCGGCCATGTTGTAGCCGCAGAAGGGCAGCATTGCGAACGGATCGCGGCGCAACTGGCCCATGCCGCCGACAGCTGCTGCAGTCATCTCGCTGGAGACGCTTGAGCCGACGAACACGCCATGCTGCCAGTCGAAGGACTCGGTCACCAGCGGAACATTTGTCGCACGACGTCCGCCAAAGAGCATTGCATCAATTGGCACACCCGCTGGGTCCTCCCAGTTCGGGGCGATCGATGGGCATTGGCTCGCAGGGGCTGCGAAGCGTGCGTTGGGGTGACTGGATGGGTCATCGGACTCAGGAGTCCAGTCATTGCCCTTCCAGTCGATCAGGTGCGCTGGCGCCTCCGGAGTCAAGCCTTCCCACCAGATGTCGCCGTCATCAGTCAGCGCAACGTTGGTGAAGATGCAGTTGGCATCCAAACTGCGAACCGCATTGGCATTGGTTTCCATGCCAGTGCCAGGAGCTACTCCAAAGAAGCCAGCTTCTGGATTGATGGCGTACAAGCGACCGTCGTCTCCAAAGCGCATCCATGCGATGTCATCACCCACAGTTTCAACCTTCCAACCCGGAACGGTGGGTTCCAGCATTGCAAGGTTGGTCTTGCCACAAGCCGATGGGAACGCAGCAGTGATGTAGCGCACGCTGCCCTTGGGTGAAGTGAGCTTGAGGATGAGCATGTGCTCTGCAAGCCAGCCTTCGTCGCGAGCCATGGCAGAAGCGATGCGCAGGGCGAAGCACTTCTTGCCCAAGAGCGCGTTGCCGCCGTAGCCGGAACCGTAGGACCAGATCTCGCGAGTCTCGGGGTAGTGCACGATGTACTTGGTGTCATTGCACGGCCAGGCAACATCTGGGCGCTCGTTGCCCTCGGCATCGATCAGCGGGTAGCCAACGGTGTGGATCGCAGGAACAAAGTCACCATGCTCACCGATGACATCAAGTGCAGCCTGACCCATGCGAGTCATGATGCGCATGCTGGCAACCACGTAAGGCGAGTCAGAGATCTCAACGCCGAGTTGCGCAATGCGAGAACCCAAGGGACCCATCGAGAATGGGATGACATACATCGTGCGACCGCGCATCGAGCCGGCGAAGAGATCGGTCATCTTCGCGCGCATCTGCGTGGGATCTGCCCAGTTGTTCGTCGGTCCGGCATCAGCCTCGCGCTGCGAACAGATAAAGGTGCGGTCTTCAACGCGAGCAACATCGCTTGGGCTGGAACGGGCGAGGAAGGAATTCGGGCGGATCTCGGGGTTCAGCCGAATGAATGTGCCGGCATCGACCATCTGCTGGGTGAGGCGATCCCACTCTTCCTGCGAGCCGTCGCACCACTCGACTCGAGCTGGCTGGGTGAGTGCTGCCATATCTTCAACCCACTCGAGCAATTGCTTGTTTCGCGTTGGCGGATTCTCAAGACCAGGGACCGACATGAACACTCCTCATTGAGTAACGGAACTGGACTAAGGATGCTCCACTTTTTGAGTGCGCACACCCCCAAAAGCCCATCCGAGCGATTCTTGTGACTAACTGCACAGGTGCAATCCGGCTAAGTCGGCACAAACGTGGGATGGCTCACGTCTGACCACCGACATCATCGCGCGGCGCCACCCATTCGCGTGATGATCTCGGTGAGCAATTCCGGAGCATTGGCGAAGTTCAGTCGCACAAAGTCAGTTCCGGTTGGTCCAAAAGTCGGTCCAGAGTTCAAGGCAACTCGCGCATGTTCCAAGAAGAAGGCCGCCGGATCCTCTCCCAGATTCATCGCTCGACAATCCAACCAAGCCAGATACGAGGCCATGGGCTGCTCACAATGAATCAACGGCAGGTGCGTGGCCAAGAGTGACTTGAGCAACTCGGCTTGTTCCCTCAAGTGCGCCACTACTGCATCCAGCCAGGGCTGACCTTCGGTATAGGCGACGAACGCAGCGATGGAGCCCAGATGACCCGCGCCGTGCTGAACCTCTTGCGGCATGCGAGCTCGCAGGAGCGCGGCAATTTCAGAATCGTTGGTGATCACCTGCGCACACTTCAAGCCAGCGATATTCCACGCCTTCGATGCCGAAATCACTGAAACCGCCGGTCTGTCCCCACTCACCGATAGATAGGGGCTGAACTCGACACCTGGATAGGTCATCGGTGCATGGATTTCATCGGCAACGACGATCACTCCGTGGGCGGCAGCCAACTCGGAGACTTGAACAAGCACTGATCTGCTGAAGACCAAGCCCGTCGGATTCTGCGGACTGCACATCAAATAGACCGTGACCTCGGGCCGAGCAAACTCACGTTCGAGCCCTTCGAAGTCGAGCACATGGCGAACGCCGTCCCACACCAGTGGCACGTCGACCACAGTTCGATGGGCCACATTGGTGACCGTTGTGAAGAACGGCGGGTAGACCGGACTGTTGATCACCACTGCATCACCAGGCTGCGTCAACGCGATCAATGTATGACCAACTCCAGTGAGCACGTCGGCGACTGGGATCACATTTGTGGGATCAAGCAGCCATCTCCATCGAGTCGCTGCAAACACAGCGAGCGCCTCTCCCACCGCCTCAGGCCATGCATAGCCAGTGTCTGACCGATCGATGGCAGCGTGAAGCGCCTTGGAGATGGGGGGTGCCATGGAGAAATCCATCTCGGCAACCCAGGCCGGGATGACATCGGGTCCAAATGCCTGCCACTTGGCACTGCGACGCTGTCGCAGTTGATCCAGCGTTTCGAATGACAGCTCAGACACCTGCTCAGGATTGCACACCAACGGGCCGCCATTCGTCCGTGCACTGGGCCACTCGATGTCCGGTCCATGTGCGAGCCTTGGCTGCAAATGAACGAGCGCAGAGTCCCATGACCACACCATCTGCCCACCCACCTATCCGGACGTACAAGCCTCGTCGCGGACGACTCACCACTCGGCAGGCGCGCGGATTGGCGCAAGACAGCGAATTCCTTGTGACACCGGAGGGAGTAATAGATCTGGAGTCATTGTTCGCCGGCCGACCTGTAATGCTCGAGATTGGATTCGGCACTGGCATCACCACGGCACAGATGGCTGAGCAGGAGCCAGAACTCGGCTTTCTCGCAGTGGACGTCCACACGCCTGGCGTTGGCGATCTCATCGGCCGCATCCACGAAGCAGGGCTCACCAACCTCCGCGTCATCGCTGGCGATGCCATGCATGTGCTTGAGCACCATCTGGGATCCAGATGCCTGGCGGGGGTCCGCACCTTCTTCCCCGACCCTTGGCCCAAGGTTCGACATCAGAAGCGACGGCTGGTGCAGCCTGACCGTGCTCGACTGATAGCTGACCGTGTGCATCCACACGGCACCTGGGATTTGGCTACCGACTGGGCGCCATACGCAGAGCACATTGACATCACTCTGGGAAACTCTGAGTACTGGCTGGGAGGTCGAGTGCCAAGGCCCAGTTGGCGTCCAGTCACCAAATACGAATCCCTCGGGCTGGAACAGGGAAGGGCGATTGCGGACTTTCGCTACATACGATCCGATATCGCTCACACTCTCTAGCGATATGCGGCACGATGCGAGGCATGGCCAAACTTGCGGATACCGAACTCGATGTCTACCCACTCTGCCTTGGAGGCAACGTCTTCAGCTGGACTGCAGACGAAGCAACCTCCTTCGAGATCCTCGATGCCTACGCAGCAGCGGGCGGCAACTTCATTGACACAGCCGATGCGTACAACGGCTGGTTGCCGGGATATGAAGGTGGTGAATCCGAAACCATCATCGGCAATTGGATGAAGGCTCGTGGCAATCGCGATCAGATGGTGATTGCGACCAAGGTTGGAAGCCTGGCCAGTCGCAAGGGCTTGTCAGCCGAGAACATCGCCTTGGCATCGGCTGATTCCCTTCGCCGCCTGCAGACTGACTACATCGACCTGTACTACTCACATCAGGACGACCAGGAGACCCCTCAGGAAGAGACCCTGGGGGCCTATGACGCACTTGTGAAGGCCGGCAAGGTCCGCTATCTCGGCGCATCCAATTTCAACTCCGCTCGCCTCCAAGAAGCCCTGGACATCAGCGAAGCCAATGGCTTTGCGAAGTACCGCGTGCTCCAGAACGAATACAACCTGATGAAGCGCGCCGAGTATGAAGAAGGTGTTCGTCAGGTTGTGGCGAAGGAGGGAATGGCGCATGCACCGTACTTCGGACTTGCAAGCGGATTCCTGACCGGCAAGTACCGCCCCGATTCAGAGCGGATCGACAGCCCCCGTGCGCGCGGAGCTGTCAAGATGCTCGATGAACGCGGTCTCGCTGTGCTGGCTGCCATGGATGCTGTCGCGGCCAATCACGGTGTCCCCCTGTCAGCGGTGGCACTCGCCTGGCTTCACGCTCAGCCAACGATTGCCGCGCCAATCGCCAGTGCTCGAAATCTGGATCAACTCGCCGAATTGCTTCCGATGGCGAGCCTGACTCTCACCGATGCTGAACTGGCTGAATTGACCCGCGCTTCGGAGGTGTGATGGCCTTTGAGCCAGAAGTCAGCACGTGTGATCATCACTAGGCTAGGCCTGTGACCGCCACATCCGCGCCTCGTGATCTGACTGAACCTGTCCCTGTCGTGAAGGCGGACTTCACCAATCGCTTGATGTTACGCAGAATCGATCGCGACATCTTCACTGGCCACAGCCGCGTTGGCGGTGCTCTGCGCACATATGGCGGGCAGGTGGCCGCGCAGTCCGTCATGGCCGCCGGTATGACGGTCGATGATCCCGAGCGTCGGGTGCATTCACTGCACGGCTACTTTCTGCGCCCGGGCAAGAGCGAGGACCGCATCACCTACCTGGTTGAGCGTGTGCGCGAAGGTGGTTCCTTCTCCTCCCGGATCGTTCGCGCGGTCCAAAACGGAGAGACGATCTTCTTGATGACCGCCTCGTTCTCCACCATTGATCCAGGCCCTGAGCATCAGTTCCAGATGCCGCTCGCTCCCCCGCCCGAAGATGGTTCGCCGGACACCATGATGGGACACGGTCCAGCTGACGGCAGCGATCCCCGCACCGAGGATCTGGAAACGTCTCGCAAGTGGATCGACCTGCGCCTGTTTGACCAGGACAAGGCAGTCGAGATGAAGGACGGTCGCTACGAGCGCATGGCGTGGGTGCGCATTCGGCAAGAACTCCCTGAGGATCCTTTGATTCAGGCGTGCGCGCTGACCTACCTTTCCGACCTCACGATGGTGCCAACCGCGCTGAGCCCGAATATGCATCTGCAGGATCAACTGCAGATGGCCTCGATCGACCACGCCATGTGGTTTCACGCTCCCATTCGCACTGATCAATGGCTCCTGTTCGCTCAGGACACCC
>JAUSQD010000151.1 GCA_030652695.1 Actinomycetota bacterium
GGCGCCTTCTGGTTTGCGATCGGATACGTCGTCTGATGCCACAGGTTTGAAGTTTGTCGCTGAACCAACGTTTCCGCTGCCAACCATGGCAGGCCAGCCACGCGTGGTGCGGGTTGGCCCTAGCGCAGTTCGGCTGTTCACCACGAATGCAGGCGGCGTCAGCTCCGCCATCAGTCAGGACAATGGTCTGACCTTTGTCGATGAGGGGGTTGTGCTCACCACCGCTCAAGCAGGATTCGAGCCTGGAGTCATCTCGGTCATCAAGCAGGGCAAGTTGTACCGCGCATACTTCTCCAATCTTGAGAAGCCCGGAGTGCACGCCGAGCGCATCATGAAGACCGCGACAAGTCCCGACATGCTGCACTGGACCGTCGGTCCGCAACTCAAGATGAGCGGCTCGCATCCCTTTGCTTTGATCGATGCCAAAGGCAAGATTGCCCTGTACTACTCGACAGATCGCGGCAGTTCGTACGGAATCTTTGCCTCGACAAGTACTGATGGACTCAACTTCAAGAATGAGCAGTTCATCGTGGCAGGCGGCGGGGATTCAGACATCGTCAACGTCGGCAAGAACTCCTGGATCATGTATTACGGAGGCCAAGTCTCGGCCGCCGATGGATTCGGGATCCTTGCTGCCAAATCGATTGGCAATGCAGTACCCAAATAGTGCGTTGCTTATGCCTTGTCCACGAGTCGGGCAAACACGACAAGATTGGCGAGGTAATTCTTATTGCTGGCGTTCAGTCCGTCGCAGGTGATCAGCCGTAGACCCGCGTAGTTCAGATTCCCGTAGACCAGATTGGTCGGAAACCTATCCTTCTTGAAACTCTTGACTCGTTCGACACTGAAGACGGCTGAAGTGCCATTCTTTCGGTAGACGATGATCCGATGGCCCGGTTGCAACTTGGAAAGCTTCGCGAAGGCCCCGGCAGTTCCATTCCAGCGAACATGCGCGGCGATCACGGCTGGCCCAATCTGACCCGGTTGCGGAGCGCCTGTGTACCAGCCAGCGGTGTAGGCATTGGGCGGTACTTGCAGGCTGCGATCTGACCTCAGCCCCAATCGCATCAGCGAGGCGTTCACACCGATGACTGGGATGCTGATGCGGTCGGGAGCGGATCGTGAGTCAGGCCGAACGACAGACTCACCAAACGGCAGGGCGGCACCGGCATTGGAAAGTGCTGATGAGTACGGCATGCACCCACTGATGGTGAGGGCAATCGCCACTGTCCCAATCGCTGCGATGGTCTTGAGCGCACGCCGCCCGGAGACTCTGCGCCCAACGGACGTGCGTTGGAGTGCAGTCATTCTCGAGTGGCGCATCAATAATTCCTCACTGTGGCTAATTGCCGACGTCAATCGGACCCACGGGCTTCTTTGCCACCTGTACTCCGCTCGGGAGAACAGGCAACGGGGCTTCGGCTGGTAGGGGAGCAATGAACTCGGTAGGCGGGCTTGGTGTCGCCTGTGGAGTTGAATTCGGCCCCACAGGCTGTTCAGCGACCGTTGCAGCGGGACATGGCGCTTGGCCGTAGTCGTTGCATGCGCCTTGCGCGGTTGATGCTCCAAGAGCGATGACCAAGGCCGCGCTACTCGCGATTGCACTCCCGCGAGTAGCGACAGCCCTCAGACTCCAGAACCTTGGATTGTTGCTCTACCGCTGTCCATATCGGCCGGTCTCGACTCCACCCTGAGGCTTGAGAAGGATCTGCGTGAGCACCACAGGCCTGCGCGTTGGCGTTACGGCCGGCGTTGCTGCTGGCGTTGCAGTCGGAGCCGTTGTCGTCAACACCGTTGCTGTCGGTGTCGCCGATGGGCTAGTTGCCGGTGTTGCCGATGGTGTTGGTGTCGGTGACGGGTTCATCAGCGAGTTCGCGCCGGAACCTCTGCAGAGCCCGAAGCCATCAAACTGACCGCCCCAGGGGCACACCAGACCTTGAGCCAGCGGGCCAATATTGGCGGCGTAGACAATCTCGGCCACCGGAGTACCACCGCTGGAGTTATTGCACGTTGGACGGATAACCCTGTTGGTATCCAACGTCACTGCTCCATCGCGGGCCAGCACACGGCCTTCAACCTCGGCACCGTTATTCAAGGTGATCGAGGTCATCGCCAGGATGTTGCCCTTGAAGTCGGTCGTGGTGCCAAGAGTCGCCGAGCTGCCGATCTGCCAGAACACATTGCAGGCCTGGGCGCCATTGATGAGCGCCACCCGGCTGCCAGCTGCAGTGGTCAAGGTCGAGCCAGCTTGGAAGATGAACGCAGCGTTGGGGTTGCCGGCGGCATTGAGGGTGAGGGTGCCGGTGAGGCCAAGAGAAGTCGCAGACGTGTACACGCCAGAGACCAGTGTTGTACCCCCGAGGTCAGCGCTGATGGTCTGGTTGCTCGCCTGTCCAGCAGCCGCGTTGTACGCGGTAATCAAGTCATTCTTTGCACCTTGGGTGACGGCGTCACCAGCGTGATTGGTGCCGTTGATGGTCATGCTCCCCAGCCCTGTGATGATCGTCGTGGGGAAGGTACCGATGTCACCATTGATGGTCGTTGGGCCGGTATTCGTGATACCGGAGCCGGCCAGGACGCCGAAACTGTCCGCCGTGCCGAGTCCGACACTGGTGGCTGCCAGGGCGTTCACCGAAAATGCAACGATAAGTCCGCCGACGATTGCCAGGGTCACACTGGTTGATGCGAGGCCTTTTGCTTTTCTTGCGCCTCGAGTATTGGAACGTGTATTCATACTTGCCGCCTCTGCGTGCATTCGGCCTCTGCAGTGCAAAAGTGCGCTGCAGAACTTGGATACGAACGCGGGCCTCTCAAGAAGCAAGGGTGGGTCTAGTCCTCACCGATCGCCGCAGACCGCGGCCGATTCTCCTCGCCTGAAAGTCAACTGCGAGTATCGCCGTGGCTTTCATTAAGCAGAGTGACACCAATAGTGGGATAAAGCAAACGTATTGGCATTATTGAACTATTCCGTGTCGTAACTGTGACATGGGTGAAGAATAATCACGAAGCATCCGCGCGAATCATTTTGTTGCGCCGGACACGGAATTAAGCGTGTAACGCGAAGGCAACAGTGGGTTCACGTGTCCACGGGATGCTCGCTGCGTGATGTCCAGGATCAGTTGCGGGGGTCCAATATCGGCGCGCTCTTCGCCCCGATTTTGCCAGGAGCGGGCCCGGGCGATGGATGAATTGCTGCGCGGCCTCGCCACGGTGCTCAACGAGCGCAAGAATGCCTTTGAATTGCTGAAATTTGGCTTACAGTCTCGCTCAAGCACTCAGCGCGCCGGCCTCATGGCTCAAGCAGCGGTAGCGGCGGACATCGCAGGGTGATGGACGGCTTCTCGATCGCGAGAAGGGCAAGCACCCGGGGGAAACCCCATCGTTCGGGCACAGTGCTCGGACGTACGAAGGAGGATTCATGCTCGGTTTGCGCAAGACACAGTTCGGAGCCTCAGTGGCGCTTGCTGCGTCGCTGATCCTGACCCTTGCTGCGTGCAGCTCGGATTCCGGATCAACAGACGCCTCGCCCTCGCCATCTGAATCCAGTGTCGCAGGCCCGATGACCGTGGCCGTTGATCCAGCGATTCAAGCGCTCCTGCCGGCTGAGATTGCGGCTGCCGGGACCCTGAGCATCGGCACCGAACTTGGATACCCGCCGATGGAATACACCGAGGCTGATGGCGTCACCCTGACCGGCTTCGACATCGACATGGCCAATGACATTGCGACATTGATGGGTCTGACCCCTGAGATCAAGAATGCAACCTTTGACTCGATCATCCCCTCGGTGCAGAGCAACCGCTACGACCTGGGTATCTCCTCGTTCACCATCACACCGGAGCGCATCAAGGAAGTCGACTTCGTGTCCTACCTGACTTCAGGTGATTCCGGTGTCGTGCCTGCGGGCAACCCCATGGGCATTGATCTCGACAAGTCGATCTGTGGCACCAAGGTTGGGGTCCTGAAGGGCAGCACCCAGGAGACGGTGACCATGCCTCAACTCTCCAAAATCTGCGCTGATGCTGGCGGACCGGAAATTGCACTCACCGTCATTGCGGCTTCAGATCAGATGCCAATTGCCCTGGCCAGCGGCCGGGTCGACGCGCTGGTCTCTGACACCGCCAATGCGGCGGCGATCGCTCAGGGGTCCGATGGCAAGTTCGAACTCACCGTTGCCACTCCGTTGAACTCCGTTCTGCTGGGTGTCTTGATGAACAAGGACAGCGGTCTTGCACCGGCTGTGCAGGCCGCCATCCAGTCGCTGATCGACAGCGGCCGGTATCAGGAGATCGCTGAGAAGTACGACCTGGAATCCAGCACGCTGACGACGGCCGAGATCAATCCGAAGTCCTAGTTGCTCACGAAGGTGGGCGTGACCTCAGGCGGCGCCCACCATCAGCTTGTTTTAGAAGGGAACGGCCTTGAGCGATTCGACTGAACCGATCAAGGCCGTTCCTGTTCGTCATCCCGGACGCTGGATCGCTACCGCTGTCATCCTCGTGCTTGTTGCAATGTTCCTGAACATGGCCGCGACCAATCCGAATTTCTCATGGGATGTGGTCTGGGAGTTCCTGTTCAACAGTCAGATTCTCAAAGGTGTCTGGGCAACGATCTGGATCACGATCGTGGCGATGATTGTTGGTGTGGCCCTTGGCGTCATGTTCGCAGTGATGAGACTCTCGCCGAATCCAGTGCTCTCGAACGTGGCGATGGCCTACATCTGGTTCTTCCGCGGCACGCCAGTGCTGGTCCAGTTGATTTTCTGGTTCAACCTTGCCGCGCTTGTCCCCATGCTCTCGATTGGCATTCCCTTTGGCCCGACCTTTGCCAGTTGGGACACCAACGACGTCATCACTCCGTTCATGGCAGCGCTCCTGGGTCTGGCGTTGAATGAGGGTGCCTACATGGCTGAGATCGCCAGGGCTGGCATCCAGTCCGTTGATGAAGGCCAGGGGGAGGCCTCGTCGGCGCTGGGCATGAGTCGGGCTCAGACCATGCGCCGCATTGTGCTGCCGCAGGCGATGCGGGTGATCATCCCGCCCACTGGCAACGAAGTGATCAGCATGCTCAAGACCACGTCGCTCGTCAGTGTTGTCGCCCTGCCTGAACTGCTCTACAACACTCAACAGATTTACGCCCGTACCTACCAGACGATTCCGCTGCTCATCGTGGCAAGCATTTGGTACCTCATTTTGACTTCCATTTTGACTGTCGGCCAGTTCTACGTGGAGCGGCATTACGGGCGTGGATCATCCAGTCACATCCAGCAGAGTTTCATGCAACGGTGGCGCAAGAACCTGTTCAAGTTCCATCAGACGCCACCACCTCCATCATCGACTCTGCTTGACCCGAACAGTGGTGTGCGATGACGACGCCAATGGTGAAGTCCGAAGGTGTGCACAAGCGCTTCGGCGGACTCGAAGTGCTGAAGGGCATTGATCTGGAAGTGCAACGCGGGGAAGTGTTCTGCTTGGTAGGTCCCTCAGGATCCGGAAAGTCCACCTTCTTGCGTTGCATCAACCACTTGGAGAAAATTGACAGCGGTCGTCTGTCCGTCGATGGCGAGCTCGTGGGCTACCGCGAGATGAACGGCAAACTCCATGAGCTTCGCGATCGCGATGCAGCCAAGAAGCGTCGTGAGATCGGCATGGTCTTTCAGCGATTCAATCTCTTTCCGCACATGACAGCGATGCAGAACATCATGGAGGCACCTCTGCGAGTGAAGGGCGAGCCTGCCGATCGAGTCCGCGCGCGGGCAACGGCTCTGCTTGAGCGCGTGGGTCTAGCCGACAAGGCCAACTCCTACCCCCGCCAATTGTCTGGCGGACAACAACAACGAGTCGCCATTGCTCGCGCCCTGGCGATGGAGCCGAAGTTGATGCTCTTTGACGAGCCAACCTCTGCCCTGGACCCAGAACTTGTGGGTGATGTGCTCGATGTGATGCGGCAACTGGCCGTTGATGGCATGACCATGATCGTGGTGACTCATGAGATGGGTTTCGCACGCGAAGTCGGCGACAGTTTGGTCTTCATCGATGGAGGCGTCGTGGTTGAATCGGGAAATCCCCGCGATGTGCTGTCCAATCCACAGCATGAGCGCACGAAGGCGTTCCTGTCCAAGGTTCTCTAGCAGGTTCGATCAGCGACGTCGGCTTCTGGATTCCTGCTCAACTGAGGATTGAGACATCCGAGAGCAGGAGCAGGGCCACGTCCGCGAGAGCAAGCAGCAGGATTGCCTTGAAGAACAGCGCAGTTCTCCAATAGCCCACTGCGCCAATGGAGGCGCTGAGGATCGCGGTGAGGATTGCCAGTGCAGAGTTGAATTCCCACAGTTGCCAAACGAGCAGAGCGGTTCCCAGCAGCAGAAGTGCCAGCGCCAGTACCTTCGTCCTTCGTTCGCCCAAACTGATGGCTGCTGTGGTGTAGCCGTACTCGGCATCGCTCAATGAATCCTGAGCTGCGTTCGCCAAGTGGGCTGCCACACCGATCGCCATGAACACCAAGATCGACCACAAGGCTGGCCGCTGTGCCGGGTCGAGTCCTGCTGTGATGAACGGAGGAATCAGTCCGAAGGCGATCGCGTAGGGAAGCCAGGACCAGCCGGTGCGCGAGAGGCGCAAGTTGTAGGTCCATGCCGCGGCCAGACTCACCACATGGAACGCGCCAGCAGCTCCTGCTGCGGCGAATGAGGCAAGCACGCTGATGATGAGCGCTCCCGCCGCGCATCTCCAGAGCAGCTGCACGCTGAGCGATGAGGCGACCACTGGTTTGTCTTGTCGATGTGCAGCGGTATCCAAATTGGCGTCGTGTGCATCATTGCTCCAACCGACGCTCAGCTGTCCGGAGAGCATGGCGAGCACGAAGATTGCGAGTGAGGTTGACTCCCAGCCAGTGCGCCACGCCAGCAGTGACACGACAACTGTCACGGCAAGTGCTGGCGCTGGATGGCTGGCGCCAAGCAGGAGGCCACTGGTGCGCCTCAGACCCCCGTCGCTCATGCCTGAACCCTTGCACGACTCGGCTCATTGAACGTGTCAGCGGCAACTCGCCACACATGGAACCCCGCTTCGGCCTACGCTGCTCTCGTGTTGCCGCTCGCGAATGGGAGAAGTAGAGATGTCTGATGCTGAGCCGACCCTGGCCCCACCTATCGAGCCCGGATACTTCCACCGACTCGGCTTGGCCGCACGCATGGAAGATGCCTATGTGCCGTGGCTGAAGAGGGTGCTGGGCGCGGTTGAACTCGACTCAGGGATGCGTCAGGTTCAAGGCATTCCCTTTGGGCACACAGGTCCTGCTTCCAATGAATCTGGTGCCGCAAGTTCGGAGATGCTGTGGCTGGGCACCATGCCGATCTGTATCTTTGCTGCCGATGACGAAGTCGGACCTCTCGGTCACTTTGTAGCCCGCAATGGACCAGGGCTGCATTCGGTTGCTTGGACAGTCAATGACATCTGGAAGACTGAGTCACTCCTTCGTCGTGCGGAACTGCGAATCACGGGCGTCGATATTGCGGGCCGGCACTTCTTCATCCATCCGGCGGATACCGCTGGTCTGCTGATTGAAATCACCGATACCGAGTTCACCTTTGACCCGCGTGATGATGAGGCGCACCTCGCTCCGCGTCCAGCAGACAGCGTGGTGCAGGGAGCAAACCTCGCCTGGCTGACTGTGGCGGTGAGTGATCCATCCAAATCCGCCGAGGTGCTGACGAATCTCCTGGTGTCCAACGAAGTAGTGGGACTGCCTCGCGCTGCAGGGGAAGAAGTCATCGACCTGCAGATGCACGATGTCGTCATTCGACTGGCGAAAAGAGCAGCAGACGATGTGCGCCGAGACCAATTTGATTCCTTCTGTCTGTCGGTGCCGGATCTCGAGGACACCTGTCGCCGTCTGGAGGCAGATGGCATCGCAATTGCGCGACGCGAAGGCAATCTGGCGTGGACCAAGCAAGAGGACACGCAGGGGATGAAGATTCAATGGGTGCAGGCCTCGGAGTTGCCGCGTTAGTGAGCGTTGGACAGTGAAGCGTGTCTTGCTCGGCCTGCTCTGTGCGGCCATGGTCGTGTCCGGTTGCGGAAGAGATCCACTCGGTTCTCGAGTATCGCAAGAAGTCGGCGTGACTGTGTACGCACAAGGCGATCGCGTGGATCTGCCCCCTCTTGCTGGCAGGACCCTGTCTGGCGGGAACCTGGCGATCGCTGATCTTCGTGGGCAGGTCGTCGTGCTGAACAACTGGGCCTCTTGGTGTGAACCATGCAACGAGGAAGCTGAGGCATTGGTGGAGGCCTCCAAGAAGTTTGCAAGCCAGAATGTGCAGTTCGTGGGGCTGGACGTCACAGATCAGGATGCCGCTGCTCAGGATTACACGAAGACCCATGGTGTTGAGTACCCGAGCATCGTTGATCCGAAGGGGGTTCTGCTCGCTTCGGTGCCCAGTGTCCCCCCGGGTGCCTTGCCGAGCACTCTCATCATTGATCCTCAGGGACGAATCGCCGTGCGCATCATCGGAGTGGTGAAGGAGCCGGTGTTTTCCGAGCAGATCACATCAGTGCTCGCTGAAGAATGAGTGTGAGCTGCCGTGATCGGTCGAATTCGCCTTCTCAGGCATCGGATCGATTGGCCTGCAGCGAGGTAGACTCCGATCGTTCTCGGTAGGCATCATTGGGGGTAGGCGTGCGCAAGGTCATGGCGTTGCAGGTCGGCACCGTCGTTGGTGGCGTCGTGCTCGCTATGGCGCTGACATCGCCGGCCGCACAGGCAGCGTGCAATGACTATGGACAGCCGCCCTGCCCAGTGCCCACAGTGACGCCGCAACCGCCTTCTCCGAGCCCAAGCCCGAGCCCTACCCCGACTCCAAGCCCGACGCCAACACCTACGGCGACACAGACACTGATCCCCATTCCAACTGAGACAACCAACCCCCAGAGGGCTGAAGTGGTCGGAGGTGGGGCCGTCATCGTCGTGAGCCAGGAGACAGCTGACAGTGCGCCCCCGCGTCTCCTGCTCCAGCCTTTGGGGACTTCGATCGACACGAGCCAGGTCGTCGTAGTGGAGCGCTTGGCAGCTGAGCAGATCATCGTGCAGTTCCTGCAGCCACGGATGCGCTATGTCTCGCAGATCTTTGCCAACGGCAGGTGGTCGACTTTGGGAACCAACAATTCCAATGCCAAGGGTCAATTGATCCTGCCTGCCATTCGTGGTGTTGCCATTGGGGAGTACCCAGTTCGAATCGTTGCAAGGCCGGTGAATGCCGCTGCCAAGAAGCCGGCAACCCGATTCTTCCGATTGTCAGTGGTGCGCGACAAGGTGCGCGCGACGCCGTCAGCTACGACTCGGGCTTGATGCGCGCGTTCACCTCAGTGTTGGCCGGCGCCACACTCGTGGCGGGCTTTGGCGCCGCACAGGCCTCGGACAATCGCTCGCTTGGTGGCGCTGTGCTGCTTGCAGGAGCCGCGGTGTGCGGATGTCAATGGTGGAAGTCCGCCGGCCCAGTGCCAGCTCTGCTCAGTGAAGGGGTAGTCGTGTTGGCCTTCGCGGGTTCGCATGCGCTGGCCAAGCCAATCGGAGCCTGGCCTGCGGTTGCTGTGGTTGCTGTCGCGACTACTGCAATCACATATGCGATAGCCAAGCCAAAGGTCACCACAGCACTCGTGTAGCTGCCAGCGATGTCGCTGTGACTCATCGCGTGTTCCTGTGTTCAAGGGGGCCTTCCTTTGGTTTACTGCGTTCAACATTCGCGTAGGGAGCCACATGCAGACGGACTACCGCACCGGTCGCGTCATCGGGTTGGCAACTACTGCCGCCTTGGGTGGCTTTCTGTTCGGCTATGACTCAGCTGTCATCAACGGCGCTGCCTCCGCGATCAAGGCGACCTTTTCTCTGAGCGATTTCGCACTCGGCTTTGTCGTGTCTGTTGCCCTGATCGGATCAGCATTGGGTGCGTGGTTTGCGGGCTATCTGGCCGACCGTTTCGGACGGCAGCCAGTCATGCTGATGGCTGCCCTGCTCTTCATGGCGGCGGCGATTGGTCAGGCATTTCCAATCTCGGTGTATGACCTTGTCTTCTGGCGCTTCGTTGGTGGTGCAGGCATTGGCGTCGCCTCCGTGATGGCCCCTATGTACATCTCTGAAATTGCACCCGCCCCGATGCGAGGGCGGATGTCCTCCTTGCAGCAGTTCGCAATCGTCATTGGCATCTTCGCAACGGGCCTGATCAACTATCTCATCCTGAATGCTGCCGGGGGCAGTGCACAGAACGATTGGATCTTTGGACTGCCGGCCTGGCAGTGGATGTTCCTGTCCATGACGATCCCTGCCGCGATCTACGGTCTCCTGGCACTGCGGCTTCCTGAGTCTCCACGATTCCTTGTGCAGCGTGGCAGGGATGAGCAAGCCCGTGCAGTGCTGCGCCAGATCTACACCGTTGACCCTGATGCGCGGGTGGCCGATATTCGCGCGTCAATGGAAGGCGACAAGCGGTCTTCATTCAAGGACCTTCGTGGCAGTCGCTTCGGACTCATGCCACTGGTCTGGATAGGCATCATCCTCAGCGCCCTGCAGCAGTTCGTGGGAATCAACGCGGTCTTCTACTACTCCAACACCATTTGGGAGTCGGTTGGCTTCTCTGAAGATCAGGCCTTCCAGACTTCATTGATCACCACAGGTGTCAACGTCGCCTTCACCGTTGTCGCGATTGCCCTCGTCGATCGAGTCGGACGCAAGCCGTTGTTGCTTGTGGGCTCAGCTGGAATGGTGCTGACTCTCGCGATCTTGACCTACGTATTTGGCACAGCCCCAATCGGCGCTGATGGCAGTCCCGTCCTGACGAACGGCCCGGATGTGGTGGCAATGGTTGCCTTCAACGTCTATGTGGCCTTCTTCGCAGCGACTTGGGGTCCCGTGGTCTGGGTGCTCCTGGGTGAGATGTTCCCCAATCGCATGCGAGCCGCTGCTCTTGCTCTTGCTGTTGCGGCTCAATGGACTGCGAACTTCATTGTCTCCACGGCATTCCCGCCGATTGCCGGCAAAAGCCTTGGTATTGCCTACGGAATCTTCACTGTGTTTGCCCTGCTGTCGATTCCGTTCGTGCTGCGCAAGATCAAAGAGACCAAGGGAATTGAGTTGGAAGATATGGACGATCTGGAATCCAATTCACTTGTCCAGCGTTGAAGTGACCCACTCAGGCCGTTGAATGTCAAGGCCACAGCACTTTGCAAGATCCGTACAAACTCACATCGTTCCGAGGGTGCGCTCGCGCCATAAAAGGGGTTGAATGAACTCGTACCGATCGAAGTGTCAGATCGAGAAGGAGTGATCATGTCTCAGCCATCCTCCGGCAAATCCCGCCTGAGCCGCATTGCGGCCAAAGAGGTTCCGCATCGCAAGTCCGACCGCTTCTTTGCCGCAAAAAGTGAGGTGAAAGCCTCCTGCGAGCAACTGACTCTGGATGTGAAGCGCTCGGCGCTGCACGAAGCGATGAAGATTGATCTTCTGGCGGCGGTTGATCGAGTCAACCAGCTTCTGCACGACGTGACCGAGGACACCCCAGGTGGCCGAAATGAGATGGTCGAACTGGAAAAGCAGGTGGAGCACCTGCAATTGGCCGAAAAGTGGGCCAACGCTGCTGCTCGCGTGCTGGACAGGCTTGGTGCCAATGGTTCCAAGGAGTCACGTGATGCTGTCCTGGAAGCTCAAGACGCAGTGATGTGGTGCGTTCGCGCCGATCAATGGGATGGACAACTCACCGCGGCATTGAGCGTGCTCACCAAGGCTGTGCAAGAGGCCGAGGCGCATGCCTCGCGCGTGACCATCTAGCTCAAGCGGTAATTGCCGTCGCTGTTCGCGGCTACACTCAAAGTGCAATGACGAAGTAATGCTCATTGCATTGTTGAGATGTTTTCGCGCACGCGGAAATGCAGTTCATGGATGATTTCGGCTGGTGAAGTTTCTGCATCGCTGGTTGATTGCATCCATGTCTATCGTGACTGAAGACTCGCCTCTGAAATCAGAGGCGAGCGCGCATCGCCTCTGAGCGGTGTTGTTCGATTAGCGAACTACCAAGTTGCGAGCCCTAGAACTCGGTGCACGTGCGGCTTAGTCAACAGTTGCTCGATTTGAGCCACTGCAGATGCCAACAACGCAGACCGAAGAATTCATTCAGGTCAAGGTCAGCGTTGTTGCCTTGAGAAGCCTGGAGACGCCAGACATGGATCCACGAATTGTCATGATGAGCACCTTTCCGCCTACCCAATGTGGCATCGCCACCTTTGCGCAGTCCCTTTCGGGCGCAATGACTTCTGCTGGCTCAGCTGTTGACGTGGTGCAGTTGGCGCAAAGTCCCACGTTCATGCGACCGGATGCCGTAGTGCATCAGCATCGAAGCTCAGCTGACATTTCCAGAACGAGTCAGGTACTGAACAGCTATGACGTGATCGTGTTACAGCATGAATTTGGCATCTATGGCGGTGACGATGGCATCGAATTGCTTGACATGCTGAGTTTGGTTCGGGTTCCCGTCATCACCGTGATTCACACAGTGTTGAAGACCCCAACGCTGCGTCAGCGATTCATCATTCAAGGCTTGATCGCCGCGTCGACGGTTCTGGTCACGATGACAAATATCGCCCGCAAGAATCTCATCGCTCACTACGAGGTCGCCCCGGAGATGGTTCAGGTTATTCCCCATGGCTCACCCGACTTGAGACGCAACGATGAGGCGGTGAGTTTCACGTCGGGGCCGCGGCTGCTGACTTGGGGGCTCATCAGCAGAGGCAAGGGCATTGAGTGGGGGATCCAGGCATTGGCGAAACTCTCGGACATCGATCCGAAAGTCCAATACGTCGTGGCCGGTCGAACACATCCCAACGTCGTAGCACTGGAAGGCGAGCGCTACCGCGAGAGTCTGATGCAGTTGGCGTCCGATCTTGGTGTTTCAGACCAGTTGCACCTGGTCAACGAGTACCTCGATGACTCGGCGCTTGCTCAACTGATTGCCTCGGCCTCCATATTTCTCCTTCCCTATGACTCCAGAGATCAAGTCACGTCGGGAGTGCTCGTGGAAGCTATGGTTGCCGGCGGACCTGTGATTGCCACTCGGTTCCCACACGCGATTGAAGTCCTGGGGCGCGGCGCGGGGGTGCTCGTCAGTCATCAGAGCGCCGATGAGATTGCCGAGGCTGTGCGCCATATCCACCACAATCCCGTCCAGGCAGAGCACATGCGCACATTGACTTGCGAATTGAGTGTGGACTACTTATGGCCGGCGGTGGGGCAGTCCTATCTCGAGCTTGCTGGTTCGATCAGCGACAAGCAGAGCAGCCCCCCTGCGCTTGCGATCGCCTGATGGCGATCCAAACCCAGCGGGTGGGCAACGTGCCAAATTACGAGCATCTGCTGTCCTTGTGCGATAGCACAGGCATCTTCGAACACTGCGTCATGGATCAGCCCAGACGCGAGCACGGCTACTGCGTTGACGATGTCGCACGCGCGGTGATCGTTCTGGAACGTGAGCAGTCATCGGACCCTCGCCTCCAGCAAGTGATCGATGTGCTTGCCCGTTTCATGGACTTGGCCCAGCAAGCGGACGGGCGGGTCATCAATCGTTGCGATATGCAGGGCATTTGGCACGGCCAGGCAACGACGGAAGACCACTGGGGGCGCGCCCTTTGGTCTTGGGGAAGCATCGTCCGATTTGATTCAGATGAGATACGCGTCCGTCATGCCTTTGAATGCTTCGCCACGTCAGCAGCTCAGCGAAGCACACATGTGCGATCGATGGTGTTCGCTGGCCTGGGAGCGCTTGAACTGCTTCGGGCCTATCCGTCGAATAGTGATGCGTGCGCGTTGCTTGAAGACTCCTTGCGCAGCATTCCTGTGAATCTCGTCTCAAGCCAAGCCTGGCCTGAACATCGTCTCACCTATGCCAATGCTGCGCTGCCGGAGTTGCTCATCGCTGGAGGGCGATTCTTCGGTCAACAGGAAACGGTCGAGCGGGGGCTGCGCATGCTCAAGTGGCTGCTTGCGCTGCAGATGTCCGAGGGTCGGATCTCAGTCATCCCAGCCACCGGGTGGGAGGTAGGGGTTTCTCTGCCCGCCTTTGACCAGCAGCCAATTGAAGTCGCTGCATTGGTCGATGCGTGTGCGACTGCATTTGAAGTCACCAGAGACGAGCACTGGCTCAAGGCGGTGGCAATCGGCGCACGTTGGTTTGAGGGCGCCAACGACGCTTCGGCCGTGATGTATGACCAGGCCACAGGTGCTGGCTATGACGGTCTTACTCCCACAGGTCCGAATTGGAACTGCGGAGCAGAATCCACCTTGGCCTATCTCTCAGTGATGCAGCAGAGCAGTAGGGAGTACCCGGCCTCGTGACGATTGATGTCAAGCGATCTGAAGTCATCCTCAAAGGTGACCCGCAACGGGTCATCAGTCGGATCTTCATCCCAGGCGAAGAGGAGTTGATCCGAGGGACTTCGCGTGCCAAGGATGTGCTCGATCGCTGTCTGAGTCTCTCGGCAACGCAGGTGCACGAAGAATTGGCCGATACGGTCGCCCGATTCACCGGACGTCATAGGAATCTGGAAGAGAAGTTTGGGCTGCACTATTCAGCCGTCCAACATCTGATCGACAACGAAGACGCCATTGACCTGGAGCGCAAACAGCTGATCGGGGCCTACCTGACTCAGGAGTATGCCGTCGAGGCCGCCGCCTATTTCAATCCCTCACTCGTGGCGCATCCGGATCAAGAGGGATTGGACCCAGACCATCTGAGATTCGTGATGAGTGTGAGAGCTGTCGGCGAGGGCCATATATCGACGATGGTGTTCCGAACGGGAGTGATCGACCCAGACGGCAATGTGCTGGTTGATCCAGCCTGCCCTTTTGCCACCACTCGAGCACATCGCTACACCGTGCTGCGCAATGAACTCATTCAGCAGTCAGCTATTGACGCTGGCATTGATTCAGCCGACATTCAATTTGTGCTGGGAATGCTGCCAGACAAATTCACACCCGAGGATCTCAATGCGAGCCTGAATCTGTTGAAGATGCGCCCGGAGTGGACTGACCACCCGGGCAACATCGTGGAGAGGCTTCAAGAAATAGGCCGCAACAGCTATGAGGTCGACTTTGAGGACGACACGGTGTTGAGCGAGCGAGTCCTGTGGCCCGTTGCATCGGACGAAAGACGAGGCATCGAGGACGCGCGTTTCGTCCGAGTGGCAGACGACCTCGGAAAGACTGCCTATCGCGCGACCTATACCGGCTTTGATGGCACCCACGTGGTTTCGCGAATGCTGGAGACTGATGACTTCCGCTGCTTCTCATCATTGAAGTTGACGGGCAAAGCCGTCCAGAACAAGGGTGTCGCGTTCTTTCCCCGACTCATCGGTGGCCGCTACTGCGCCCTGTCACGATGGGATCGCGAGTCCAACTCGATCGCCTACTCCGATGATGGCTATCACTGGGATGAGATCAGGAGTTTCCAGTCGCCAAAACAGCCCTGGGAATTGATCCAGATCGGCAACTGCGGTTCACCTATCGAAACCGAGGCGGGTTGGCTGGTGATCACCCATGGAGCCGGGGCGATGCGCCAGTACTCCATCAGCGCTGTCCTCCTCGATCTCGAGGATCCTTCGAAGATGATCGGCGCCCTGTCCAGCCCCCTCCTGACACCAAATCCTGATGAACGCAATGGCTATGTTCCCAATGTGGTGTATTCCTGCGGAAGTCTTGTTCATCGGGGCAAATTGATCATGCCCTACGGATTTAGCGACTACCGAACGAGTTTTGTGACCATGGATCTCAACGAAGTCCTGGCGGCAATGGAGCGGATCTGATCTGTGGGTCGCGAGCCGCGCGCACAGTTTCTGGGTGAAGAGTTAGCATGTGCCTTGATTGAGCACAGGTATTCGAGTGGCTTGCAACGGTGGCTGGGGAAGGCGACTGGTTGCAAGGGAGGCTCGATGACAACGCATGTGCTGGCCAAGGCCGCCAACTCCACTGCTCGTGAAGTTGCTGCGGCTAGGGGAGTGGTGTTCATACACGCCTGCCCGAAAGCTGTGAGCCCGCATCTGGAGTGGGCACTCAGCAGTGTCTTTGGCACGAGTGTCCACTTGGACTGGAACGAGCAGCCAATCGCGCCGAATATGGTGCGCGCCGAGCTCCTGTGGCAGGGCCCTTTGGGCATGGGCTCCCAAATCGCCAGCGCTCTGATGGCCTTTGGGCACGTGCGCTACGAGGTCACTGAAGATGCCAATGGCAATCGAGCAGGCGAACGGTTCGCCGTCACTCCAACCCTTGGCCTGTTTCGTGCCGACATCGGCGAGCACGGGGATGTCATGGTGGCCGAGGAACGACTGCGCACGGCATTGGCCCAAGCGGCCGTCACCGGTGATGGCCTGGCAGAAGAGATTGCCCGCCTGATCGGATCGCCTTGGGACGAGGAGTTGGAACCATTCAGGTGTGCCCATGAAGGGTCAACTGTCCGTGTGCTCCACGACGTCATTTAGCGGAGAGCTGCTGCGCACGAAGATGCTTGCGGGGATGAGCAGGAAGGGCATCCATGACGCCAATTCCTGCGAGAACGTGGACACCAGTGCGATCAAGGCGAACAGCAGCGCGAACACCAGTCCACGGAACTGACCCAAACCTCCAGATTCGGCGAGCGCCTCCCTGGCCTTGGGCTCAAGTAGCGCAGGGGTGTGTCGAGCATGCCAGGCGATGAGGAAGGCCAGAGTGCTGATGAGGGCAAGGGTTCCCCAATACAGCACGCCGGTGCCACCGCCGTGTTCCAAGGTGCTTGCGTCTCCCCAGCCAAATTGCTCGCCATACATGGAGCTTGGCCAAGGCAGGAAGGCGATCCCGGCCAGCCAAAACAGGTTGAGCCAGAACGTCAGTCCGTCGAAGCCTCGCAGCTGGTTGAGCACTCTGTTGTGTGCGAGCCACATGATGCCCACGACCAGGAAAGTGAAGAAAAAGGTGAAGATCTGCCCGCTGTTGTCGGAAATGATCTCCCAGACATTGGCTTCGCCCTCGCGGGGCGAAATGTCGACAATCGCCAACACGAGGACCGTGATTGCGACCGCAACAACGGCATCGCTGAAGTTGATCAGTCGTTCAAAATCCCGGCCAGTGTGAATCTCTTTGAGTCCACGGTGAGGAAACAGCACGCGCCGCACGCTAGCAGGAAGCGCCAGAATTACAGGCTTGTGAAGACGAGCGCAACGTCGTGACCGCCAAAGCCAAATGAGTT
>JAUSQD010000154.1 GCA_030652695.1 Actinomycetota bacterium
AATTCGTGCGTGATTGGCTGACTTCACCCGCATCTGGCTGGGACAAGTCCAGCGGCCAAGCACCACCACCACTGCCAGAGGAAGTCATTGAGCAAACGCGCGCGAAGTATGTCGAGGCGTACGAACGACTGACCGGAAAGCGCTTCGCGTGACCACCTGGCTGGTCACCGGCGGAGCCGGATACATCGGCTCCCATGTGGTGCGTGAACTGCTCGCCAGTGGTCGTGCGGTAGTTGTGCTTGACGACCTTTCATCTGGACATGCCAGTCGAGTTCCCGCAGGCGTGGCATTCGTACAGGCCGATGTCGCTGATGGCCAGGCAGTGACTCAAGTGCTGCAGGATCATGCGATCGACGGCGTGGTGCACTTGGCTGCCAAGAAGGCCGTCGGTGAGTCGGTTGAACAGCCTTTGCGCTACTACCGCGAGAACGTCGATGGCATGCTCTCGCTGCTCGAGGCAATGGCCGCGAGCAATGTCACTCGCTTGGTCTACTCCTCATCGGCTGCGGTCTATGGCAGCCCCGAGCGAAATCCCATTCCGGAAACTGCGACTCTGCAGCCGGAGTCCCCATATGGGGAAACGAAGGTGGTCGGAGAGTGGCTTGCCGCTGCTCAGGGCGCAGCGTCGGGTCTCTCGTGGGTGGCCTTGCGCTATTTCAATGTTGCAGGCGCTGGCAGTGATGATCTTGGAGACGACAGCGTCAACAACCTCATCCCGATGGTCTTTGCCGCATTGGACAAGGGCGAGAGTCCGCAGATCTTCGGCGATGACTATCCAACTCCAGATGGCACCTGCATCCGCGACTACATCCACGTTGCTGACCTGGCCAGTGCGCATGCCGCAGCCGCTGCCTACTGTGAGGCGCACCAAGCTGCCGATGCCTTCAATGTTGGACGTGGCGAGGGATCCTCGGTTCGTGAGGTGATGAACACCATCTCGGCAGTGATTGGTCGCGATGTTCAGGCCCAAGTCGCACCGCGTCGCATGGGTGATCCGCCCGCTTCAACTGCAGCAACCGAGCAGATCCTTCTCACCCTTGGCTGGAAGTCGCAGTTGGATCTGGAGGCCATGGTGGCCTCTGCCTGGTCGTCATGGAGCGCTCACCGCAGCCGATAGACTCCGGCAGTCCCCAAGCCTCAGGAGTGCCCGTGGCCCGCGTCGTCGTAGACGTCATGCTCAAGCCCGAAATTCTGGACCCGCAAGGTCGTGCAGTGCAGGGGGCCCTTGGCCGCCTCGGTGTGACTGGAGTGGCCGATGTGCGTCAGGGCAAGCAGTTCGTGATCGAGATCGATGGCGAGGTCACGCCAGAATTGCGCGAGCAATTGCACGCCATAGCGGGCGAGCTCCTGTGCAATCCAGTGATCGAAGACTTCGTGCTCATCGTCGATGAGGCGCAGTAGGCATGCGCATTGGAGTCATCACATTTCCCGGATCACTTGATGATGCAGACGCTGCGCGCGCCGTTCGCATTGCTGGCGGTGAGCCCGTCGCTCTTTGGCACGGGGACGCTGATCTGAAAGCTGTCGATGCTGTCGTCCTGCCCGGCGGATTCTCTTATGGCGACTATCTGCGGTGCGGAGCCATTGCTCGGTTTGCTCCGGTGATGTCGAAGCTGGTTGACGCAGCCAATGGCGGGCTTCCCGTGCTTGGCATCTGCAATGGCTTTCAGGTGCTGTGCGAATCCCACCTGCTGCCAGGAGCGCTCACTCGCAACGACCACCTGCATTTCATCTGTCGCGATCAGGCGCTGGTCATCCAGGACACCACGTCTGCCTGGACCAACAGCTACTCGCAAGGGCAGGAGATCGTGGTGCCATTGAAGAATGGCGAAGGCTGCTTCGTCGCCGATGAGCGCACCCTTGATGAGCTTGAAGCCGAGGGTCGAGTGATTGCTCGCTATATCGGCCAGAACCCCAACGGCAGTCGTCGCGAAATTGCCGGGATTCGCAATGCGCGCGGCAATGTGGTCGGCTTGATGCCACATCCAGAGCATGCAGTCGACTTGCTCACTGGCCCCACACTCGACGGCCTCGGCTTCTTCACCAGTGTGCTGACCTCGGTTGTGAACGCATGAGCATCGACACAGTTGCGCAGGCTGAGCAGTCGCCAGATCGTCAGCAGCCCTTTGCTGAACTTGGGCTGAAAGCCGATGAATACCAACGTATTCGCGAGATTCTTGATCGCCGTCCAACCAGCAGTGAACTGGCGATGTACTCGGTGATGTGGAGCGAGC